>PANU01000044.1 GCA_002707745.1 Flavobacteriaceae bacterium
GTGTACTGGAGGGACGGGCGTCATGCATTTGTCCTTAACAACAAGTACCTTTTTAAAGAAAAAGTAGACATGCCCGTGTTCCCAATACAGGTCATACGGTACACGAAAGTGCCAGGACAGCTGTGGGGACTCGGCCTAATCCGCCCGCTACTTGAGCTGCAAGCCTATTACAACAAGGCACGCACACAGATGCTTATGAATGTCGAGTTGATGGGTAATCCAAAATGGATTGTTCCAAAGAACAGCGGCATCCCTAAAGGGGCGTTTACGAATCGTCCTGGCGAAGTCATCTACTACAACATTGCAGGTGGTCCACCGCAGCAGCTGCAAGCAGCACCACTTCCTGGCTACGTCATGGACAATGTGCAGCGTATCCACTCAGAGATGGGTGATGTGGCCGGAGTTCACTCCGTGTCGCTCGGACGTAGGGCAGTCGGCATTTCGTCAGGAAAGGCCATAGACGCGCTATCTGAGCGGGATATGAGCCAGTTGCAGATCACCCAGTCCGAAATCGAGCGCGGTGTCAGGCAGATGGCCAAGTGCGTGCTTGCTCAGATGAAGAAGTTTTATAAAGAAAACAAGTTCATGCGAATGATGGACGGGACTGGGAAAGTAGTCTTTCATGAGCTAAAGACAATGGACCTAGTGGAGAACCCAGAGGTTTTCCTCGAAGCAGGCTCTTTGTTTAGGTATGAGTCTGGAGATAGAGACGCAAAGATCGTCGAACTGCTACAGATGGGTCTTATCGATAAAGGAGATGCACTCAAGGAACTCAGCTTCCGTACAGGCAACTCCTATATTACTGAGAAGATGCAATCAATGGCACACGCGCAAGACATTGTGGAACGCGCTGCAAAAGGCTTTGAGGTTGAAATTCTACGCACTGATGATCTCCCTGTATTTAAAGACGTATTCCACAAATACATGCAGAGCGATGCGTTCTACGATCTCCCAATGGAAAGACAAGAGTACATTACGGAAGTGCTCATCAGCATTGAGACGTTCGGTATGCCGGATGAAGCGTTCCAGCAAGCAGCAATGACACGTAAGGTATTCCCTCGTCAGTCACCGCCAGGGCAGGTGGCAGAACAAGCACCGGGAATGCTAGCAGCGTCAGATAGCATGATGGCTCAAGAGCAAATGGCTAGAGAGCAACTGTCGACTGTATCAGACAAGAACACTGTAGACTTGGCGCAAGCTAGGCAGGCGAAAGGGTCTGAAGCCTTAATGTCACCCCAGAAATATGGAGGAACACTGTGAACACTACAGAAGTATACACACTCTTCCAGCAGTACACGGACGAACCAGATGCTACTTGGCTCACAGGTGCAGATATACAGACCTATCTCGATCGCGGATATGATGAGTTCAGACGAATTGTGGTCGAGCTTGACCCCAACATCTACTACGCAAGTGTCACCGTCACTTACTCCACAGAACTCTACGACCTTGGCGGAAACGCCAGTGCAATCCGAATCCTCGGGCCGACGCCGACGACGACGAGGCTTGAGTACTTACTTGGGGTTCACGCGGTAGACAGTGCGGGAGATATCAACTTCTCCTATGAGCTAGTACCGACAAGGCGAGCACTGAATACAGTATCGCAAGCTGCACTTCTAATTGGCACCCAGTTACGTCTGTCAGCAGTAAGGTCGGGGGATGTGCTCATTGAGTACGTGCCAGCAAGCGATATTGACTGGACAGCTGCCAACGCATTCATTGATGATCTAACCATGTACCATGATGTCATCGCACTGCTGGCTTATAAGCAATATGCGATTCGCGATGGTGCAATCAATAACCCATTGTACGAACAGCTACAGCGTCGGACACAAGACCTTGTAGATTACATCGTGCAGCGTAATGGGAACGCAAGTCACTATGTGAGCAAAACACAGCGCACCTACGCAATACGATAGGAGCAGCATGGCTGTACCAGGCAAAGAAGTTGAACTCTTAGGACAGGGCCTGCAAGCAGCCTCGACAATTCCTGGTGCGTTTGCATTAAACATGCTCTGGGAAGATGATGCGTGGCAAGTCCGTAAGGGGTTTGGTCAGGTTACTCAGCTAACCACAACCATGTCTACGAACCCATCGGATCAGGCGTTAGCTACCGATTGGGGATACCAGAAGCACTTAGGGTCACGCCTGATCACTACAGACTTTGGTAATGAGCAAATCGTTTCAGTGTTTTCTGGGTTTGTAAATGTGGCCAATCGTAGAAGTTCAGCCCAGATGTTGAACCTGTATCTGGTTCGCATTGACGATGTGACTGCACGCACAACGCATGAAGAAGTCATCTATCGACACACGTCAGAGAACAATAGAACTGCCATACCTATGCCGTATTGGCATGGCCTGTATGAAACAAATTTTACTCGAGACTATCAAGAATGGGTAGTCGCACAAGACGACTCAATTTTCTTCCAGCAGTACAATGACATCCTGTTCTTTGGGTCTGAGAAGATGGGGACGTATTGCTATCGACCGTCTACGTTTAAAGAGTCTCGGCATAAGTTTATCGATAAGGTACGTCGAAGTAGCTTTGAGCTTGGGTATAGCGAGTCATCTGTAGTTACCCCAGGGTTTGCAGTACCTGGAATCTTTCAGGATGGGTTTGAGTACTACGACAGGTCTACACTTCCAAAGCCAGTAGACGCTACGGTAGTCGATAGGCGCATGGTGTACGCTTCAGGCCGGACATTGTACTTCTCTGATTTTGAGTACCCACGCAGCGTGATGACACAGAATTACGTGGTCATCGGGACTGAAGAAGACATTACTGCAATTGCAGAGCACTCAGACAGCGTCATTGTGTGGACAAAGTCGGAGACGTGGATGTACACGCCATCGGCGGGTGGTGCATTGGCATCTCAAGGAAGGACCACACAGCTGTCATCAAGTGTAGGATGTCTGTCCGCGTCGGCATATGTCTCAGTAGATAACACGTTAATCTGGGCCGACCTCAATGGTGTGCATCAGATGAGCGGCGGATTTGCTGTGCGCGAAATGTCGGAAGACTTCTCACCGTTATTCCAGTCGTTCTTGAAGAACCCAATGACCAGCTACTATGTGGATAATGGCTGGACAAGCACCACCAACCAGCAACCTAATACAACGGTAATGTTCCGGCCAGAAGGTGTAAACGTAAGCTATGCGCCGTCTTTGCGTGCGGTATTGGTATCGATTCCAGAAGAGCGAGTAACGCTATGCTTCGCTAGAGGCAAGTGGTCTATCTGGACGACAGAAAGCATGGTGCATCTGTCTGGAACAGATAGTGACGTGGGCGTGCAACACAACGTAGAAAACCCGTGGTTTGTTGCTGGTGTGCGTGACCTCTACATGGTTGGCTCATTAGATACGCAGAACCTTGTAGACAGAGCAAGGTATGATGGTTCTGCGAGTAGCTATGTGAACGACAACACAATCTCTTCAAGCTATTACTTGCTACGATATGGCAGGGGCGGCGGGATTGATCGTAGTGTAGAAGACGAAGACCATCGATTGGCAATGGGGAAGTATAAAGAAGGGACTACCGGGCTTGCTGCTTCATCGTCGTATGTGATTTTTGACAAGTGGATTCGGTTGCCACGAGGCTTCAAGTTTGAGACGAGCACTACGGTGGTAGGAGAGGGCGAGTACTACTTCCTGGTTCCAATCCGTGTAGTACCTATAACTGTGCCAGGGGGGAATGATTGGTCAGCAGGAGTTAGCTTTATGCAAGTCGACTTCACGTTTGACAATCATAACTGGGAGCCAGTGTTTGTATCTGGTGTTGCTACAGAGATAGAAGGGATACTTTGCAACCCTCGCGCAAAAAACCCAACTGGCTGGGGTATTGGTGGTCCGACAGCAGGTACGAAAGAAATACAGTGCTATGACGGTGCATCAGCTAGCAGGACGGGAAACTCGATTCGTCTGCGGTTTACGGATGGAACGAACAAGATGAATCTAAGTGCCGATTTGTCTAACGATATTATGTATCTTCCGTTTAAGCGGAAAACAGGCGTAACGATCGCGGCGACAAACCAGAGTGGCATAGCGTTTAGATCTTTTACGACAAACCTTACTGATGCCAATCGCGGTGTAACGGTAAATATGCATGCGATTACGTGGGAGCAGATGGTTATCGGCACCGCAGACATCCGCAAAGAAGATTCGATTGCACAGCCGGTCGACTGGGCATACAAGACGGTTCCTGTGGGCCTAGAGGATGAGAGCATTAAGAAGGCGCGTGGTTTATACATACGCTTAATGAGTCATGGAGCAGGCATAGCGTCAGATTACTTGTTTGAGCAATGGGTCTATGGTTTGTGCAATACGCTGGTGGGGACAGACGTCAAGGAATACACTAGTCAGATTATCGACTATAGCGGAACAGGCGCATCTGCCGAGGCAATTCAGGATAGGCTAAATAAAGGCACAATCCGCACGCGCATTTACAATACAGCGCAAGCATTGGTGAAGAAGGTCTTTAATACGACAGGCGTAACTTTTGCTGATACCAACGCTGCAAACAAGACAACAGGGACATACCTTATTGATGACGAAGAAGTAGAGACAATGGCTACTTCCGATGCAACCAAAGGCATGTCGTTTAATTACATGCTATTCGGACATATCCAGAACCGAGCGCAAGCAGTGCATTTAGATTCTGTACGTGCTGTGTTCCGCAATATGGGTGGTAGAAGGAGGCGTGGCAAATGAGCCTCCGAGTAAGAGAGCATTTAAACATTGAGGGCGGAGTGCCCACGCAGCAGGATGCGGGTGTACGTGATGATGTCAGAGACTTACTTGCTAGCATGGACATTACGCCACCGACAGAGGTGGTCAGTGAAATCCAAAAAAAAGACAATGTTATTTCGCTATCTCAGGGAACGTATGGCGGATTCAGCATTGAGAAAGAAGATACGCTTGTTAAATCAGTTGCTACGCTGACTCAGGTAAACCGGCATATCGCTATTACAAGCGACTGTGTATTAGATGGCATCACGTTCATTAACGACGAACCATTGCACTCAGGCGTGATGGTTACTGTAGATGCAACGTCAACGGTGTTGTTCCGGGGGTGCGTGTTTTACAGGACATCATCAGACCAAGTGTCTAGCATGGTGCAGTTTTTAAGCGGAGGGAAGGCTGTGTTCTTAGGGTGTCTATTTAAAGGCACGCTAGCGAATACGACACAGGTGGTTGCAAACCCTGGAGCATTGGCAAATGTTCAGGTGGTGGGATCGTATAACAAAACTGGTGGTGCGTTAGGTCAAGCCACTCTAACGGCGGTGTTGTCCTAATGACTTGGCGTAAACACAACAGGCATGTATCAGACCAGCAGTTTTCTGACGGAACAACCATTGATGGGTCCCGTGTAGAGGATGCGCTTCAAGATTTAGAAGATCATGTAAATGAAGTGCCAAAGGGAGACATCAAGCAACGGTTCATGCAGACACAGATTGTTGCCGGATACTCACCACATGCAGAAGCATGGACAGACGGGACAGACGTGGGCGGATTGTCTCTCGATCAAAATGTTGCAGGTTTAGGTGTAAATCGTTCTACTGCCGTCACGGGTACGATGTTCCCGTTTATGCCAGTGTATAACTCTGCGGCAAACTTGTCTCAGATAGCTCCGGTAGTTGCTCCTACGTCCTACACAAACCCGCATAGGTTTAAAGGCTATCAGACCCCAGGTATTGAAATTGAGCCAACAAATGGTGCTGGGTTTGAGCAGAATCGTGGATCGTCTCCTGTGCCCACACAGATATATGAAACCGATGGGCAGTATGCATGGGAAATGTCTTGGGCGTTTCGCAGCCCAGTGGTGGTCGCAAATGTATCTATTTTCTTAATGACAGATGACCATGCAAACGCAGCTATATCTGCTGCAAACAAAGCGTTGATGCCATTTAGAAATGACTTCGTGTTTGACAATCCGCCTACCGCAAACCCTCCGTATTCTGGCGGATCTCCAAGCGAAGACCTGTGTGTTCAGCTATTAGTAGATGATCCATTTATGAAGGAAGACAGGTCGTTAACAGACATTAACTTGATGCGTCACAGGTTCCAGATAACTAAAGAGAACGTAAGCAGCATAGTCTGGACTACACATAATTCGGCAACAGACATGGAACCAACACTGTATCCGGGTGGAAATCCTAAAGGGTGTGTAATTGATCTGGATTGCAACGTGCCAATACCGGAAGAGAGTCGAGCTAGGCTTGCTATTATAATTCCCAAATATGACATGCAGCAGAATACTCCGGGCAGTCCATATCCTGTACATGATGGATGGCGCGGATGTCCGTGGTTTCGGCAGTATTACACGGTATGCGTAACGCTTCTTGAGGAGATTAAATAGTGGCTAAGATCACCAGAAAGAAGCTAGCAAGAGGTACAAAGCTACAGGTGGACCAAATGCATGGTCCGATCACAAGCACTGCGGCACAGATTAGCAATGCAAATATTGTATCTGAGCAGCTGTCTACAGGCGAATCGACGTTTCGTGTAAACCTGTGGGTTCCATATATCGGGTCGCAATTGTTTCAACCGTACAACAGGGTAGGAACATTTGCTGACGCAACAGCGGTAGACACAGCAGCTCAGGCAGTGCGTACAGACCCTGGAGAGCGTCCGTTTGGAATACCGTTTATACTTCCGCCCACACAGGATTTGTTTTCCGCTTCAGGATCAGCCGGTGCAGCACAGTTTGCGATGGACAAAAATACGCCGACTGCGATCTTAGAAGAGATATCATTCTCGTTTGACCAGCGAGGAGAGCCGTGTGCGATTGCGGATAATTTTAGTAACGATTTAAATTCGTTTACACAGTATAGCTCGCACCTTGGGATAGGCGGGGGAACTACTGCTCAGGATGCCATACGACAAACAGCAGGCATGTGGGGGTCGTCGAGATACCAAGGGTCGATGGATTTTAGCGGGCTTGAGGCGTACAACCTTAAGTTAGCCATTGTGTCCAAAAGCCAATACTACTTTGGCTCGACAGCGCAGCGTCCAGAAAGAGAAGTGTGGTCGTTGGACATTCCTTTGGATGCGTATAGCGGCGACCATAGGAGAGAAAACCCAATCCTTATTCCTGATATCGATCAGGCTATGCATCCATATAAGTCTTACGCATTCTTATTGTACTGCGATGGGCTGCATGCTGGGCAGTATGTTGGGTGGGATAATACCGCAGCCGGTATTGGTGCGTGGACGAACACAGCATTAGATAGCCATGCATTGGTGTCGGTGAATATCTCCATGAAGTTTCGACAGAAGCTTATGACGAGAGACGTCCATGCAGGGGCAGAGGTTGTACAGAACATACCGACAGCGGACAACGGAGTTATTGATTCGTATACACTGTCGATTACGCAGCCTGCTGCAGGGGATAAGATCGAGGCAGATCACGCCACAAGCGGCTTTAGCACCAACATGCACAAGGTCGACAAGGTCTTTAGGGATAAGATTAAAGGCGGGTACGATAAAGAAGCTCGTACTGAGCCTCGGCAGGAGTTGGCACAAGATGCCGGGTACGAAGTTATCGCAGTTCCGTTAATGAATAATCGACGATGGGGCTGTGTCCTTTCGGGTTACTATGCACGATGCGAACCGTACATCGACAAGGATAGTGCAGCATCAGCACAGATTATAGCGGACAGAAGGTTCATCCCTATCCAGTACCCGCTAACGATTGAGCATGCGTTTCTGGCATGGAACTGGATGGTGCCCGGTGTGTATGGCCTTACACCAATGGTTTCTAATTCCGGTGGGTCGGGAGTATTAAAGTATTTTGCAGGCCCACAGCTTGTGAAGCCAACGAGTTCTACGTTTAAAGTAGAGGTCGGAGTGGGGCTTACTACGTTCTTGCGAGAGGATAGTTCTGCTACTGGGGGACAGCCTTTACATAGTCGCGTAGCGTACCTATCCATGTTAGATCCTGCTTTAGGAGGGTCATCGACGTGGAACAGCAAGTTGATCGACCGCATAAAAATTCATGACTTTTCGTTGGGCGATGAAAACGCATCTAATGCGGCAGAAAACTGGGACTGGGAAATGCACCAGATACCACTAAACGTAGCTGCTGGGCCGTTAGAGGGTGAAGGGTATTACTTGCAGGGAGCCCCGTATTTTGCCGGGAAAAGTGCTTACGATAGATTAGCAAGGCAAACCACAGTAAGCTCAGTGCGGGGTGCAGCGGGTGTGGAGCAAATGATTGAAGTCCGAATGCACATTACAGATTCAGGAACTAAGTTTACGGATACTAGGAATTATGTTGGCTCACCAGCTGGAACCAATATCCTTCCGAAAGAAGCACTGTTAAGCGGATATCAAGGACACTTTGTATACCTCGTATGCAAGAAGCATTTAGGTTAGGAGATAGTCATGGCAAAGTATAAATACGATGAAATGTATAGCGGCATGGAGAAGAAAAAGCAGGCCGCAGCAAAGGCAGAAGCAGAACGATTTGGGCCTGATGCAAAGCTTCGTGCCAGAATGTCTGCTGCTGAAAAAAAGAAGCAAGGCTTGCGCGAAGAGGCGGAGGCAGGTCTAACTGGATTTGCTAAGGCTGCCGGTGAAGAAGTTGGGGCAGCAGAGCAGGGCTTGGCAGAAGGGCAGCGAGCTGTGCGCGGGCAAGCTGCGCAGGCATTGGCGGGTGCAGCGCGTGGAGGGATTGGCGCACTGTTGTCGACAGGCAAGCAGCGTGGTCTTACGGAGGCTAGTTTCACTGCTGGTGGACGAGAGCGTATCGCGGCTAAGAAGACAAATGCGGAGCTTGCAAAGGTAGAGGCAGCGCGCGGTAAGCGTGAAATGGACGAGAGCGCAGAGTTTAAAGAAGAGTCGCGTGCCATGGAGCAGGACGTCATGGACGCAATATCAGCGGCGACAGGCTTCTGGGGAGTGGACGAGGATAAAGCAAGAAAGCTTGTTCAGCAGCAACTCCTTAAGTACGGTGACGACGCGATGTCTGCTCAGGGAATGAAGATGCTAGAAACGATGCTCGCATAGGGGGAAGTTATGGCAAGGTGGAGAGTACCGAGTAATCGTATATTCAGGACGGCGAGTTCCCGTGACGTGAAGCGGCTGGATTATGCCGAACCGCACGAGTGGGATCCTGAAAGAATAGGAAAAGTAGTCGGAATGGTAAGCGGAATTAACAAAGCCGCTACTGGAATACTAGGCAAGAAGCCTTTGGATCTGATTACAGCTGGGATCTCCAAACTTGCTGCGCCAGGTGAAGACAAGAGCAAGCCTGCGGATACGCGGGAAGACATGCTTCGACGTGCTGCAGAGGCGCGTACAAAGAGAGATCGAGCGGCAGCAGACTTACGCAAGATGCGTGGAGCCGGGGGTGCTGGCACCGGAGCACAACCAGCAACAACACCGACTGCAACACCGCCCGCTACGACTGGTGCAGGTGGTGTGCGTGATTTATCAAGCATGAGTTTTGGTGAAGCGAGGCGTTATGCAAGGAGCACGCTGGGTGATGAAAGGTTTAAGTGGCGAGGAGGCACATATTCAACTGTTGGATATGAGGACCGCAATAAGCCACGCCCGCAAAGAGAAGACTATGAGTCTGATGCAGATTGGAAGCGTGCATTAGCAAAAGCCAGAGCACAGCGTGGTGGTACAGCTCCTGAAGGAGCACAGCCACAACCTACAGGTCCAGAGGTAACACCCCTTACAGGCATCCGCGCTCCGGCAATGACTCCGCTTACACGTGAAGCACAGCCACGTATGCCTGGTCAGATGCCACAACTAAAGCTGCGTGAAGACTTGCAGCCGATTCCTGGCGAGCCTGAAGTGCGTGCGGTTCCGAATGCTGCAGCTATCTTGCAGATGGATTCGGGTAAGGGCGGAACAATGATGGACGCCTTTCAGGGGCGGCTAGATGCGTTCGTAGACAAGGGTGAGCCGCAGTACGACCTAAGTGGTCAACTTGTGCAGCCTAAGTATACAAGCGCAGATTTGCGACCATTGGACCCGCAGTTAATTGGTGCGTTGCTTCAAGAAGGTCCAGAGGGTGGTCCTGCGTTCGAGCGGTTAGAAAGTCTTTATGGCTCAGAAATCGCTGAACACATTCAGTTTATTGCAGGCGACTTCCGTCCCATATTGAAGAGTGTTGCTGCTAGTATGCCGCAGTATGAGAAGGCGGTTGTTGAGCCTGTTGCTTCGGTGCCTACAGCTCAGTTAACGCCACCGTCTATTGTGGAGGCAGTTGAGCCTGCAGACCGCCCTGCTGCTACACCAGAAGGCGCTCCGCTTACGGGTGTGGAAGCTGCAAGAGCCAGAGAGCGTGCAAGGATCGACAAGATTATTGCTCGAACAGATGCGCCTGAAACTCCGCAAGTGAGAGCGCAGCGTGTATCCACGTTGGGTGGAATGCTTAATGCTGGTCAGACTGTATTGCCGCGTCAGCTTCCCAGTAACCAGCAGGACTTGCGAGCACTGGCACAGATTGTGACGGACAGGAATGCGTTGATCGACATTGTGAAGAAGGCGCGAAAGTCGGCGCGACCAACCAAGTTTTCGGACTTGTTTACAGACGATCATGAAAGGCGAGCAACAAACGATATCTTAAAGTCGTTCACTGCCGGGGAAAAGATGCGCTTGTCTCCTGCACAGAGAGAGCAGCTCCGTCAGGGAAGGGTTCGCATTGAGCAAGGTGAGCGCAAGATAGAGCAGTCAGAGCGGCGCATTGGAATGGACATTACGCGCCTGAAAGATCGCCTTAGAAACACTGACAGCCTTATTCTACGCCGGAAATACCAGAACCGATTATCGGGACTGCAGATAGCTAAGGCAGAACGAAAGGCTGCACGAAGGTTCCGCAGGTTTAAAGTGCCTGGCAGCACAGGTCCGAGTGACTTAGACGGATACATCACAAGCAGCACCGTGGCTGTGCCAACAAACAAGGTGTTAGTCCCCAGGGTAAAGTCGGTTACGAACGCGCTTTTTGAAGGGGTCAAGCAACCGGATGGCAGTTTTCAACCACTGGAAGGCACAGCGAGAGAATCTTTTGTAAGAAAAGCACGCACGCTGATTGACGAGATAAACGCCCAAAGATCATTCGTAAAGAAGACCGGGAAGAGGTGGTACAAAAAGCTAGTTAAGGGGCTAGGTGGGCATGACAAGGCTAGGCAAACAGTGCGTGACAGGCTTACGCTTCTTGATCGATACCGCGTGCAGCTAGAGACTGCGATAGCCAAAGGCCCCTTAGATGCTAAGAAAGCCAAGGCCAAAGAAAGTGCCGCTAAAAAGTCTGAAAAGAGAAGGGCCAAGCTTAAAGCCTTTATCACTCAATACACGTTTGATCCGAGAAAGGCCAAACTTCCAGCGCAAACGGCATGGGTTAACTCACAGCTTAGAACAAAGCTGAGATCAGAAAAAGAGTTTCTGGAGCAGGATCGAACAGTCAGAAGGTTGCGAGACGAGATTGCGGAGCTAAAGAAGGGCGGCTCGGTTAATGACCTAGGGCTGGCGCAATCAAAGTTGTTCGAAGCAAAAGAGCGGGCAAAAAGCGATTACAACGCAGATAAGACGCGGATAACTAGAAAGCTCCGCGCAAGTTACGCGACTATGGCTAAAAAATATGGCGAACTGAAGGGGGGGAACTAGATGGCTACCCCTAAAGTCACGAAGGACTTGTTTTTTGCAGATCGCGCAAAGCGTGGAGTTTCAGAAGATGAGGCTCGGCAAGACTTTAGAGAAAGGTATGGGTATTTCCCAGAAGAGGTGGGTCGCGATGTAGACCTTACAGACCTTGAGCCTGGACGCAGGGAGATGCCGCGTGACAGGAAGGGTCGCATACCTGTTGGGTTTGGCACGGAAGAAGGGCCTGTTGAAGACCCGGCTACAGCAGGTTGGTCACTCTTACCGCCTGGTGCAAACGATGAAGATGACTTACGCAAGAAGCTTATAAAGCTGCGTGATGCCGAGTTAGACATTCACCCGTTGCATGTGGGCCGAGTTGTTCCTCAAGGGCAACACCTTGGTGGCAAAGACCAGCGAGACGTGAAGGGGTTTGTACGCGCACCGATGACAGGACCAGAAGGAAGGCCTGTCTATCAGGTGGACTTTGAAAAGCCGGAAGAGTTGGATAGGAGAGGGGAGACTTCTCTGAGAAGCTTAGGGGATATACCGCGTGCGGTGTTGCCTGATGAGCAGATTCGCGCACGTAAGTCGAAAGATCCCGACCAAGAGTTTTACATCCCACGCATAGATTTAAGCCCATCTGAGCAGCTGCGTATGCCGGGAGTGTTGCGTCGAGTGGGAGACGTGCTTGCTCGAAGGAGGGCCTCTGCAAGACCAGCAACTGAGCCGCTTGTTGAAGAGGTAAAGACGCAAGACACGGAAGAGAAATACCGAGATCAGCGACCTAGCTTTGATGTACGGATACTGACAAAGGGCCAGGTGCGTCAGGCTAAAGAGGACATATCTAAAGCCAAAGAGAACGTGGCTAACGAGTGGCGAGCCAGAGTGTTGGCAAAGTCGAAAGAGCGCAACCTTCCAAGAGATCAAACGGAAAAGTTGCTCGATGCCACTATTCAAGATCAGCTAGAAACAGACGACAAAAGCATTGCCACGTTGCTGTGGGCAGCATTGTCTCGCGTGCATAACCTCGTCCGCAAAAGAGATCAAGAAGGCGAAGGGGCATTGGTGGACTTAGAGTCCATCCTCGATATGCCAGTGAAAGACTTGCGCGACTCAGTGCCAATCTTTTATGAGCCGCCGCCAGGACTCGCACAAGAGGGGCCTGTTGAGTATAACGACACACCGCTACGAGATTTAATTCCCGGCGCGTCAAACAAGAAGATGCGCGATTACTTACAGTTTCTGTACAGCCAGCTCAGCTTAAGGGGAAGGACCAGGCTTGCAAGAGCGATGGGGTCTCAGGATGATGAGACGTATTATAGAGGGAACATGGTGTTTCTTGATCGCAATGCGGCGGGCGCGTTAACAGCAAAGTTTCGCAAGAGCCCTTTAGCGATCCATCCGTTAGACATTGTGTCGATGTACAGAGAGGTAAATCCCGACGAAAAGCCAGAAGAGGCACCGTTAAAAGATCGAACATTGTTTGGAGAGTCCGACGAGTACACAAACAAGTGGAAAGAGTGGAATCAAAATTGGAAACCATGGCTATGGAACATTGGTGCTGGGCCAGGAGAGCCGCAAGATATTGAGAAAGCAGCCGATGTAGCAGCAATGAAAGGGTTTCGCGAAGCAGACACAGGCTTTGGTATGGAGGTGGCAAGGCCTATAGCTTCATTGACTGGACTTACAGTAGGTGCCTTTAAAGGGCTTGGAGACATCGGTGCTGCAGACCCAGTGTTTAGCCCTAGCACAACCGCTAAATTTCAAGCGTCTAGAAAGAAACTAAGACCCATGACACGGGCAGAAAAAGCAGACCTCAAGGCGCTGATTAGATTGCGAAATATCGGCAGGTATAATCAAAACTATTTGACGCCACGACAGTGGACAATGGCTGACAACATGCAGACGTATGCGTCGAATAAGTTTGATGTCGCATACGGAATGATGGA
>PANU01000045.1 GCA_002707745.1 Flavobacteriaceae bacterium
CTCCTTTCCTGCAGCCAGGCCAGGCACAAAATAAACGTGAATAGTATTTTTACTCATAACTGTCTAAAAGTAATGCAACCGAACTACCGATTTTTCCGTAACTTTGTAAGACAAAGATACTAAGTAACCTTTCTAAAAGCTGGAGTCTCCATGAAAAAGATTTTACATCCTGCGCAAACGCGTGGCTCGGCAAATTATGGTTGGTTAGCGGCACGGTACTCGTTCAGTTTTTCAAACTTTTTTGATCCTGAAAGAATTCAATTTGGAAAGCTTAGAGTACTTAATGACGATATAGTTGCAGGTGGAATGGGCTTTGGAAAACATCCCCACCAAAATATGGAAATTGTTACCATCCCACAGGAAGGAGCTCTAAAACATCGAGACTCTATGGGTAATGAAGGTATTATTGAAAGTGGAGATATACAACTTATGAGTGCGGGTAGCGGTGTGGAACACAGTGAGATGAACGCAAACAGCAAAGAGCCTGTAAAACTCTTTCAAATATGGATAATCCCTGAAACTGAAAATGTAACACCTCGGTACGCTCAAAAAAAAATTGCACCATTATTGAATAAAAACACCTTTAGCACCGTTGTAACACCAAAGGATAAAAGTAATGACAGTGAATTATGGGTACATCAGCAAGCCTATTTTAGTATAGGACAATTTACCGAAACCACCCAAACTACATACACATTACACAACAAATCACATGGAATATATGTGTTGGTAATAGAAGGAACAATAAGTATTGACAACGAAACACTCAACAAACGTGACGCCATTGGAATCTGGGAAACAACCCAGGTTTCTATAACTGCCAATGAAGGCAGCAACGTATTGCTCATAGAAGTACCAATGAATTAAAATAAAAATAAACTCCCTGAAATTATGATCGAAGATGTAGAAATTACCGATAACGAATTCCTTCGCCAGTTTGAACTGGAAGTTGGAGATAATATGGCAAGAATAGAATACGCGCTGCAAGATCGAAAAATCTTCTTAACAAAGTTTGACATGCCAGAAGACATGGAAGACCAAGGCTTTAGGGATATTTTTATCAAAGCTGTTTTTGATGAGGTGAAAGATCGGGGCATAAGCCTTGTTCCTACGAGCCCTGAAATAGCAGGTTTTATGCGTAAAAACAGAAGAAAATATAAATCGCTACTCCCTGTAGGAATTAGCATTTAATTTTCTTTAATAAGAAAGCAAAGCCTTGATTTTTATCGACTTTCAATAAAAATCAAGGCTTTTTTTATACCCAAAAAATGGCTTTTAAGAAAACTTTAAGAGTGAAAGGAATGCTAAAGTTACTGCTAGTCTTCTATTACTATACTACTTTTATTCCTTAAGAAAAAAACCAAAACCCTTCTATGGACCAAAATACGCGCAAACCTACTCTCAAAATATTCTTTTTTATGCTCAGTGTTCTTATAATTTCGGCCTGTGCCAGTTATAAAGAACAAAAGGCGCCCTCGCTTTCCGAGGTAAGTCCATCTTCCAGAACACTTACACATACTTTTTATGTTGCAGGAGGATTAGGTGAAGGCGATGAAATTACAAGCCAACCTATCTTAACGAAACTGCAACAAGCATTAAGCAAAGCAAACAAAGAAAGCACTCTTCTATATACGGGAGATTATACCAGTGAAGATTTTGAAAATAAAACCAAGAACAAAGCGCTTCTTCAAAAACAACTGGATCTTATTAATTCCTTTAATGGGAAAACATATTTTATCCCTGGGGCCAACGAATGGGAAAGTAAAAACGCCAAACAAATTGAATGGGTTGAAGATTATATTAAAGACAACAACCTTAAAAAAGTTGAAGTAGAGCCTAACAATGTATGCCCACTGGAATACAGAGAAATATCAGACGATATCGATTTGGTTCTGGTAGATTCAAAATGGTACATCAGTAACTGGGATCGCGTACAATACATTAATCAAAAATGTAGCGACATTAAAACCCAACGCCGATTTATTGAAGAACTGGAAGGCATGATAAAAGATGCCAAAAATAAAAACCTGATCATTGTAATGAGTCATCCTATTTTTAGTAATGGCATGATGTCTAACAACTACTGGGGCGGAATGAATCCCGATAAAATATTTTTTCAAAGATATCAGGAACTAGCAGTCAAAGTAGCAGCTTTAGTTCAGGAACTGGACAGGGTAACTATTGTTTCCGGTCATGAGGAAAGCCTGCAATACCTTACATCAAAAAATAAAGTACACCAGATTATTAGTGGTTCGTTAGGAAAAGCATCAAAGACAAACCGTGAAAAAGCCAGACTTACTGCTATTGGAGGACAATTGGAATATCAAGGCCAATATACCTACGGAAAACAAGGATTCAGTATCCTAAAATACTATGATGATGGGAGCTCCCAGGTAACTTTTGTGACAGAAGACAGTGAAAAAACATTTAATATGACCCCGGCATTTCCAGAAAATGCCCTGGACTCTTCCACACCATCATTTACTTCAGAAACCGTAAAAGTTCCTGTAGTTACCGATACCGAAAAGCTGGAGAAATCTGGTTTTTATAAATTTTTATGGGGAAAACGTTTTAGAAACTATTACGGAATTCCTGTTACTGCAAACAACGTAGACCTCACAAAGTACAAAGGCGGTCTTACCGTTAAAGAAGCTGGTGGAGGACATCAAACATATACAGCAAAACTAAAAGATGAAAACGGTGCAGAATATGCCATTCGCGGTCTGGAAAAAGATGCTTTTAAATTTCTGAAATTTAAAGTAAAGGGAATTACCTTCGACCCGGAAGATTATCGGGGTACCTTTGCCGAAACAGTGGTATACGACTTTTTTACAACCACCCATCCCTTTATGCAATTGGTAATAGACCCTTTAGCAGAAGGGGTAAACATAAACCATAGCAATACACAACTAGCTTACGTACAAAAACAACCCAATTTAGACCCCCTGGGTAAAGATTATGGGGACGCGCTGTACTGGCTAGAAGAACGTCCAGACGATGGGCAAACCCAATTTCCAGGCTACAATCGTGCCAATCCAGGCGGAGGAACTGTTGTTACTTTTGAAAGCATGACCGATGTGCTGGAAAAACTTCGGGAAGACGAAAAGTACAGCGTAGACCAGCAAGCATGGGTTAGAGCGCGTTTATTCGATATGCTTATTGGCGATTGGGACCGTCACCAGGACCAATGGCGTTTTGCCGAGTACGAAATAAGTGACGACGAAACCCGTTTTATCCCAATTCCCAGAGATAGAGATGCTGCATTTTCAAGATTTGATGGGGTTATGGTGCCCATTATACAATTATTCCTTCCTGATGTACGCTTCTGGCAAAGCTATGATGATGAAATTCGAAATATTAAATGGTATAATGGCGAGGCTAATAACCTGGACAGGGCTTTATTAACCAAAGTAGGCAAGGAAACCTGGCTTGCTGAAGCAAAATATATTCAGGAAAATCTTTCTGAAGCTGAAATAGATGCAGCCTGGACAAATCTTCCCCCAGAAGTACAGGATGAGACAGCTGAAACTTTAAAAAGCAATTTAAAATCCAGATTAAAAAATCTGGAAAACATTGCAGAACGATACGCAACTTACCTAAACAGAACCGTGGCAGTTCACGGTACCGATAAGGACGATAAAATTGAAATCACCAGGCTGGCCGATGGTAAAACCCAGGTAGTCATTAAGCGAGCTATAAGTGATGAAAAAGATCCTGTAATTTTTGACAGAACTTTTCATAAAGATGAAACTAAAGAAATTTGGGTCTATGGATTAAATGACGATGACGAATTTTTAGTGACAGGCGATGGTGACAATCCCATAAAAGTAAGAATTATTGGAGGCTATGGAAAAGACAAATTTACCATTAAAAATCGTCGGCAGATAAAAGTATACGACTGGAAATACGAAACGTCCAAATTTGACGAAAAAACACCTGCACACCAGTTTACTAACCTTTATGAAACAAACACCTACCACTGGAGGTATTTTAAAGAAAACAATAATATTTTATTGCCCAATTTAGGGTTCCAGACAGATGATGGATTATTTGTAGGAGCAAGAGACACGTACACCAATTACGGTTTTAATGGAAACAAATTTAGATACCAGCATTTTCTTTCGGCAAATTATTATTTCAACTTTCAGGCGGTTGAGCTGGAATATGCAGGAGAATTTGCAAATATTTTTCCAGAATGGAATTTAGTCGTAGATGGATATTTTACAAGTGATTCATTCTCAAACAACTTCTTTGGCTTTGGAAACGACACCTTTTATGATGCCGATGCAGAAAACGAAGACAGAGACTTTAACCGTGCAAGAACTCAGCAAATTAAAGCCAGCGCAGGAGTTAAATACAAATCTCTTACTTTTAAAGCCCTTTTTGAAAGCTTTGAGGTACAGAACAATCCAGACAGATTATTTACACCATCCAGAAATGCAGTAAACCCAAATGTGTTCGAAATGCAGAATTATGTAGGTGGGGAAGCACATATCAGATATAGAAACCAAAACGCGGGAGATTTTCCTAGCAAGGCGTTTCATTTTGAAGCTACGATAGGGTATAAAAGCAATGTTGAAGATAGTGAAAACGCCTTTGGATATGCCGGCTTGCAAGTTGGAACCGAAAGAGGATTAATTTCTTCTGGCAACCTGGTATTAGGAACCTCGGTAGCTGTAAACACTAACTTTGGAGATGATTATTATTTTTATCACGCCCCATCTATTGGTGGTAACAACGGGTTACGCGGTTACAGAAACGAGCGCTTTACCGGAGAAACTTCCTTTTATCACACAACCGATTTAAAACTACGGTTAGCCCGTTTAACTACTTCGGTTATTCCTGTTACCCTTGGTATGTATGGTGGTTTTGACTATGGAAGAGTTTGGAGTGACCTGGATACTTCGGACACGCTGCACACTTCGTATGGTGGAGGTATCTGGTTAAGTGGTTTAAATATGATTGCTGTAAAAGCCGGATATTTTGTTTCTGAAGAAGACCAGATTATCCAGGTGGGATTTTTACTAACCAAGTAACACAGGTTCCTTTACATACTGAAATCGTACCAGGCCATCCTCATCAATTTCAGTAAGAGTAACCTGATGCACAGTATTCACAAGCTCCGGATTCCACGAGGCTTTTACTTTTACATAGTTTTCGGTAAACCCATGAATGTAACCCGCTTTATTCTCGCCTTCAAACAAAATTGTTCTCTCGGTTCCTAACTGGTTTTCATAAAATGCACGCCTCTTTTTTGCTGAAAGGCCACGTAGCATTTTACTGCGCTTAGCCCGCACTCTTTTAGGGACTACACCTTCCATAGTAGCGGCTGGAGTATTATCACGTTCAGAATAGGTAAAGACGTGTAAATACGAAATATCCAGTTCGTTTAAAAAGTGATAGGTTTCTAAAAACCGTTCTTCTGTTTCACCTGGAAAACCTACTATAACATCTACCCCTATACAAGCGTGAGGCATTACTTCCTTAATTTTTGAAACACGATCCACATACAATTCTCGCATATACCTGCGGCGCATCAATTTTAAAATATCATTGCTCCCGCTTTGTAAAGGAATGTGAAAATGAGGAACAAATGTCCGGGATTGCGATACAAAATCGATGGTTTCGTTTTTCAGTAAGTTGGGTTCAATAGAAGAAATCCGCAACCGCTCAACCCCTTCTACTTTATCCAGGGCTTGACACAATTCTAAAAAAGTGTGCTCGTGCTTTTTGTTTCCAAATTCTCCTTTTCCGTAGTCCCCAATATTGACACCTGTTAATACTATTTCCTTAATACCCTGAGCAGAAATTTCAGCAGCATTTTTCAGTACATTCGTTAAGGTATCACTGCGGGAAATCCCACGTGCCAGCGGAATAGTACAATACGTACATTTATAATCGCATCCGTCCTGCACCTTTAAAAATGCCCGGGTACGATCGCCCACACTGTAGGAACCTACATAAAAATCGGCATCCTCTATTTCGCAGGAATGCACTTCGGCTCCCCTTCCACTCCGGTCAAGATCCGCAAGTAGATCATTGATATAGCTTGTAATTTTAAACTTTTCGCTCGCTCCTAAAACTAAGTCCACTCCGTTTACATCGGCCAGTTCCTGGGGTTTTAGCTGAGCATAACAACCCACAGCAGCCACAAAAGCTTCCGGATTTACTTTTTGAGCTTTCTTAACGATTGATTTAAATCGCTTATCTGCATTCTCGGTAACGCTACAGGTATTTATTACGTAGATGTCTGCCTTTTCTGAAAAGTCCACCCGTGCAAACCCATCCTCTTTAAAATTACGGGCAATAGTGGCGGTTTCGCTAAAATTTAGCTTACAGCCTAAGGTATAATATGCAACTTTTTTTTGCGTGCTCATGGCGTGATTTACAACGGGGTGCAAATTTATGGTTTTTTATTGAAAATTCCTGCACCGTTGTACGTTAGCTAAACAATCAACTATTTTTCGCTTCAATCCACTTGCTCAGATATTTTGTAGCTTGCAGGGTTTGATGCTGGAGGATTTGTCCAATAAAATGATGCTGTCTGTGGGTTTTCAAATTTTCTGACAGAAATAAAATTCTTTTAGAAAAAATTTCAGCAAACCTATGTTTTTGAAAACGAGTTTCCAAAATAGCATACCCCTGTTGCTGAGCGTGTAACCAATCTCGCTTTTCTGTGTAAAGTAATGCTACTACAGTTATAAATTGCTCCCAGGTATCTGCAATCCCGCCAGGCACTTTATTGCTTCCATACATACCTTCCGAGCCAATTGTTGTAGTTACAGATGGCAAACCGTAACACATTGCGTCAAGCAGCTTACCTTTTAAACCTGCTCCAAACGGAAGTGGTGCAAGTTGTACCCGTGCATTTTGCATTATTGCTGAAAGATCTTTTGTCCATCCCTTTATAAAAAACCGTTCGTTTGGACTATTCATTTCCTGAATTTGCTGTGGAGCATACGCCCCGTAAATTAGTAAAGATGCCTGTGGAAATTTTTCACTTAAGGCAGGCCAAATATGTTCTTTCAGGATTTTAACTGAAGCCACATTAGGTGCATGTTTAAAATTTCCAATGGCAATAAAATCCTGTCGATTGTCAAAATTATTTTGTTTCTTTTTTTGTATTTCAGAAATAGCAGATGGTAATAAAAACGGCAAATAAAATAACAATCCGCTTGGAACTTTAAATATTTCGGTAAGCATCTGAACTTCAACTTCCGAAATTAGCAAACTTACATCACATCTATATATACTTGCAAGTTCGCGTTTTGCTGTTTCAGTATAGTAGTTGGATTTAGTGACAGGGACGCCTTTTTTGTAGGCTTCTTCCCTAGCCTTCCGTAAAAAATGTAAGTCTTCGGTATCTAAAATTCTAAGGGCATCGGGACAGGTCTCAGCTACACGCCAACCAAATTGTTCTTCGGTAATAAAACGGTCGAATAAAACTATGTTGGGTTGTAATTCCTGTAGGAAGGTATCGAAAGAAGAATCATTTAATTTTATAGCAACCTCCTTTATATTAAGTGAACTTAGGTTTGCACTGTTAACTGATTTCGTAGCCGTGCTCGAAAAGGTGATTTGACAGTCATAGGCTAAAAATAGGTTGATAATTTGTAGCATTCTTCCTCCTGCGGCTGTCGTGGATGGCTCGGGAAAATGAGGCGCAATAATAAGGAGGTTAAAATTCAAAAGGCGTTTTTTATTATTCTTAAAGAAATATTAAAAATGCTAGTAAATCTCTAAATTTATCTATTTTTAATTTTTCCATTACGCTCGAAACACTAGTGGAACAATGGTTTTACAATGATTAACGCGAATGAAACTATTTTTAGCAAAATTAAATAAAATTTGAGAAAAAACGCCTCTAAACATATATTGGTTGGTGTGGGAGCTAGTGCTGGCGGATTGGAAGCATTGACCCAATTTTTCCACAAAATTCCAATAAAATCGAACATGACTTTTGTGGTGATTCAACATTTGTCACCAGATCACAAAAGTTTGATGGGAGAGTTGCTGTCCAAAAAAACCAATCTACCTGTAGTAGAGATTACCCAGGACGCACCTATTGAGCGCAACACCATCTATATAATACCTCCAACTATGAATTTGGTCATTGAGGAGAAACACCTAAGGTTACTACAGAAACCTAAGAACAAAGAACTAAACCTCCCCATTGACATGTTCTTTGAGTCCCTGGCAAAATCGTTTGCCGGAAACGCTGTAGGTATCGTGCTAAGTGGCACTGGGAGCGATGGAACAAAAGGCGTATGGCATATAAAGGAAAATGGAGGGCTTATTATTGCCCAAAAGCCAGAGGAAGCCAAGTTTGACGGAATGCCCCAAAGTGTTATCAATACCGGCCTAGCCGATTATATATTACCAGTGAGCGACATGTATACTGAATTGGAGAGCTATTTTAGCACCTCCTTTATATACGACGACGCAGAAAGAATCGTAAGTACCAACGAGCCTGTTTTTACAGAAATTCTGAATTTACTGAAAAAGAAGACCGCTCTGGACTTCAACCTATATAAAAAACCTACGCTTATTAGGAGGATGAGCAGGCGCCTACAGGTAAATCAGTTGGATTCGCTGGAGGAGTATGTAGCCTTAATCAAAGAAAATCCCGCAGAAATAGACACACTTTACAAAGAATTTTTGATTGGGGTCACAAAGTTTTTTAGAGATGAGCCGGTGTGGGATACAGTGGATAATGAAGCTATTTCAGATATCATTTCCAATGCAGAAGAAGATGATCTTGTAAAGGTCTGGAATGCTGGCTGCAGTACAGGAGAAGAAACCTATACAATAGCCATGCTCTTATTGGAAGAATGTGAGCAGCAGAAGAAAAATTTAAAAATTAAAGTATTTGCGACGGATATTTCACAGTTCCACTTGGATATTGCGAGCAAAGGTGAATATAATAAGGCCATAGCTAGTAACATACCTCCAAAACTTTTGTCGAAATATCTTTATCTGCAAAACGGTGTTTATAAGGTGAGGGATCACTTACGACGAACCGTGATCTTCTCTAATCATAATATAATAAAAGACCCACCCTTCAACAATATTGATTTAGTAGTTTGTAGAAATTTGTTAATTTATTTCCAACCTAAAATACAGAATAGGGTTTTAAAAATCCTTCATTACAGTCTAAAACTGGATGGGTTTTTATTATTGGGAAGTAGTGAAAATTTAGGGAGCGAAAAATATTATTATCAAGTCATCGATCATAAACATAAGCTGTTCAAAAATATCGAGAAAACCAAACGAATGCGTACCGAAACTTTAAAAAGTAGTGAGCGGCATCAGCACACAGAACAAAAAAGACCCACCCAGTCAATACAATCGATCACGCACAGTAAGGTTGCGAAAAAAGCGTACGATGGTTTGAGTGAACTCATTTTGGATCAACTAGGAGCGACCACAATCCTGATAGACAAAGACTACAATATCTTGGAGGCCAAAGGTAATTTTGGGCAATTTGCAAAACTCCCAAAAAAGGGTTTTTCCACCAATGCCTTAAAAATGCTACCGGAAGCCTTAAAAATTCCTTTGACCAACAGCATAAATAAAGCTCAAGAAACTTCGGAAAAAGTAATTTTTCAAAATATAGTGATCAAAGAAGACGAAGGCAAGCGGCTTATTGACCTGTTCGTTATGAATGTACCAGGTTCCAAGTACGAAAGCGATGCAAAATATATTGTAAGCTTGGTTGAACAGGATAATGAAAATTTTAGTGACCGGATCATCGATGGAACTACGATTAACGAAGCTGCTAAAACACGTATTGAAAATCTTGAGAAAGACCTTGAAATCTCTAAGAACGAGCTTCTAAAATCTATTGAAGAAACCGAAACTAGTAATGAAGAACTTCAGGCTACAAACGAAGAGTTGCTTGCTTCCAATGAAGAACTACAAAGTACCAACGAAGAATTGCAAAGTGTTAACGAAGAACTTCATACGGTAAATGCAGAGCATATTCAAAAGCTAGAAGAGCTGGCCCTGCTAAATGCTGATATGGACAACCTTTTGGAAAGCACCAATATCGGGGTTTTGTTTCTAGACAAGAATTTGACAATTCGGAAATTTACTCCCGCTATCAAGGAGCATTTCAATATTATGGAGCAAGACATAGGAAGGCACATTGAAAACTTTAACTTCAACTTTAAGGGACGCTTGAAAAATGTTGTTGCCAGGGATGCAAAAAAAGTATTAGATACCGGTAGAAATTCTGAAAAGAAAGTGGTTGGAAAAAATGGCAAACATTTTCTGAAGAGAATGTCACTGTTTAACTCCAAAGAATCTGGCACCGAGGGCATCGTCATCACCTTTATCGACATAGAAAAGGTTATTCAATCTCAAGTTCAATTAAAAGAGAGTCAGGAAAAATTCAAAGATTTTTACCATTCTGATCCTATAATGCACGTAAGTGTTAATCCAATCACCGGAATTATCGTCGAGTGCAACGACTTTTTAGTCAGTACACTAGGCTTCGAATCCAAGGATGAAGTAATTGGCAAACCCATACATTCTTTTTACAACGAGAAGTCAAAAATAAAAGCAAGTTTACTTTTAGAGACTATACTTACCGAGGGTGATGTTACCAATGAAGAAATGACTATAGTGACTAAGAATAATGAGCAAATCCCTGTAATTTTAAATTCAAATCTTAGAGTGGATAAAAATGGCGTACATTATACACGCTCGACTTTGGTTGATATTTCAAAGCTTAAAGAGGTTCAACAAAAGGTTATTGAACAAAAAGCAGAGCTAGAAAGAGCTAACCAGGAGCTTGAACAATTTGTTTCTATTTGCTCCCACGATCTACAGGAGCCTCTAAGCACCATAAAGTTTGGTAGTGATTTATTACGTAAAAAATTCAATCACCAATTGGATGAAAAGGGCAATGAATATGTGAACTATATATACGAGTCATCCGGAAGATTGGCAAATCAAATAAAAGCGCTCCTCGAGCATACAAAAATAGGTCAAAACCTAAAGAAAGAGGCAGTTGACATGGAAGAGCTTGTTGAAGTTGTGCTCTACGATCTGGGAAAAAGTATCAACGAATGTAATGCCAAAATCAAATACGGTGAACTTCCCACCATTCAAGGATATAAAGTTGAACTTCGTTTATTGTTTCAAAATTTGATTGGAAATGCCATAAAATACAGTAAAGATGGTATTTCCCCTAAAGTGAGAATTAATGCATTTGAAGATGGAGAGTTTTATCTTTTCAGTATCAAAGACAATGGTATTGGGATAAAGGAGGAAGATTCCGGCAGTATATTTACCATATTTAACAGGGTCCCTACCGAACAGAATCACGAAGGCACTGGTGTCGGGCTGGCACACTGTGAAAAGATAATAAAACTCCATGGAGGTACTATCTGGGTAGATACAGAATTTGGAGAAGGAAGTACTTTTTACTTTAAATTGAAACGTGAATAGGTTTTAAACGAATCACGATCAGTGTAAATCTGTGGTGCTGAAAAATGCTGTTTTGATTGAATTTTTTCCATTCACAATTTCGGTCCATGCGATATATGCAAAATTTCCAATCACTTCCAATTGTGGAAAACCACTGGCGCGGTCCGGACTTATCTCAGAAATGAGTATTTCACCGGTCTTTCCTTGTTTACTATCAACGCTCGCTATCATAATAACTTCGTTTTCACCCTTCGGCTCCATCCAAAGTACCAAGGCTGTGTGAGCAGATAACATGTCAAAATCAACTCTACCTGTCGCATTGCCATTATCAACCCGGACAGGGTCTATGTCTTGATTTCCCAATAAGGAAACGTATACTTCGCCTTCCCCATTGGCGGCGGTAAACCAGGCCACTCCAAACGTATTTTCAAAAGCATCTATTGCAGGACCATTTACAGGACAACCTGCTATTTTCCAATTATCAGCGTGAACCGTTTCTATAGATTTATCCAAATGCCCTGTAATTTCTTTGCGGACTATTGAGATATCCCGCACCTCGGTATCACTTCTGTCACGATAGGCTATCATGGTCACACTTCCGTTATTGGCAATGGATGTTTGACAGCAGTCACACACCCTGTTATCCAGTTCTGTTTGATTTAGGATTTCTCCACTATCGCCAATTATAGCGCTTCGTAGCGTCATGGAACCTCCCGCGCCGTGATTGTCGTGGGCATTATAACCTCCAGCAGTGTTTCTACCATCCAGCCAGGCAATTTCAAAGCCGCTGGCTACGGGGACAGCAGAAACGAATCCATGCTCTGTATGGGTGCCATCGGTATTAAGAAGCACGTTTTTTTGCCAGGTTTTAGTTCTCGGATTGTAGATATTGTAACGAATATCATACGCATAAGTAGCGGTATCAGATTTTTGTAAGTATGTGGTCAATATAGTGCCATTATGCTCGCTTATTACGGGAAAATCGGCCCAATTGGTAAACCAATCATCTCCCTGGGTAATGGTCTCTGGTCCTATCCAATTACCACCTTTGTAAACGGCATAATTTAAATAATCTGTCTTTTCTTTCCTAGTAACCCAAGACATGTACAAGTCTTTTCCGTTACCAAATAATCGTGGCAAGTGGCTCTGCTCTTGGGTAGGATTATTAAGCAGAACTACGCTAGTACTGAAACCAATTTCAGGATTTTCAATGTTCGTTTGCATTGGCGTAGGTGTTTCCTTTTTACTATCAGCACAAGAAAAGCATAGGATAAGCACGAAAAGTAAGGAAAGTTCTTTCATCAAAAATTGAAGTCGAGGTCCAAATAGAAAATGATATTATTTCAGGACTTCAGCATATAAGTCAAAATCTTCGGCTGCAGTAACTATTACATTGAAAAACTCCCCGGTTCGCAAATAACCATCTTCAGCATTTATTAAGACTTCATTATCTACATCGGGACTATCAAATTCAGTACGCCCTACGTAATAAGTTCCTTCTTTTCTATCGATGATCACCTTGAATATCTTACCAATTTTTTGTTGATTTAGTTCCCAAGAAATCTGACTTTGAACTTCCATAATCTCATTGGCACGTTGCATCTTAACGACTTCTGGCACATCGTCTTCTAAGTTATAGGCGTGTGTATTCTCTTCATGAGAATAGGTAAAGCATCCCATGCGCTCAAAACGTTGCTCGATGACCCATTGTTTAAGGGTTTGAAAATCTTCTTCGGTTTCTCCTGGATACCCAACAATTAGAGTCGTACGGATTGCCATTTCCGGAACTGCCACTCTAAAATCTTCCAACAATTTAGTCGTTTTCGCTTTGGTAGTACCACGTCGCATACTTTTGAGTATCGGGTCCGCAATGTGTTGTAACGGAATATCTATATAATTACAAATTTTTGGTTCGTTTTTCATCACTTCCAGCACGTCCATAGGGAATCCTGTAGGAAATGCATAATGCAGACGAATCCATTCAATTCCCGCTACTTTTGCCAAGTGTTGAAGCAGCTGGGCGAGATTTCGTTTTTTGTATAAATCTAAGCCGTAATAGGTTAAATCCTGTGCTATTAAAATTAGTTCTTTAACGCCGTTTGCTGCTAGTTTTTCTGCTTCCGTCACCAAATCTTCTATGGGGGTACTTCGGTGTTTCCCACGCATAATGGGAATGGCGCAAAACGAACACGGGCGATCGCATCCTTCAGCAATTTTTAAATAGGCATAGTTTTTAGGGGTTGTAGTGAGGCGTTCGCCAATTAGCTCATGCTTATAATCGGCACCTAAGGCTTTTAGCAAGCCGGGCAATTCTGTAGTCCCGAAATACTGATCTACATTTGGAATCTCTTTTTGAAGGTCTGGTTTGTAGCGTTCAGAAAGGCATCCTGTTACAAACACTTTATCTACAACACCTGCTTCTTTTTTCTGAACATATTCCAGAATAGTATTTACGCTTTCTTCTTTGGCATTGGCAATAAATCCGCAGGTATTTATTACTACAACATTCCCTTCTTCTTCGTGTACCACTTCTTTATTATTGGCACGCAATTGCCCCATAAGGACTTCACTGTCGTAGACATTCTTGGAACAACCTAAAGTGACTACATTAATCTTGTTCTTTTTTAAGGTTTTAGTGCGCATAAATTTAAGGTACGAGGTACGATTTTAGATGTACGAATTACTTTGCCGTAAATCGGGTGCAAAGGTACGTTATTTTTATGTGAAACAAGTATTTGGACTAACCGAAGGGATTTACCTCCATTAAAATAAGATAAAGTACAAAAGCGCCAAAAAGAAATGCTACAAGTGCTACAGGAATGATCCAAAAAGTTTTTTCCAGTACGAGTATGTTTTTCATGAGTCTGTATAAAACATAGATTCCCGCGCCCCAGTAAACGATTAAAAAATAATGCGGAAATGCAATATAATCTGGAAGGTGGGAAGGGATTAATGGGTTTCTGGCGCTTGCATAGGCTTCATATATAGCATACCAGTTACGTAAAAACTGGAAAATTACATATAAAAAAATAACCTTAGCTATTGCGTCCCGCCACCACAAGGAAGGGATTAGGGCTTTATCGGGGTTATTTTCATTCATTAAAAACAGATTACCTTTTATAGTATATAGTAAGAATTGAAGTTAATTCTTCATTACCAGCAATTACATTGGCGATTGTTTTTTTTGTAGATGCAGAAAGCAATGCCCCCAAGGGCTGCTCTAATGAATTGATCTTTGGAAATACAGCTGCTATTTTTTTATCCCAGGTTTTATGGTTCTTTTTTAAATCGTCCGGATACACGGTTTTTCTTTTGGTTCCTTCTTCCGATGCTTTAAAAGGGCTGTCAACATTCAGGTATCCGTAATCGTCGGTAAGTTGTTCTCCAGGTTCAATATCACGAATAGCAATTTCGAAATCGTATGCGGTAGAAAGGCAATTGGATTTAAAGCTATGGTTTACAAATTTCCCGTGATCCCAACATAAGACGTAATTTCCTTTGCTGTTTCGGTAACAGTAGGTTTCAAAGGTGTTTTGGTACAGGGGATCAAATTCCTGAAACTGTTTTGGGGTAAATTCCCGGTCTAATTTGTCGAGAACCCAGGTAATGGTTCCCGCAGGAATAAATTTAGTAGCGACTACGCCGTGGCCTATTTCTTCATTAATAAAGCGAAGTTCAGTATGTGGGTGAATCATATAATTTTTTAGTAAAATTACTATTCTTCTTCTAAATAAATAGTTAAATTATTAATCCGACGGAAACAATACCTTTACGTCTAAATAGATTAAAAAATGAAGAAATACAGCAGGGCTACTTAAAAAAACTATCTACAAACTCAATTTTATTAAAAACCTGTAAATCTTCTATCCCTTCTCCTACACCAATATACTTTACAGGAATCTGAAACTGGTCGCTTATTCCAATAACAACCCCTCCTTTTGCGGTACCGTCTAGTTTTGTTACGGCAAGGCTTGTTACTTCTGTGGCTGCGGTAAATTGTTTGGCTTGTTCAAAAGCATTTTGTCCTGTGGAGCCGTCCAGTACCAGTAGTACGTCGTGCGGAGCGTCGCCCACTACTTTTTGCATCACGCGTTTAACCTTGGTTAGCTCGTTCATTAAGTTGACCTTGTTGTGTAACCGGCCCGCGGTATCTATAATAACCACATCGGCATTTTGGTTTACGGCACTTTGCAGGGTATCGAAAGCGACACTTGCCGGGTCGCTTCCCATGCTTTGTTTAACAATGGGAACTTCGGTACGATCTGCCCATACTTGTAATTGATCTATTGCAGCCGCACGGAAGGTATCTGCCGCTCCTAAAACCACTTTTTTACCAGCTTTTTTAAACTGATATGCCAATTTACCTATGGTAGTTGTTTTTCCTACTCCGTTAACACCCACCACCATAATTACGTGTGGTTTGTTTGTTGCGGGGACTTCGAAGTCTGTTGCATTTCCGGTATTTGTTTCGCTAAGCAATCCTGCTATTTCTTCACGAAGAATTTGGTTAAGTTCCTCTGTGCCCAAATATTTATCTCTTTCAACCCTTGCTTCAATACGGTCTATAATTTTCAGGGTGGTATTTACCCCCACATCGCTGGACACGAGTACTTCCTCCAGATTATCGAGTACATCGTCATCTACTTTGCTTTTTCCTGCAACCGCTTTGGAAAGTTTATCGAAAAAGTTATTTTTAGATTTCTCCAAGCCCTTATCGAGGGTTTCCTTTTTCTCTTTGCTGAATATTTTTTTAAAAAAGCTCATGGATTGTTTATGAGTTTAAGTGTTAAGAAGTTAAAACCTTTTACGTAAAGCGAACTGTAATTAAAAACTAATTCCTGGCTTTGCGTGAGGGATAGTAGCGGCATCCCCCGATTTTTATCGGGGATATAGCGGATAGCCCGACCATTTTATGCTAACATTTTTGTTTGCTGAAAATGGACACGCCCAAAAACTCATTAAAAATACGAAATCTTCGCTAAAGCTACGACCCCTAACAAAAAAGCCACCTTCGTAAAAAAGTGGCTTCATTAAATTTTTATACGGTTTGGTTATTGTTTGTTTAACCAATCGTTTACAACGTCCGGAGCCATAATAGACTCTACAAATGTATAAGCGCCTGTTTTTTCAGACTTTACCATTTTAATGGCTTTCGTTAAACGCTTAGATCCTGTTTGTAATGATGCTACTGATTTCTTTGCCATAACTCAACTTATTTTATCTCTTTATGAACCGTCATTTTTTTAAGGATAGGGTTGAATTTCTTCAACTCCATACGGTCCGGAGTGTTCTTTTTATTTTTTGTAGTGATGTAACGAGATGTTCCCGCCTGTCCACTTTCTTTGTGCTCGGTACATTCTAAAATTACCTGAACTCTGTTTCCTTTTTTAGCCATTTCTTGATGCTTTTATATAGGTGACTATTGGTTTAAGAAGCCTTTTGCACGGGCTTCCTTCACTACAGCGTAGATACCTTTTTTATTGATGTCTTTTAATACAGAAGTACACACTTTAAGTGTTAACCACTGGTCTTCTTCTGGGATGTAGAAACGTTTTTTAACGAGGTTTACGTTAAATTTACGCTTTGTCTTGTTCATCGCGTGGGATACGTTGTTCCCTACCATTGCTCTTTTGCCCGTAAGCTCACAAACTCTTGACATTACTGTATTCTTTTAAGTTATTTTAAAACAGGGTGCAAATTTAATTAAATTAATTGGTTTGAACAACAAAAGGAAACTAAAAAAGTTTGATATTTAAAAGTTGTTGTAAAAAGCATCTCAATTTTTCAGAATTTCTTTAAGCAGCATTTCAAAAGCTTTGTTGGTGGCCTTTTTAATGACCCGTTCCCGAAGGTTTCCAAAACTGAATTTTTCAGAAAAAACACCACTTGGGGAGGCAATGGCTATGTAAACTGTTCCTACCTCATCTTCCCCGTCTCCTTTTGTAGGGCCTGCAATTCCCGTAGTTGCCAATGCATAATGAGTCCCAAAAAGTTTTGCACATTGGGTTGCCATAGCCTGGGCAACCTGTGCGCTAACAACGGTATGTTTTTGTATTAATGTTTCGTCTACTCCAAGCACAGAGACTTTTTGATGGGTCTCATACGGCACCACACTTCCTTTAAAATATGCAGAGGCACCCGGCACGGCTGTTATTTCTCGTGCTATAGCACCTCCTGTGCAGCTTTCTGCCAGGCTTAAAGATTCTTTTTTTAAATCTAAAAGTGAGGCTATTCGTTCCTGTATATTAGTATCATCTTCATACCCAACGGCTATATCTTTTAAAAGGGCATACAACAAATCCATTTGTTGCTCCACAGCTTCTTTCAACTTTTTTTCGTTTGGTCCTGTAGATGAAAGTCTTAAACGCACACGTCCCAAAGAGGGTAAATATGCCAGTTTTATAGCTGTAGGGAGTGCCTCTTCCCAATCCTTAATTTGTTCCTGTATCTCGCTTTCTCCTTTTCCGTAAGTAAGCAAGGTTTTATGATAAATATAGGGACGCTTGTATTTTTTGATGACACGCGGAAGCACTTCCTGTGTTAACAAATGTTTCATCTCATAAGGGACACCAGGCATAGAGACAAATACAGTATTCTCTTTTTCCATCCACATTCCCGGGGCTGTACCATGTATATTATTTAAAATTGTAGCGGTAGCAGGAACCATAGCTTGCACAAGATTACTGAGCAAGGGTTCTCGTTTAATATACGTTCTAAAAATATGTTTTATATTGCTAAGGACCTGCTGATTTTCTACCAGGGTATCACCTAAAAATTTACAAAAGGTTTGTTTGGTAATATCGTCTTTTGTAGGTCCCAATCCCCCTGTAACCAACACCAAGTCTACTCGTTTTTTGGCATCTTCCAGTGCAGAAAGGATATGGGTTTCGTCATCCTGAATAGAAGTAATTTGATATACTTTTACCCCAATTGCATTCAATTGCTGACTAATAAAAGCTGAATTGGTGTCTACAATTTGTCCGATAAGGATTTCGTCACCTATTGTAATAATTTCTGCTAGCATCTATTGAATATCGAAATCTCTCTTTAACTCCTCAATAACAGTAGTTACGGTGGAGACTACTTTTTCGACATTTTCCAGAATGGCGGTAACACTTTTAGAAGTTTTTGTCCACGTTTCTATGGTTGTAATATCTTTTTCTAACCCAAGTCCAAACATTTCGAAATTGGGTTTCATTTTATGAGCAAATTGATATGCCAGGTCTTTATTGTTATTTGAAACAGCTTCTTCTAAAGCTGCCAAGTCTGGTGGTATTTCGTCCAAGAAGGTTTGTGCCACCACTGCCATAAAATCTTCATCATCACCTGCAATTTCCCGTAGGCTCTCTATAGAATAATGTGTATCCATTTATTTTACTTTTATTGAAAAGGCTTGCTCTTCTTCCAAAAATCCTTTTAAAATGTCGTTTGGGGAAACTTTACCCACACCAGCTGGAGTGCCTGTAAAAATAACATCTCCAATTTTTAAGGTAAAGTATTTTGAAACATACTCAATTAGCGCATCTATTTTCCACAACATTAATGCTGTAGAAGCCTGTTGCACAATTTCCCCGTTTTTTTCTAATCTAAAGGTAAGGTCTTTAAGGTTTGTAAACGTATTTTTTTTAAAAAAATTACCAATTACTGCTGCACCGTCAAAACTTTTTGCCTTCTCCCATGGCAAACCCTTTTCCTTTAATTGTTGCTGTAGGTCACGTGCGGTAAAATCTATTCCCAGTCCAATTTCGTCATAATATTTATGTGCAAATTTTTCCTGTATGTGTTTTCCAATCTTGTTAATCTTTACCAGTACTTCCACTTCATGATGAATTTCGGAAGAAAAATCTGGAATGAAAAAAGGTTGTTTTTTCAGCAAAATTGAAGTGTCCGGCTTCATAAAAATTACAGGATCACTGGGACGATCATTTGCCAGTTCTTTAATATGGTCTGTGTAGTTTCGACCTATGCAAATAAGTTTCATGAGCGTTATTAGTTGGCTGCGAGTAGTTAGTAAATAACAACTTGGCTTCGCTTATTTTATAATTTATTATTTAACTTTTGAAGTTTTAGTCTGGTTAACACTTTTTTGGTATAAAGGGGGAAATCGGCATTTAGGAGCCACCCAAAATAACCAGGCTCTTGTTCCATAACATCTTCCACCAATTTTCCACGATGCTTTCCAAAAGAGAAAACCTCTCTTCCTTGTTTGTCATATCCTATATATCCGGCAAAATCCACATAATTTTTATGAGCGCTGTATTGAGCTAAAAATGAAGTGTCATTTTCCAAATCGGTGTATCTATCTAATTGTGCTTTTAAAACTTCGTAGGTAGCATTGGTATCGGCTGCTGCGCTGTGGGCATCTATTAATTCTTTATCGCAGTAAAATTTGTACGCTGCCGCTAAGGTTCTTTTTTCTTTTTTATGAAAGATGGTCTGCACGTCTACAGCCAGATTTTTTTTGAGGTCTAGATTTGCTTCTACCCTTTCCAGTTCTTCGGCTAAAAGCGGAATATCGAACCTGTTACTGTTATACCCTGCCAGATCACTATCCTTTAGCATTTCCTGAATTTTTGGAGCTAACTCTTTAAACGTAGGCTCGTTAGCAACCATCTCGTCACTTATTCCGTGAATGGCTGTTGTAGCTGCCGGAATTGGCACCGTTGGGTTTACCCGCCAGGTATAGCTCTCTTTGTTTCCGTTAGGAAATACTTTTAAAATGGCGATTTCTACAATGCGGTCTTTTGCGACGTTGGTTCCTGTGGTCTCCAGATCGAAAAAACAGATGGGACGGCTTAGATTTAATTCCATTGGTATAATTTATGCTACAAAGGTAACAATTGTTATTTTTGTGAAATGGTTAAAAATATTCTTTTTCTCGTGCTATTATTTTCAACGCTGGGTACCTACGCACAAGGTCTTAAAGTGCTTATTACCGAAAAGAAACGGGGAAAGCGTGTACTCCTTATGGCCGAAAACAAAACAGCAGACACCCTAAATGTTTTTTTAATGGTGAATGCTACGGGGTATCGTAAAAGTGCTTCTAAGCCTGTGATTAAAAATATCCCGCCAGGCAAAAAAACACCCATGATAACACTTATTGAAATGGATGGGGAAACCTCAAAATACACGTACGACCTTATTGTAAATGAAGAACAACGGGGCATTACCATTTCAGAAGATAACCAAGCAACCGATATTCAAAAAAACATACAAGACAGAATCGTTATTTTTTCTACGGAAGGTTGCGAAAAATGCACAGCACTTTCTAAAGCTCTTACTGAAAAAAACATGGAGCACCGCGTGATCGGTATTACTGAAAATCCAGTAATTTACAGACAATTTATGACGTTTATAGAAGACCAATTAACCCTGGAAACTAAAATACGCTTTCCGATAATCTGGAATAAAACGTACACTATTTTTGGGTTTGAGGAAATCGAGCATGTGGTTAATGAGCTAAAAGGGGAGTGATTTATACCTATTTGATATGCGTTATTAGTTTTTTTTCAAAAACGTGCCAATTAGAAAATTTTAAAAAAAACAAACATTAATTTTCAACAAAGATATAAGAATATGAGAACACTTTATTTGATGAAATAGTTAGTGTTTCAGGATAACCAAATGGAGTATACGTATATAAATATTCCGCTGTACCCCCTTCACTTATACTTTTCACAATATTATTTTTATTCTCAAAGTCAATAAGAGCTGTATTTAAATGTAATCCGTTAAATGGTGTCCCCATAGATAGCCTATTATTCTTACCAATCATCCCATAATTACCAGAACCCAAAGCATGTCGTGAATTTTGATTATCAAAAACAAATTGCATATTATTTCCACCACCATTAATTCTAGTCATATTTCCATCTGTATAATCAAATTCTGTCACATACCCAGAATTTGCTCCTACTAAAGTAAGAGTATGAGTTATTGGTAGTCCTTCATTGTTAAATTCTAAATTGACAATAGCGTCATATTCGTATGAATTTCCCCCTTTCCAATCATCTTGTTTAAAATGATAGGTATATTCAATTTGACTTATACGATCCAACGTTATTGTTGTTTCGTGCGGTCCACAAAAACTTGAAGATGTAACAGTTTTTAACACATTATTTTCATAGAAATAGCTAATATTTTCTGAACAAATCCCTCCAAATATATTATTAATCTCTCTTTCTTTTTTTATTCTACTTTCATTATCATATTCAACTGTATATTCGCGAAATTGGAATCCATCCACATCACTATCAACTCTTCCAATTAATTGATTTTCTTCATTATAGGAATAATTATAATAAAATATCTCTCCAATGGTAGATCCTGTTCGTTGTACTTCCTTCAACAAAAAAGTGTAGTTTTCTGGTGACTTTAGGGTTGTAAAGATGCTTTCTTCTGCAGTTTCTGCCTCGGCATTTTTTGCTATTATCTTTAGCTGATATTCAGTGTCAAAATTCAAATTTTCAAATGTATAATTCAAATCTTCAAGGTTACTAATTACAAGATTATTGTTCAAATACAGGTCATAGTTCAAATTTAAGTTATTTGGTCCACCTACGTCATTAGTCCAATTAACATTCGCATACCCAAACAAAGGCTCAACTTCTATAGTAAAGTTGGAGGGCGGCATTGGGTTATCTTCTTCCATCTGCTCCATTTCCTCTTGTTCCACAGCAACTTCATCATTACTAGAACACGCCATAAAAAAGGCGAAACAAATCAATACCAAAATAAAATACTTCATATTTTTCATAAATACAATATAATAAAAAAAACCGCTCCCAAAAAAAGGGTAGCGGTTTTAAAAATTTTTAATTTCGATTTTTGACCTACACCTCCCGCTTCACATCCCATGCCTCCAGATAATCGGCTACAGCTTTTACAAACTGGCCTCCAAGTGCTCCATTTACTACGCGGTGATCGTAACTATGGCTCAAGAACATTTTGTAGCGAATGCCAATAAAGTCGCCATCTGGTGTTTCAATAACAGCAGGAACCTTTCTAATGGCTCCCAGAGCCAAAATCCCTACCTGTGGCTGATTGATAATTGGGGTTCCCATAATGCTTCCAAAAGTTCCTACGTTAGTAACCGTATACGTCCCCCCTTGAATTTCGTCTGGTTTTAAAGCATTCGTTCTTGCACGGCCGGCAAGATCGTTTACCGCTTTGCTCATTCCAACCAGGTTCAACTGATCTGCATTTTTGATCACAGGAACAATTAAATTACCATCTGGCAAGGCGGCTGCCATTCCTAAGTTTATATTTTTCCGCTTTATAATTTTATCACCGTCTACCGCAATATTCATCATTGGGTAGTCTTTTAGTGCTTTGGCAACGGCTTCCATAAAAATGGGCGTAAAGGTTAAATTTTCTCCTTCGCGCTTGGCAAAGCCATCTTTTACTTTTTTACGCCAGTTCCAAATATTGGTGACGTCACATTCCACAAAACTTTGTACATGTGCGCTGGTTTGTACACTCGCTACCATATGATGCGAAATGAGTTTCCCCATACGGGTCATTTCAATAATCTCATCCCCACTATTTACCGATACGGGTGCAGCAGCCTTTGCAGTAGCCGGGTTTTTAGCCTCTACTACAGTTTTTTGCTCTGCTTTTTGCTGTGTAGCAGACTGGTTGCCAGAGGTAGTTTGCTGGGCATCAAGCGACGGTGATGTGCGGTTTTCCAGATACAACAACATATCGTTTTTTGTAACACGACCATCTTTTCCTGAACCAGAAATTGCATCCAACTCCTGTTGAGAGATACCTTCCTCTTTAGCCATATTTTTAACCAATGGTGAGTAAAAGCGATCTCCAGAGCTTTCAATAGTGGTTTGTATAGTCTCTTTAGCAGCGGTAACAGTTTCCTGAACGGCAGCAACCGATTTTACCTCAGGAGCTGTCATTTCATTATCACTTGCTTCCGTGGTGTTGGTTGCAGAGGCTTCTCCTTCAATTTGTATAATCGCAATGGTTTGTCCTACCTGGATTACATCGTCCACTTCAAACAGTTTTTCCAGTAACACCCCATCAACCTCACTGGGCACCTCGCTATCCACTTTATCGGTAGCAATTTCCAGTACGGCTTCGTCGGCTTCAATAGTGTCTCCCACTTCTTTTAGCCAGTTGGTAAGCGTAGCTTCTGCTACACTTTCGCCCATTTTAGGTAATTTCAGTTCAAAAGTTGCCATTACTAATTGTTATATTTTTTACGACTGCAAAATTAATCAAAAAATACAGGGTAGGAAGTTCATTTTGCGGAAAATTATTCTTTGAAGTAGTCACATTTTACAAAAGCGTGCCAATTTTAAGCTACCAAATTTACCAGCTCACAACCCCTCCCTTATCGTCGCTTTGGTCGCTCCCTATAATAAAATTGCATCCTGGCGGACGAATACGAAATTGATTTCCTAAATTTTTGTAATTCCGCATCACTTTAAATATTTGAGTGTATGGTATATATTCGGCATCAAAAACAATTAAAGTATTGCGAACATTTCCATTCTGAAAAACACTTTTTGAAACCGATTTTAATGGTTGTTCAAGTACTGCTGAAAGTTCCTTTAACATCGAAAAATTATCTGTAACCACAATAGCTTCGATAGGTGTCACAAATTTAGTTTTGCCTTTTGAAATATTTTTGGTTTTTAATAGTCTGGCAAGTTTCACTCCTACTTTAACTGAAGTATTTAGCAAACCATTTGATGTGAAGTGTTTTTTATAAAAAATTTGCATTGCTCCATAAAAGCGTTGTAAATACGCAGCATCTTTTTGTGTGCTTTCTCCTTTATAATGGAGGGTTTCAGCATTTCCAAAGTAATAGTTCTCAAAGCCTGCCTGTGTTATTTTATACGATAAATCTATATCTTCCCCGTACATAAAATAATCTTCATCAAAACCATGTACCTGGGTATAGGTACTTCGCTTTAAAAACATAAAAGCACCCACTAAAACAGCAACGGCACCTTCATGTTCTTCAGCAATAGTTGTAGCGTAGTATTTTTTTGTAAAGCCCAGTAATTTTAACAAAGAGGCTTTTGGTGTAGGGAGATTTCGTTTGCTTTCGGGTAAAAAATTTCCTGTACCATCCAACAAATAAATTCCCATTGCTCCTAAGTTGGGAAGCGATTCAGCTTTTTGAAAACACTTTAAAAAAGTATCTTCGGCTACTGCAGTATCTGGATTTAAAATGCAAAGATATTCACCTTTTGCAATGGCCACAGCTTGATTATTGGCTTTACTAAACCCTACATTTTCTTTATTTTCAATGAGTGTAATTTCTGGAAACTCCCGCTTTACCATGGCACAGCTATCATCTGCCGAGGCGTTATCTATTACTATAATTTCAGCATCTATATTCCCTATGGCACGCTGTACACTAATAATACACTGCTTTAAAAAAAAACATACATTGTAATTTAAAATTACTACGGAAAGCTTCACAGGCGTTAGTTTTTTAGAGAATTTTCGAAAGGTACGCGGTGTAAGATACTTCTTCCCAGGGTTATTTCGTCTGCATATTCCAGTTCATCACCAACCGAAATACCTCTTGCAATAGTGGTAGTTGTAATGTTGTATTTTTCAATTTGCTTAAAAATATAGAAGTTGGTAGTATCGCCCTCCATAGTAGAACTTAATGCAAAAATGAGTTCCTCTACCCTACCTTCTTTTACTTTTTCGGTCAAAGAGTGAATAGTTAATTCGCCTGGACCGATACCGTCCATAGGTGAAATTTTCCCTCCCAACACATGGTAATGCCCTCTAAACTGGCTGGTATTTTCTATAGCCATCACATCGCGGATGTCTTCCACAACACAAACGATGGTCTGGTTACGGTTTGGGTTGGCACATATTTCGCATAGAGTCGTATCGGAAATATTATGGCAGTTCTTACAAAAATTAATGGCCTCCCGCATATTTTTAAGGCTTTCTGCCAGCAAGGTGGTTTGTTGCTTCGGTTGTTTTAATAAATGTAACACCAGACGCAGTGCCGTTCGTTTTCCAATTCCGGGGAGCTGGGACATTTCATTTACGGCATTTTCCAATAATTTTGAAGAGAATTCCATTGGGCGTGAAGATAAAAAAAATGCTTCAAAAATGAGGACTCACTCCCGAAGCATTATAAACCATTTTTAATACTTTATTTTTTAAGGAGTTTTTTGGTTATAGTTCCGTTTTCAGCATTAAAACGCACAAAATAAACACCGGCATGCAAGGTGGAAATATCTAAACGTATGTTTTCTGCAATTTCGACATCTCTTTTAAAAAGCACTAATTTTCCAGTAGCGTCGTATATTTTAATGGCGGTTTGTAAAGGCGAAGCTGTTTTAATACGTACGTGTGTAGTTGCTGGATTTGGGTACAACGTTAATGTTTCAGCAAAAATAGTACTGGGGGTCCCTAAAATTTCCGAAGCTTCAGCTGTAGGCGAAACCCAAAGGCCACGTCCGTAACTTCCTGCGTAAATTTCATTGTTTATGGTGTGTATTTCCAATTCGTTAATAATAACATTCGGTAAATTATTACTAAAAGGCTGCCATTCTGTATGTCCGTTGTCTATATAGTAAATCCCATAATCCATCCCTACATACAAACCATCCTGTCCGTTATCATGCCACACGACTGTGAGTGCACTAAAATCTGGCAGATTAAACCTGTAATCTTCCCAGGTTTCACCTCCATTGCTAGAAACTTTAACTTTTTTTGTAGTAGTAAGGGCTACGGCAATTTTATCAGGATTGGTGGGGTGTATGGCTATTTCATTTATAATTCCTCCTGGGTTCGTACAATTTTCCCAGGCAGTAGCACCTCCATTTTCAGTTTTATAAAGCCACCCACCCCTGGCAGCATACATAATCTGGTTGTTTGACGGGGCTATTTTTAAATGATTGAGATTGTCTCCAAAATCCTGGCTAATGGCAGTCCAGGTATTGCCTTTATTGGCAGACCTGTATACGCGCTCATATCCTGAGTAAATTACGTTGGTTTGACTAGGGTCTTGCTCAAATGGAGTTACCCAATTTCCAGAACCCGGGTTATTAAGTCCTATAAGGTTTGTGGCAGCATCTTCGGTTCTGTATGCACCTCCATATTGCACCATCCCGTACATAATCTCGGGGTTATCTTTGTCTACAAAGCCTTCCATCCCGTCGGCTCCAATCCAATCTATCCAGCCAGTTGCTTCGGTATAAAATGAAGTTCCGTTATCCTGGCTGCCACCCGTCACGGTTACCAGAGGCGTTTGCGAGATCCCGATTTTGTAAAATTGTCTTATTCCGACACCTTCTGTAATATCTTCGTAATAATCTGCAGTGACATTTGCGGTGTTTTCAGCTTTAAAAATCCCTCCATCTGTACCAGCAAATAAGGTTTCTCCATTAAACAATAACAAATCCACATCGGCATGACAATAACCAATACCCGCATTAGCAGCTGCTCCAGGCACCCAGTCTGCTGTGCAGGAAAAACTTACGCCTCCATCTGTTGAGCGCCAGGTAAGTACGCCTGCAATATGTACCTCATCGGCATTGGTTGGATGTACAGCTATATCCATATCCCGGGGTGCTTGTCCGCCAGATTCAAATCCTGCTGTGTCATACCCAAAATAGTTTCTCCCGGCATGGTCCAGCTCGGTGAATGTTACCCCACTATCTTCAGAAACGTACAAAGCCCCAAAAGAACCTTCAAGGGCAGAAAGCACATACACTCTATTTTCATTTGCAGGGGAGACACCAATCATTTTTGGTCCCTCCTGAAGTCCTAAAGCTGTTGTAAAGTTGGTACCTCCGTCTGTTGAGACATGGAACCCTAAGCCAGAAATATATACCACATCTGTATTGCCTGGTTTAAACTCTACATCGTACGCATTGCTATCCAATTCCATATCATTCCAGGTATCACCTCCATCTACAGATTTATAAACTCCTGCATTTTGTGAGCAGGCGAATATTATGTCCGGGTTTTCCGGATTTAATACAATTTTTATTATCTGGGAGTCGCTCACATCTGCTATTTGTGACCAGGTTCCTCCTGCATCTGTAGATTTAAATATAAGTCCGCTGGAAGAACCAAAATAATAAGTATTGCTATTTGCCGGGTCTATTGTTACTGCAAATACTCTTAGGTTGGTGAACGTATCGCCCAAAGGGATCCAGGTTTGTCCTCCGTCTAGTGTTTTCCATACCCCTCCTGTATTGGCGCCTATAATTATATGATCTTCATTATTTTGATCTATTGCTATTCCTGTTATGCGACCTACTCCGGGATTCCAGCTAGTAGTGGCATTTTTTGCTAAGGGGCCTAATTCCTGCCAGTTATCATTTAGTGGTTGGCGACTACCGGCTGTTTGATTCAGGTATTGATTGTATTGCTGAAGTTCTTCAAGATTTTCTGAAATAGTAGCCACATAGCCATTCTCGTTTTTAAGGCGGTTTGCCATGTACTCCCAACGTTTAAATTGTTTATAGCCGGTACCACGCCCTTTGTCTTTTCCTTCAAAATAAGCTTCTGCCTCCTGCACAACTTCGGCAACTGGAAACGTGCCGGCATCAATCATTTCAAGATATTGCTGTGCCTGGGTATTCTGAACAAAAACAATTAAAAAAACGAACGAGAGGAGTTGTAAATTCTTCATATATATTTTTCTAGTAAAAAACTAATTTTCAAACGGTTCCAAAAGTATTAAAAAATAAAATGCTTAAGCGCACAAACTTTGTACTTTTACACGCAACACTAAGTGCTTTAAACTATGCAACCCTTACACATACTACTTTTAATTGGCAGTTATTTTGGCGTTTTATTGCTTATTTCTTTTTTAACCAACCGTGGGGGAAGTAATGCAGATTTCTTTAAGGCAGGAAAACAATCCCCCTGGTATCTGGTAGCCTTTGGAATGATTGGTGCCTCGTTAAGTGGCGTTACTTTTATCTCGGTTCCGGGATGGGTGGAGGCTTCAAAATTCAGTTATTTTCAGGTTGTTTTGGGATATACTGTGGGATATGCCGTAATTGGAACCGTGCTATTACCCTTATATTATCGATTAAATCTCACTTCCATATACACCTATCTGGAGGGACGGTTTGGGCGTAGTTCTTATAAAACAGGGGCTTCCTTTTTCTTATTATCCAGAATTGTAGGAGCAAGTTTTAGATTGTATCTGGTTGCTATTGTATTACAAAGCCTGGTATTTGATAGTATGGATTTCCCTTTTTGGGCAACAGTGGCTATTACTATTGTGTTAATTTGGTTGTATACTTTTAAAAGCGGGATTAAAACCATTGTCTGGACAGATACCCTGCAAACACTTTTTATGCTAATTGCTGTGGGTGTTGCTATATACTATGTTTCCACCAATCTGGGGATTGATGGAAGCGGGCTTTTTACTTTTATTGCTGAAAGCGACATGTCCCAAATTTTCTTTTTTGACGATTGGAAAAGCGGCGACCATTTTGTGAAGCAATTTTTAAGCGGGGCTTTTATTGCCATCGTAATGACAGGTCTGGATCAGGACATGATGCAAAAAAATCTTACCTGCCGAAACCTAAAAGACGCCCAAAAAAATATGTTCTGGTTTACCATAGTGCTTACTATTGTAAACTTTGTGTTTTTGGCACTCGGGGTACTATTAACAGTGTATGCACAACAAAACGGCATAGACGCCCACAAAGACCTATTGTTTCCAACCATCGCCACGCAAAGCGGATTGGGGATTGGGATTGCTGTTTTCTTTTTACTCGGACTTATTGCGGCAGCCTATAGCAGTGCCGATAGTGCTTTAACAGCACTTACTACCTCCTTTAGCATAGACATTCTGGAAATTGAAAAAAAATATGACGAGGCAAAACAGGTAGTCATTAGAAAACGAATTCACATCCTTATGTCGCTGGTACTTATGGCAGTAATTATTATTTTCAATTATTTAATTGGCGATGCATCAGTAATTGCGAAGGTATTTACTTTTGCGGGGTATACCTATGGCCCGTTGTTAGGCTTGTACGCCTTTGGCTTGTTTACTAATTGGCAGGTAAAAGATAGTTATGTTCCTATAGTAGCTGTTTTAACACCCTTTCTAGGATACGCTATCGATTATTTTAGCAGTGTTTGGTTTGGGTTCGAGTTTAAATTTTTCATATTAGTGCTTAACGGTACCCTCACTTTTTTAGGATTGCTAATATTGATCCGTACTCAGAAGGACTAAGATACACGCCACTTCCACTTCAATATTTTTTTGCTGAAGCAGTTGATAGAACGTTGGATTTTCAGTTCCGGGGTTAAAGATGACGCGCTTAGGGTTTAAAGAAATGATATAATCGTAATATTCTTCCTGCCGTTGCGCATTTAAATATAAGGTTACGGTATGGATGTTTTCAAAAGGTATTTTTTCTGTAGAAATTTCAACCCCTGCAACAATCCCTTTACGTAAACCAATGGCTTCAACCTCCTGTTTGTACGCAACTAATCTATGTATAGCAAGATTTGAATATCTGTTGGGCTTTAGGCTTGCGCCTAGTACTAATGTCTTTTTCATAACTCTAAATTTCATGAATTTTTTGCTATTAAAAAGGTTATTAAAGCCAAAAGAATGTTAAAAAGAAAAACTACTGTAACAATATGGAACTGCCCCCGTCTATATAGTAGAAATATTTCAAGTTTTTGTTGTGAAAAATTTTACGTTGATGGTTAGTGTTAATAATAGCAACAAAAGCGAAAACCCGGGGTTCTAGATCCCGGGTTTTTATTTAAAAATTGCTACTGAAAAGTTAAATTCCCGATCGTTTTGAAACCTTTGGCACAATTTTTCGTCAATAGAAATAGAAAACCTTACCTAAACATTTGTAAATTATTTGAATTAGCCTTTAAAAATTTAGAAACTTGTAGGTTACAACCTTTCACCCTTTGGGCTGGAAGGTTTTTTTTATGAAATATACCCCGTACTGGGTATTTTTTATAGCCGCCCCATCCTTTACATTTGGCACAGAAAAACCACTAAACTAGAATTGAGGAGTTTTTAGTTTATGAAAAGGGTCGTATTTGGGGAAATGCGGCTCTTTATTTTTAAAACAGTACTAGTATACACATTAGTTTGTTTTGGCAACTGGGATTTTTACCACCTCATTATCACGCTCCCCCACGTAAATCCACTTCCAAAAGCAGCCAATACTACCAGGTCGCCTTCTTTTATTTTCCCTTCTTCCCAGGCTTCAGATAAAGCAATAGGGATGGACGCAGCGGTGGTGTTTCCGTATTTCTGAATGTTATTAAACACCTGATCATCGCTCAAGCGCATTTTTTTCTGAATAAATTGTGAGATACGTAAATTTGCCTGATGAGGAATAAGCATATCAATGTCTGAAGCTTCCAGGTTATTGGCTTTTAAACCTTCGTTAATTACTTCAGCAAAACGTACTACGGCGTGTTTAAATACAAATTGGCCGTCCATATACGGATAGTAAGGTATATCTTCCTGCGGATTTTTCTCAATAATTTCCGGAACCCAGTATTCGGTGCTTGGACCTTGAAGCGACAACTGGTCTTTATGTTCCCCTTCACTGTGCAAATGGGTAGAAAGGATCCCGCCTTCGCCTTCATTTCGGGAAACGACAGCGGCTCCTGCCCCATCGCCAAAAATTACCGAAACCCCTCGTCCGCGGGTGGTAAAATCCAGTCCGCCACTATGATTTTCGGCACCAATTACAAGAATATTTTTGTACATCCCGGTTTTTATAAATTGGTCGGCTACAGACATAGCATATACAAAGCCACTGCACTGGTTGCGAACATCCAGTGCAGGAATGGTTCGCATTCCCATTAATTCCTGTACTTGCACGCCACCTCCCGGAAAATACATATCCGGACTTAGCGTCGCAAACACAATCATATCGATCTCTTTTGGAGATACATTGGCTCGTTCCAACGCAATTTTGGAAGCCTTTACCGCCATTACCGAAGTAGAATTACCATCTCCTTTTTTAATGTGGCGCCGTTCTTTTATACCTGTTCGTTCCTGGATCCACGCATCATTGGTGTCCATTAGTTTTGAAAGATCGTCGTTAGTAACCACATTTTCAGGCACGTAATGCCCCAGACCGGTAATTTTTGATGTAAACATAGGTGTTGTTCTAAGAAGTGGGAAAGATACCTATTTGTAGGTATGCGTGGAAATTTTTTGTAATGTGTTAGTATGCACGCATAGGAAAAATAAAAGATTTTAATTTTTTAATCGAATTGTACCTTACAAATTTCGATTTTGGTTTCCTCTTATATTTCTATTTCAACTTGAGAATCCGTATCTTTTCAAAAACTTTATTCCTCATGAAAAAATACTATTTTTTACTCGTATTCATAATTTGTATTGCGCCTGCCTTTGCACAGGAAGACACTGGTTACCAACAACCTCCTAAAGAAATTCTTGATTTGGTAGATGCACCTTTAGCCCCATCGGTTTTGCTGGATGATGCTGCCGAAAATGTTGTGTTGCTTTACCGAGATGCCTATAAAAGCATTGAAGAGCTCTCCGAAACGGAACTCCGTTTAGGGGGACTTCGCATAAACCCAAAAACAAATATTGGGAGCCGGACCAATTATTACAACAATATAAAGGTAAAAAAAGCATTAGCAACTACTGAAATGCAGGTTTCTGGATTACCTCAAAACCCGAGACTCTCCAGCTTTTCCTGGTCGCCAAATCAAAAAATGATTGCGTGCCTTAATACAACTATGCAAGGGGTAGAAGTTTGGTTACTGGATATTGAAAAAGCCATTGCAAAAAAAATTACTCCGGCTACTGTTAATGCCAATATGGGTGATGCACTTAACTGGTTTAAAGACAATAATTCATTGCTTGTAAAAATGCTTCCTGAAAGTAGAAAACCGCTTATTAATACTTCGGAAGCTGTACCTACAGGACCAACAATTACCGTAAGTGATGGTGCCAAAGCGCAAAACCGAACCTATCAGGATTTATTAAAAAACCCTAATGATGAAGCAAATTTTGAGCAATTAGCGCTTTCAGAATTAAAAAAAGTGAGCATTGGCGGGATGGTTTCAAACTTTTTACCTGTTGGAATGTACAGAAGTGTTAGTTTTTCTCCAGATGGTGCCTTTGTACTGATATCAGAAATTAAAAAGCCATTTTCTTATTTAGTGCCGTATTACAGATTTCCCTATACCGAAACTATATATACAAGTAATGGTTCCAATCCGCAGGTAGTGAATAATGTACCCC
>PANU01000046.1 GCA_002707745.1 Flavobacteriaceae bacterium
ATCTTCAATCAGCGCTATACAAGGCACATTTAATTGCATACTTTGCCAGGCTTTAGTTAAATCTTCATTCGACATTTGCACAAGGGAAAAAAAATAAATTGGTAAATCAAGGTCTTCAGCGAATGCTCTGGCCAAAGCTGTTTTCCCAGTCCCAGGTTTTCCATAAAGTAGCCAACCTCTTTTCCAGGGAATATTTTTTTCTTTATACCAATCTTCACTTTTAACCCAAAGGCCTATTATCTTTATAAGATCCAAAACATTTTTTGGAAAAAATAGGCTGTCCAAAGCATTTCTTTTGCTTTTCAATTCACGCCCAAGGTTATCTTGCTTAACACCTATCAATTTAAAATGCCGTTGCTTAAACCAAGAATATCCATACCCATAGTTATTTTTCTTTGTATTTCCAACCCCTTCTCGCTCTGGATAATAATGGATGTTAAACCTATTTGCTTGATCCTCCTTGTCCTCAATATTCCAACCTATTTGGTTTCTTAAACATACAGCTTCCTCGATGATTTTTGAAATATTTACAGTGCCTCGAATAGAGATAATGTTTGAAAAGCCTTTTTGTTTTTCGTCCTTTTCATCAGTACTATTTGTGTTACTACTACTACCTACAGAGACGTTATTTTTGCTAAAAACAAATGGAATTCTGAAAGTTTTGAAAAAGTATTTTTTTTCAGATAAAAAAATCATCATACTATCGCCAAACTTCTCATACGGCACTAAACCATACTTTCCATTTCTAAAAGATTCATATTGAGAACCAAAAATCCTATCGTGTCCTTTAAATTTTTTATAGTTTTCAACTAAATGCCCAATGACTTCATTGTTTACATCTTCAGTCTTTATTTCAGCTTTTTGAATAAATGTAGATAAAAGCATCCATAAGAATTTTTTGATTTTATCCCAAAAACCAACTACAACAGCAATTATAGCACCTCCTTTTACTAAGTCCATATTTCAGAAATTTATTTTATTGGTTTCTTTTAATTAACTCCAACGCTTTTTCTAATGCTTTATCTGAATCTGTTTCAATATCAGGAATGACACCAACCTGATCTAGCCGTAATCCGTTACTAGTGTAAAAATCTGCTATAGGCAAGGAGAGAATATATTTATCCGATATAATAAACGGGAAAGCAGCCAACATAGCTCCTGCTGTTTTCTCACCAATTATTGTTGCCCAGTTGTTATGTTTTAAAATATATACTATAGGCTCACAAGTGCTAGCTGTATTTTTATTGGTCAGAACATACAAATTGCCAGCAAAGACCTCGTTGTTTGGTTTTTGGAAAATAAGTTTTGCTCCTTTACTCGATTTTAGTTCTTCCCCAAACTCTTTAGTGGTTTTAGGTTGAAGTTCGGGAAGCGAATCGAACAATAATGGATCGTAATCATTATAATTCATGTTTTTTGTAACGAAGTAACCTACTTCTACTTTTTTCTTTACGATGTGTTTAGCAAATTCGAACGCTGCTTCAATCCCACCACCTGCATTATCTCTTAGGTCAATTATCAAATTATTATAATTCCTGTTTATAATTTTAGGTAAAATTTTCTCCAAATCATTTTGGGAAGTACCAAAGTTTTTGATTCTGAGGTAAGCTGTGTTCTCATTTTTTTCTTCAAACTCTATAGTTGATGTTTCTGTGGGTGCTTCCTCATTGCTTACATTGTTTTCAAGAGAACCTATAAACAAATTATAATGGCTAAAAGGCAGGTTACTGTTTAGCATATTAAAGCCTATAAAAAACTCAATATCATCTTGAGCATTCTTGCTAAGATTTTTGAGTTTTTTCTTGAACTTTTTCCATTTTTTAGTTTCAAAGATATTTTTGGAATAAATATTATTTTTAGTGATTTCGATTATTTCTGGGTATAGAGAAGTAAAATCTATGCTCTCTTTTTTTGAAATCTTACCATCTAGAGTGCCAATATAGATTGTGTCATTTTGGGCAAACACCCCACTTAATTGCTCTTTGGTTAAATAGCCCTTGAAGTCTAGCTCTCCAAATACCGGCAGAAATGTCTCGCCAAAAATACTATCTCCTTTCCTACTCACGGTAAGCTTCATGAGAACTCCTTTCTTCGGTGATTTACCAGCGGCTCTGGCCAATTTAGCTTTTAGTGCCCCGAAAAGACGGACATCAGCATTATCTGGCGACTGAAAAACTAACAGTCCGTTTTCTTCCTCTAAGCTCAAAAAAGTAGTGAAGACGGTACCATTGCCAAAGTCGATATGACTTTCCCAATTCGATGCCCCATTTTGGGAATTGCAAATTGCTATTGTAAGAAAAATAGAGATTTTTAAGAAGAAGTTCATGCTATTTGTTTTAAAAAATTTAGATCAATCAATTCTTGAATGACCGGCCAATCTGTAATTTGATTTCCAGTGTCCAATAGCTCATTCTTTTTCATTCTAATAGGGATTTTGAAGTACTCAAGCAATTCAAACAGACTTGGTGTAATCTTCATTATTTTGTAGTCTTTTGTTTGGACAAGAAAAAAATTTTCTTGATTATATTTAAAGATATGTAGTTGGTCACTTACTACTAAGGTAGGGAAAATTTGATTATGGTCTGGACTATTTGTTTTCTGCTTGATCATTAAATTTTTATTTAAATCAAAGAATTTATGGATATAAAACCATCCTTCCCATTGTTCAAAGTTTTTTAGCAAAAAACACTCCAGCTCTCCATATAACAATTTGGTGATAGTGTTTATAAATTCTGTTCGAGACAAATCTTTAAGATACTTTTTAGTTTCAATATGCTTGATACATATATGGTTTTCAAGATTTTCATCCCTTTTTGCAATAGCTGTAACTAATGGAGCTTTGCTTAAATACACCAAGAGTGCAATGCCTTGTCTTGCATAGATATGGTGATTCAGAAAATCTATTTTTAAAAGATTTTTATTTTTATTTAAAGATTTGCTAGATACCCCTGTGTTTCCGTCTATGTAAAAAACTACGGAAATACCTTTCTTCAATCTATTCATCAATTCAAAAAGCAATCTTGGATTCTCTGAGGGTAAGATCTCTAGTTCTTCATCATCTCTGTTACTAAATTCTTTATACAGTTGTTGAGTCGCAAGACCTTGCTCATTTATAAACTGTTCCTGAGTTACTAAACAAAATGGAACTTGTTCTTTACTTAATAACAAAATAAAAGTTCTGTAAGAACCTGTATGATATGTAACAAAAACTTGTGCGTTATTTTTGCTATTTTTAATAGTCATTGCAGGGTCATCAATAATCGTATTTTCAAGTTTTTTTCTACAATATTGATCAATAGTTGATAAAGCACGATGAAATTGGATATGTTGAACTAGATTGAAATGTTTGCTTTTTTCTATTTGTGGCAAATAAGTTAAAATGTTGGCTGAAATTGTATAGAACAGACAAAGTAATTCGTTACTTTTCAAGTCGACTAAAGAAACATCATAAACCTTTTTTTTGAGGTCTTTAACTTTTTGTAAATATGTTGAATGACTTAGCATAGAAGAACGATTTTTATAGATTAAAATGTAAAAAATGATTTTTAAAATTTCACGGAATAAAATCCTATCTGCAAGAAAATTTTAAGTTTTAATTCCGTGAAATAGATAAATAAATGAAATCTAATTAATAGATAAAAGTACCTAATGCACTAATACTTCTATTTGGGAGGAAAAGTAATAGTTGGCGAGATGGTCACATTACCACAGCTATTGCTACAAGACCCTCTAGCAGCTTCAACGTCTGACGCTATATTAGTGTCTATTGAGTCGTGCTTTGCAAGGAACTGATCAAAATTCCTTAGATCTCCAGCATCGGTAATCTGACTCCGCACATTTGAGATACTTTGCTTACTTTTCGAACTTGTTAAATCTATTTTCATAATATATAAATTTTAAAAAACCTACTCATACGCTTTTCGGTTACCGCGGCTTGGATTTTCGTGCTTAGCTTAGCACGGAAATAAACCTTAGGTTATCTTTTAAAAATTATGTATATTAGCAAAAGATATGAACACAAGTTTATTTCTACACACACTGTGAGAGCTCCTACCTGGTAGGGGCTTTCTCTTTTTTTGGTTTAACTCTTTGTCACTTTTTTATGATTAGGATTACACATTGTACTATAACCGCCTCAAAACGTTCCTCACAACTCCCCAGTTAACTGAATAAACGTCCCGGGCGGTTTTTCTAATTTATACCCTAAAGATGTGATATAATTATCTAATTATCAAGAGTATACAGGTTGATTTTATGAATTGACAACCCGAAATTCTTGAATTCCGAGTGCTAATACACAATTTAAATTGTTGATTAACAAGAGGTTATGTTGATTGGTGTGGCAGTGGCTTGCGTAAACCATTTTAGAGCTTATAATTTTCCTATATTTATGTAAGGGAATTCTTTATCTATGACCACGCAACAAAATCTTTTCTTATATATTATTTTTTTCGGTCTTTTTAACTGTTTGGGAGGTATTGCGCAAAATTTAGAGCAGTCCTACTTAGATACGCTGGGAGATGAACCATTACTTACATTGTTCGATACGCATATAGGTGACTCTACTGCCCAGGAAAAGATTGCGAGAACCTATCTTGACCGGGCACGTAAGGAGAAGGACACCATTAAAATGGCACGGGGATATGATAGGTTGGCACGCACCTTTCACCCTGAGAAGAATATTGCGTTTGCGGATAGTTTGCTTTTTATTTCAAAAAATTACAATCATAAATTTTATCCCGCAATGGGTTATTTCTTAAAGGCTTATAACTATAGAAGTGAAAAAGACTTTAATAATTTTTATTTAAATATTAAACTAGGGTATGACTCTGCCGTAAAATCTAAAAACATCATTTTACAGACAAATGCGGCTAATAACTTAGTCTTTTATAAATCTATATGGGGAGACAAACAAGTTGCTCTAAACCTTCAAAGAAATACTCATAAATTAATTTTATCGGAAAAATATAAAAAACAAATTTTTGAAACGGCCCGAAAAACTAGAAGTTTTAACATAGATAGTCTATTGAGCTATGATTTGTCCCAATCCTACCATAATTTAGCTCATTGTTTTATAAATTTAAAAAAACTAGATTCAGCAAGTTTTTATAATCGTTTATTATATAATTACGTAAAAGAAAACTTAACAAGTAATACTTTACAATACATCGCTTGGTCATATGTTACTGAAATGGAAGTAAATTTATATGATAAAAAATATGATGAAGTAAAGAAATTAGGCGATATCTTTTTAAAAAATGATACGATAATTGAAGAAGGCTATTTTCGAGATGTTTTAATTTTTTCAGGTTTAGCTGATTATAATTTAAACAATAGACGCGAGGCTATTGATAAACTTAAAAGAGTAGATTCGATGTTTGGAGTAAGTGGAATGAAAGATTTCCTTCCACATGAACGCTTAGTATATAAGAGATTGTTGGACAATAGTCGTTTAGAAGATAATATCGATAAACAGTTATATTATCTGAATAAACTATTGATAATTGATAGTATTCAAAAAAGCAGATATCATTTTTTTGAACCAAAAATGATAAGGGAGTACGAAACACCTCTTTTAATTGCTGAAAGAGAGAGTCTTATTAGCGAGCTTAGAAAACAAAATCAAACCCCAGATCCTAAACTTTATATTACAATGGCTGCCTTAACAGCATCACTTTGTTTATTATTTTATTATGTTAGAAAACGAATGGTGTATAAAAAACGGTTTGAAGCCCTTTTGGCAGGAACATCACCTCATGCTGATAGAATACTCCATGATGGTGAATACCACAATGAACTTTCGGCAGAAGTGGTGGAGGATATTCTGGAAAAATTAGACCGGTTTGAGCGTACCCATGGATTTTTAAATTCTGATGTTACTTTGGGGAGTCTCGCCAAGCGGTGCAAAACCAACTCAAACTACCTGTCCAGGGTTATCAACTTAAAAAGAGAAAAGAACTTTTCGCAATATTTACACGAACTGCGTATTGGGTACGCTGTAGCATCGCTATTATCTAAGGCTTCTTATAGAAAATATACTATTAAAGCAATTGCAGAGGAGTGTGGTTATAACAATGCAGAGTCTTTTTCGAAGGCTTTTTACAGACTTCATGGTATTTACCCATCGTATTACATAAAGAAAATGGAAAAAAGTACAGGCTAATAAACATTTATCGGAACAAATCTAAAATTTGTTGCCATAATGTTCTTTTCTGTCCCAGTTCTTCTTCAAATTCTTCGAGGTCATTGCCACGGACTTTTGCAAATAGTTTAGCTCTGATTAAATAAACGAATGGTACAATAACCATCATAATTGGAAAAAGCCACCAGATCTCAACTTCGTCTACAAAACTAGCATCGTCATTAATTACATTAAAAAGTTGAAAAGCAAACATTCCTATAGGGATTAAAAGTACGTGAAACCACCAATGTTTGCAGGTAAAAAACCAGATAAAGAGAAGTAAAAGAGGGACAAACTTGCCCATCATTGTCCATACAGAAACATTTACTTTTTGATACCAATTGGCCTCATATGTAAATAAAAAAGTTTCCCAAACTTTTGTTTGTGGGAAACTTTCATATGTATAAAAAATGTAAGGTGTTATTGCTATCAGCAATGCAATAAAACTACCCCTTACTAGGGATGATGATATCTGCTTTGTCGATTTGCTGTTCTGTTGTTTCATCTTCGATACTTTCAGGAGTACAAGATACAAATAAAGTTGCTCCAAAGATCGCTGCTAGAAATAGGTAATTTTTAAGTTTCATAATACTTGTTTTTTGTGAGGTTTATAGTACAAACATATCACGAAAAAACACAAGTATGACAACTAATATAGCTGTATCTTAGTGGGTTAGGGTTAAAGCAAAAAACAGCCTGCTTAAAAGTATTCGATTTGGGGCAAATTCACTTAAGGACAAATTAGTTGTATGTGGCAGCAATCTTTACATCATAGGCAATTTTCTATATATACGGTTCTACTTCCATTTTGGTTTTTTGTTAGTGCTATTTTAGTTGACGTGTCAGGTAACAGGGACTCAATTCTCTCTGGCCACTCTACAAAACACCAATGATTTGTATCTAAATAATCTTCAATACCTATATCCAAGGCTTCCTCTTCATTTTTAAGCCTATAGCAATCAAAGTGAAACAGTTTATCTCCCTTTAATTCATACTCGTTTACAATTGAAAATGTTGGGCTGCTCAATGCCTCCTTTACACCTAACTGTTGTGCCAATGTATTTATAAAGGTTGTTTTACCAACTCCCATTTCCCCATAAAACAACAGGGTTTTTGTGCTGACTTCTAAAAGCACTTTACCAGTTACTTCTGGCAACTCCTCAAGGGTGTATGTTATCCTCATAACTACAAGATACAAGCGAATATATGTCATTTTACCGACAATAAACAAATATAATCGATAAAAAACTGAGTTTGAAGAATTTTCTTACAAAAGAAAACTTATTGCTTAGGTTCTAGCACTGCAAAAGGAATAATCATCTCTTCCAATGACACGCCCCCGTGTTGGTAGGTATTTCTATAATACCCTACATAATGGTTGTAATTGTTAGGATACGCAAAAAACAGATCTCCCTTAGCGAATATAAAAGAACTACTCATATTAATGGTGGGCAAGTAAATGGTCTTAGGGTCTTTAGCTGCTAGAACGTCTTTGTCTTCATAAGTAAGACTTTTACCTGTTTTATAACGAAGATTTAAACTGGTGTTTTTATCACCTATTACCTTACTCGGATTTTTTACATTAATAGTCCCGTGGTCTGTAGTGATAATTAATTTAAATCCTAGATTAGAAGCCTGGGTAATTATTTCCATTAAAGGGCTGTTTTTAAACCAACTCTGAGTTAAAGAACGATAGGATTTATCGGTAGATGCCAGCTCCTTAATTACTTCCATTTCAGTTTTGGAGTGTGATAACATATCTACAAAGTTGTAGACAACTGCTACCAGATCTTCATCCTTATGGCTTTTAAAGCTTTCAGAAAGACGCTTCCCTTGTTTTAAACTGGAAATTTTATGATAACTCCAGTTAAGGTTTTCTTTTCCTAAACGTTTCAGCTGTGCTGCCAAAAACTCCTTTTCGTACATGTTCTTCCCGCCTTCGTCTGTATCGTTTAGCCAATAATCTGGATGTAATTTTTCCATTTCGCTGGGCATTAAACCAGAAAAAATAGCATTACGGGCATATTGTGTGGCAGTAGGAAGGATGCTGCAAAACATTTCTTCTTTGGTCTTTTTATAATTGTTGGACACAAAAGGCTCAAAAGCTTTCCATTGGTCGTACCGTAAATTATCCACAACTACTAAAAGGGTAGGGGTTTTGTCTATCTCGGGTAAAATACGCTCTCTAAACAGCGTATGAGACATTATAGGTGCCTCTGAGTCATGTTTGAACCAAGAAGGGTAGTTTTTGTCAATGAACTTACAAAATTGCGTATTGGCTTCCACCTTCTGGGATTCTAAGATTTCAAACATTCCAATATCTTCTATGTCTTCCAACTGTAATTCCCAATACACAAGTTTTTGGTACAACTCCACCCAGCCTTCGTAAGTATTTGTCATAGACATATCCATGGCAATCTTTCTGAATTCTTGTTGGTAGCTAGAAGTTGTTTTTTCTGAAACCAATCTGGAGTGATCCAGGTTTTTCTTTAAACTCAATAAAATCTGGTTGGGGTTAACGGGTTTTATAAGGTAATCGGCAATTTTACTGCCAATTGCTTCTTCCATAATATATTCCTCTTCGCTTTTGGTAATCATTACTACAGGAAGCGAAGCTTGTTTTTCTTTTAATTCGGCCAGAGTTTCAAGTCCGGTAAGACCTGGCATATTTTCATCCAGAAAAACAATATCAAAGGCTTCTTTGTCAATTTCTTCTAAAGCTTCTGTGCCACTTTTAGCGGTTGTTACTTTATAGTTTTTGTTTTCCAGGAATATAATGTGAGGTTTAAGTAAATCTATCTCGTCATCTACCCAAAGTATTTTTATGTCGTTCATATATGTATATTTGCTTTAGAACTCCGTAGCGTTTTTGCGTAGGAGTTTAGTTATGCTCCGGAGCTATCGCAAGGGAGTATTTACGTTCATTTTATTGGTAAAGGAACGTTAGTTGAAAAACTAAATTTTTCAGAATGTATTTCACTTGTAGTTATAACCTCAAAATTACGGTGCAAGTATCTCACAAACGCTAATTAAAGGTTAAAATTTGAAGACCAGAAACAAACTTAAAATCATTAACGATCCCATCTACGGCTTTATTACCGTGCCTAACGAACTTATTTTTGAACTAATAGAGCATCGTTTTTTTCAGCGTTTGCGGCGTATCTCACAAATGGGAATGAGTTACCTGGTATATCCGGGTGCCCATCATACAAGATTTCATCACGCTTTGGGAGCTATGTTTTTAATGCAAAAGGCAGTACGTGTATTGCGTTCAAAAAATACTGAAATTTCCAAAGACGAAGAAAATGCTCTTAATATAGCTATTTTATTACATGATATTGGTCACGGACCTTTTAGCCATGCCATGGAGCATAGCATTGTAGAAAATATATCTCACGAACAGATTTCACTGTGGATGATGGAGGAACTGAACAAAGAGTTTGAAGGAAAATTATTTATGGCTATTCAAATATTTAAAAATGAATACCACCGTAAATTTCTACACCAATTGGTTTCGGGACAATTGGATATGGACAGGCTGGATTACATTCGTCGCGATAGCTTTTATACCGGGGTAAGCGAAGGGGCTATTAATAGCGAACGGCTTATTACGATGCTTCACGTTAAAAATGATGCGTTGGTGGTAGAGGAAAAAGGCATCTATTCGGTTGAAAAATTTATCGTTGCAAGAAGATTAATGTATTGGCAAGTATATCTACACAAAACCAGTCTGGTTGCAGAGCAGTTACTGGTACAATTGCTAAAACGCGCGAAACACCTGTCAGACAAAGGAGTAAAGTTGCCTGCCAGTAAGGCGCTTTCCTATTTTCTTTCCAACCATATTTCGGCTAAAGACTTCTCTACTGAAATTTTAGAAACATTTGCCACTCTAGACGATTATGACATTGTATCGGCCATGAAAGCCTGGATATATCACGACGATTTCGTATTAAGTGAACTTTCAAAAATGTTGCTTAACAGAGATTTATTAAAAATTAAACTTAAGAAAAAGCCTATACCGAAAGGAAAAATAGCCGAAAAAATTTCAGAAGTTATACAACAGCACAATTTAACTCATGAAGAAGCAACGTATTTTGTTTTTGAGGGTCTAATAGAAAATCAGGCGTATAATATGAAAAATGACACTATTAACCTGATTACAAAAACGGGAAAGGTCCTGGATGTAGCCAAAGCAAGCGACCAGTTAAATATTGAAGCACTCTCAAAAAAGGTTGTAAAATATTATCTGTGCTATCCCAAACCACATTAGCAATCGTTTTTTTATATTTGCAAATCTTGAAACCTACAAATGAAATTTAAAGCCAGCCAGATTGCAGGAATTTTAAACGGCGAAGTAGAGGGAAATGAAGACGCCGAAGTTTCTAAATTATCAAAAATTGAAGAAGGGACAGAAGGGAGTTTAACCTTTTTGGCCAATCCTAAATACACTTCATATATTTATTCCACGCAAGCTTCAGTCACCATTGTAAGTGCCGATTTTGTTGCGGAAAATCCGGTAAGTACTACCTTAATTAGAGTTGAAGATGCTTACAAGGCCTTTTCTACCCTGTTAGAGTATTACAACCAGGTAAAAATGAATAAAACGGGTATAGAACAACCTGTGTTTATAGCCGAAAGCGCTAGCTATCCTGAAGAAATTTACCTTGGAGCCTTTAGTTATTTAGGCGAAAATGTAAAAATTGGAAAAAACGCAAAAATTTATCCCAATGTGTACGTGGGCGACAATGTAACGATGGGCGATAACGTAGTGGTTTTTGCGGGGGCTAAAATTTATTCAGAAACCGTTATCGGTAATAATTGCGTTATACATAGTGGTGTAATTGTAGGGGCAGATGGCTTCGGTTTTACACCCAATGAAAAAGGCGAGTACACTAAAGTGCCACAAACTGGAAATGTAATTATTGAAGACAACGTAGATGTAGGCGCTGGAACCACTATAGACAGAGCTACCTTAGGTTCTACTATCATTCGAAAAGGGGTGAAATTAGACAACCAGATACAAATTGCCCATAATGTAGAAATTGGAAAAAATACAGTAATTGCCGCTCAAACTGGCATAGCAGGTTCTACCAAGATTGGTGAAAATTGCCAAATTGGAGGTCAAGTAGGAATTGTAGGCCATTTAAGTATTGGTAATAATGTGCGCATACAAGCACAAAGTGGTATTGGAAGAAATGTAAAAGACAATGAAACCCTACAGGGTTCTCCAGCACTTAATTATGGCGATTATAATAAAAGTTATGTTCACTTTAAGAACTTGCCAAGTATCATGCAACGGTTTAACACCTTAGAAAAAAACTCGAATAATGACTGAATGTAACCAAGCAAAGCAAACCACCATTGCTAAGGAAGTTAGCCTAACAGGGGTAGGATTGCACACAGGTAAAGAGGTAACACTTGTTTTTAAACCCGCTCCAGAAAACCACGGCTATTCGTTTGTTCGTGTGGACTTGGATGGTAAGCCTGTAATTGAAGCAGATGCCAATTATGTAGTAAATACCCAACGCGGTACCAATCTTGAAAAACAAGGAGTTAAAATTCAGACTTCAGAACATGTTTTGGCTGCTTTGGTAGGCATGGAGGTAGATAATTGCATTCTGGAGCTAAATGCTTCAGAGCCGCCAATAATGGACGGTTCTTCAAAATACTTTGTGGAAGCTATTGAAAAAGCAGGTATTGTTGAGCAGGACAAACCAAGAAACGAATATATTGTTACCGAAGTAATTTCTTACACAGACGAAGAATCTGGCAGCGAAATTACTATTATCCCTTCTAATGATTACCAAGTAACTACTATGGTAGATTTTGGGACTAAGGTGTTGGGGACACAAAATGCTTCTTTAAAAGATTTAAAAGATTTTAAAACCGAAATCGCCGATGCAAGGACCTTCAGTTTTTTACACGAAATTGAAATGTTACTGGATCAAGGTTTAATTCAAGGCGGTGACTTAAATAACGCTATCGTTTACGTAGACAAAGAGCTCTCGCCTGAAACCATGGAGAAACTGCGAACAGCGTTCAAAAAAGATAAAATTTCAGTAAAATCCAACGGAATATTAGATAACCTAACCTTACATTATCCCAATGAAGCGGCCAGACATAAATTACTGGATGTAATTGGCGATTTGGCGCTGGTTGGTACACGCATTCGCGGAAAAGTGATTGCCAACAAACCTGGTCATTACGTAAATACCCAGTTTGCTAAAAAGCTCTCGCAGCTTATAAAACACGAAAAGCGAAATGCCATTCCAAAATTTAATCCGCATGCTACACCTGTAAAAGATGTAAATGCTATTATGGCTATGCTACCGCACCGTCCGCCATTTTTATTGGTTGACAAAATATTGGAGTTGAGCGACACCCACGTAATTGGTTTAAAAAATGTAACCATGAACGAACCGTTCTTTGTAGGACATTTTCCTGGTGCCCCTGTAATGCCCGGCGTTTTAATTGTGGAAGCGATGGCACAAACAGGAGGAATACTAGCTTTGAGTACTGTTCCGGATCCAGAAAATTACTTAACATTCTTTATGAAAATAAACAATGTTAAGTTTAAACAACAGGTAAACCCAGGGGATACGTTATTTTTTAAATTAGAATTAATTACCCCCATTCGTAGGGGAATCGTGCATATGCAGGGAAACGCCTATGCCAATGATAAGTTAGTAACCGAAGCCGAATTAATGGCGCAGATCGTAAAAACCAAGAACACATGAACCAACCGTTAGCGTATGTACACCCAGGGGCCAAAATTGCCAAAAACGTGGTGATAGAGCCGTTTACAACCATTCATAATAATGTAGTGATTGGGGAAGGAACGTGGATAGGTTCTAATGTAACCATTATGGAAGGCGCCCGTATCGGGAAGAACTGTAATATATTTCCCGGTGCAGTAATTAGCGCCATTCCACAAGATTTAAAATTTCAGGACGAAGAAACTACCGCCGAGATTGGAGACAATACCACCATACGAGAATACGTGACGGTAAACCGTGGTACCGTAGACAGAGGAAAAACTGTAATTGGCAATAATTGTTTAATTATGGCCTATTGCCACATTGCGCACGATTGTTTTGTGGGCGATAATTGTATCTTTTCCAACAACAGCACCCTTGCAGGACACATAACCGTAGGAAACCACGTGGTTTTAGCAGGAATGACTGCCGTGCATCAGTTTTGTATGATTGGGAATCACGCTTTTGTTACCGGAGGATCTCTGGTGCGTAAAGATGTTCCCCCGTTTGTAAAAGCTGCCAGAGAACCCCTATCCTATGTTGGGATTAACTCCATTGGATTGCGTAGACGCGGATTTGAATCTAATAAGATTCAGGAGATTCAGAATATTTATCGGATTTTATATCAGAAAAATTACAACAACACCCAGGCTTCAGAAATTATTGAGGCAGAAATGGAAGCGACCCCAGAGCGTGATGAAATTCTTCAGTTTATAAAAAATTCGAAACGAGGGATTATGAAAGGGTACTTTCAAAACTAATCCTTCGATACAATTTTTAAAATTCACTTTGCATTTCAATAGTTGGAACCGCTTCAAGGAATTTAAATTAAATTATTAACAATTAAATGCTGCCCGCCAGCGAATATTGAGCGGAGTCGAAATATGGCATCAACATCAGACATCAGAAAAGGATTGTGTATTCATTACAATCACGATATTTATAAAATTATTGAATTTTTACACGTAAAACCGGGTAAAGGTCCTGCGTTTGTAAGAACTAAACTAAAAAGTGTTACTAACGGAAAGGTAATAGACAATACTTTTTCGGCAGGACATAAAATTGAAGACGTACGCGTAGAGACTCATAAATTTCAGTTTTTATATGCTGAAGGGGAATTCTACCACTTCATGAACACCGAGGACTATACACAAATCCGTTTAACAAAAGACGCGTTAGACTCTCCAGAGCTTATGAAAGAGGGAGAAGTTGTAACAGTTTTAATAAATACTGAAGACAACGCACCGCTTTCGGTAGATTTACCGGCCCACGTTATTTTACAAGTCGCTTCTACAGAGCCAGGCGTAAAAGGAAATACAGCTACCAATGCAACCAAACCTGCCATTATGGAAACTGGGGCAGAGGTAAATGTTCCTTTGTTTATTAATGAAGGCGATAAAATTAGGGTAGATACCGAGAAAGGGCAGTACCAGGAGCGGATTAAGGAGTAAAGTTTATGATTAAGAATTTTTTAATTGTTCTAGTATTATTTGCAGTAGTTTCATGTTCGTCAAATGATGATTCTCCTGAGTCCGATACTTCTGAAACGATATCTAGTTTAACCGATATTACGAACGTATCCAACAGTTCGGCTACCGTAAACGCTAATGCTCAAGGAACCAATGTGTCTGAAAAAGGGGTGGTTTATAGTACAACTTCCAATCCCACTATAGAAAACAGTGAAAGCCTTAGTCAAGGGAGTGGTGCAGGAAATTATACTTTAGTACTCACTAACCTTTCTCCAAATACACAGTATTTTGTTAAGGCGTATACAACAAATGAAGGAACAACAGTCTATAGCGGTGAACAGTCTTTTAGTACCTCGAACAACTGCTCTGGAGGAGTTTTTCAAGGAGATGTTGTGTTACTTAATCAAGAACAAGTGAACGATTTTGGGAATCAATCTTATTGTGAAGTTACGGGAGAACTAAGAATTTCTTCTAGCTTAAACCAGCCTACCATTGTGGATTTATCGTCACTGCATTCTATTACTAAAGTTCAGCGACTTACTATAGATAATAATCTTAATCTTGTTTCCCTAGAAGGGTTAGAAGGCCTAACAGAAATAGAATCCCAAATTCTGGTGGCAGGCAATGATAGCCTAGAGAACCTAGAGGGTTTAAACAATGTTACCAAACTTGGAAATATTTTTATTGCAGGAAACCACGTACTCAAAAATTTAAATGCATTTGTCGGTGTGTCAAAATTAACAGTTGGTTTTGAACTTTAGCCTCACACTTATTGACAACCCACAATTAGAGAGCCTGGAGGGATTACAAAATATTAGTGAAATAGCAACTGGAGTTCTTTTACAACAAAACGACGCATTGGTTAATCTAAACGGGTTGCAAAACATACAACATCTTTCTGGGAATGGCTTACTGATAGGATCTAATCAAGGATTGATTTCGTTGGAAGGACTTAACAATCTTGTAGAAAGTCAAAGTATTGAAATAACCTCAAATTCACAACTAAGTAGTATTTCGGCATTAGCAAGCTTAACTACCATACAAAGTAGACTTGAGGTTTCAGGTAACAATTTGTTGGCAAATCTCAATGGATTAGATAATGTGAGTTCCTCAAACTTTGACGTTAAGATCACTAACAATTATGAATTATCGTCTATTAGCTCGCTAAGTAATATTTCTCAAATAAATAGTTTAACAATATATGGAAACGAGGAACTCTCAAGCTTGACGGGATTAGAAGGCCTTACAACTATTACAGGTAATTTATATGTTGGTTCTGGAATTTACAGTACTATAGATGCCCTGCAAAATGTTACAACTATTGGTGATTTAGAAATTTCAGGCCTTGATTTTTTAACTAATTTGGACGGCTTGGTAAATGTATCTTCAATTGACTCGGATATTGAGATAAGATCTTGCGATGCGCTTGTTGACTTTTGTGGTCTTACTAATGTAATTACATCTGGAAATTTTAATGGCACGTACGATGTAGGATCAAATGCCTACAACCCAACCCAACAAGACATTATAGAAGGCAATTGTAGCCAATAAACCAACAATTACCAAAAAGCATATTACATTATGTCAAAAAAAATACTTTCACTTTTAGTAGCTTCAGTTTTTTTACTTATTTCCTGCAGTAAAGATGACGACGCAAATCAAAATCAGAATTTTCACGTAGATTTTTCTAATGTTACCATTGGTAGTGTTGTTGTTGAGGTTTTAGGTTTAACACCAGGTGATCAGGTGTTTTCTAGTGGTTTGGTTTGGGGAACTAATGATACTCCAGATATTACAACAGAAAATTATATAATTAAACCAGTTGTAAGTGGCTCGTTTCAAGATACAGTCTATGGTTTGTTAAAAAATACATCCTATAATTTTCGCGCTTTTCAGCAAACTGAAAGTGGTGTTAATTATGGATCGGTATTTTCAATGAAAACTTCGGAAACTTGTAATGGTCAAGCCTTTCAGGGTGATGTGATTTTACGTAGTCAAAAAGAAGTGGATGATTTTGATGTATCGAATATATGCTCGATTAACGGGAGTTTTCAATTGATTTCTGAAAACCTTTTAGACCCCATTATAGATATTTCAAAATTTTCTCAACTAACTAGTGTGGGTACACTTCAGATATACAATAACAGAGAATTAGGAAATATTGTAGGACTGCAGAATATAGAGACGGTTTCTGAGTTTATTTTTATAGGAGATAACCGCAAACTTGTAACTATAGATCCCCTTTCGTCTGTAAGTGGAAGTGTTGAATCTGTATCTATTAGAAAGAACGAAAAATTGATAAATCTTAATGGATTAAATGGTCTTACAACTATTGGAGTATCTGCAGACGGAGGTTTGGATATATATAACAATTTAAATCTTGAGTCATTAGCATCTTTTGATGCATTGGAACATTTAAGTAATTTTAGTTTAAATTTAAACCCATCTATTATTTCAGTTGAGTTTCCAAATCTTACAGGTTCTATTAAGAATTTCAATATAAGTGAAAACGGGCGTCTTGCGTCCATTATAAGTTTAGGAGAAGTGAATGAAATAGAAAATTTTATAATTTTCGATTGTGGTGTATTTGAAAATATAGGAGATTTAAATTCCCTTACTAAAATAAACTATATAGATATATCAGATAGTAAATTAATAAATTTAGATTTTCTATCAAGCGTTAATGAAGGAGAAGATGCATATTTTGGTAGAAATTATGAGTTGAGCGACTTTTGTGGTTTGCAGGAGGCTATTTTAAAGGGTAGTTTTAAAAATTTCTACACTAGTTCCAATGCGTTTGACCCAACCCGTAAAGATCTCCTTAACGGTAACTGTTCTTTATAATTAAAAATTATACTATGTTTAAGAATTTTTCTTTTATATTTTTTAGTGTATCATTTGTATTCCTGTTTATATCATGCAGTAAAGATGATAATGAACAAATACAAAATTTTGACACTGAAGAGTCGTTAAGAATTATAGAAATTTCAGATGTTGCAACAACTACAGCTAATGTGAAATTTGAATTTTCAAACCTATTAGAACCTATACAAACTGGAATATGTTGGAGTGAAGGTATGAATCCGCAAATTGAAGATAATCTTACCGTAGTTAGTAACTCTCAAGAATTAGAGCAAACCTTAGCTCTTTTTGGAACAAGCTCAGAAAAAAAGTATTACGTAAGGGCATATGCAAAGACTTTAAGTGGAGTACTTTACAGTAAAAACAAATCTTTTACTACTCCAGAATTGTGTTCTAATACTAACAATAACCAGGATTTTTACTTAACATCTCAAGGAGAGGTGAACCAGTTGGGTGCCTTGGGACTTTGTAGTATAAATACTTTAACAATATTTTCAGATAATACCAATGATCCTATCATAGATTTAAATCCGCTGCTTGGTATTAAACAAGTGAATTATATGTCTATAAGTGCAAATAATTTGCTAACCAGTTTATCCGGTCTTGAGACACTTCAAGTAGTTAGGTATCTTGGTATCTTTGGGAACAATTCCCTAATAAATTTGGATGCCTTGGAGGGTGTAAGTGGAGCCGTTAATGAACTTAATATAGCAAACAATGAGCAGCTTATTTCAATACGTGGATTAAAAAATATTGCTCTTATTGTACAAGACACAGATTATGACGGTGCATTGGATATATCCTACAATAATAATCTTGAAAATTTAGAAGGACTTGAAGGTATTAGGGAGATTTTTGGATCTGTAAATATTGCTAATAATAATTTGTTGCGAAACTTAAGAGGACTTGATAATTTTCAAAAATTTGATGGAACAGAAATTTTTATTAGTGAAAATGAAGCAATGGAAAATCTATCAGGCTTAGAAAACCTTCAGACTATTAAGGGAGATTTTTTTGTCATTGATCAAGATGAATTTACTAGCATAGAAGCGCTTTCTAATGTTACCCATGCTGAATATTTTTATTTTCGAAGACTAAAAAATTTAACAAATCTAAATGGTTTAGAAAATATTGATTCAGCATATACAGATGAAGTACAGTTTTACCTTTGGGAGAATGAAAACTTGACAGATATTTCAGCCTTTGAAAATTTCACATCGCTAGGTGTATTGAGTATTATTGAATCTCCAATAACAGACTATACCCAATTATCTAATCTCACTAAAATTAGTTATAATTTTTCGATACGCGAAGTAGATATTTCAAGCCTCAACGGTCTTTCAAATTTAGAGTCGGTTGGGCGAATTTTTCTAGATAGACTCTATAGTCTCGAAAACTTAACAGGTTTGGAAAATCTCCGTACAGCTGGAATGTTTGGACACAGCTCTCAAAACGGGAATGTAGAAATTTATCATTGTGAAAACCTAACTGATTTTTGTGGGTTAGAGGGATTAGTAACTATAGGCACTATGGATGGTGATTTTTTAGCGTCACAAAACGCCTACAACCCAACCCAGCAAGATATCATTGACGGCAATTGTAGTCTGTAATTTACAACAACTCCTATTTTCTAAATCCTCCATATTGATGTATAATAAGGTTACACACTATATACTATTATTTACAACACTGCTTTTATTAAGTGCTTGTAACAAAGAGGATGATGCAAATACTGGAGCAAAACCTGTAACTATTTCTGAAATATCTAATATTACAGATCTTACTGCAACCCTTTCTGGAAACGCCCAAATGAATGATGGAACTACAATTACAGCTAAAGGTTTTGTATGGGAGATTTCGCCAAATCCTGTTATAGAATACTCAGACTTTACAAATGAGGGAAATGGCTCAGGGAACTTTACCTCTAACATAAGCCACCTTTCCAGAGATACAGAATACTTTGTCCGTGCTTATATAACAACTAGTGAAGAAACAATTTACAGTGAAGAGCGGACCTTTAGAACTACTAACCAATGTGTAGGTGGTGTTTTTAAAGGCTATATAGAATTGTTCACACAAGATATGGTAAACGAATTTGGTAGCAATCAATATTGTGAAATCACAGGGAAGCTCAGAATTTACTCCTATGGCAATACACCTCACATTACAGACCTTAGTCCATTGTATTCAATAAAAAAAGTAGGCTCTCTCACTATAGATCATAATCTTGAACTTACATCATTAGATGGTCTAAATATTATAGATACACCACGATTAGTAATTATAGATAATGCTGCGCTTGAAAATATAGATGCGCTAAGCACTATTACTACACCTATAACGGCCATGAATATTAGTTATAATGAGGAATTACAAGATCTTGACGGCCTTTCTGGCTTAACACAATTAGATGCCGAAATAATTGCACTGGAATTACGCGATAACCCTTCTCTTACGAATATAGATGGCCTTTCTAATGTAACGAGTATAAAAGGAAGAGTTGAAATAAGCTACAATGATTTGTTACAAAACCTTAATGGATTTGAAAATGTAGTAAGTTTGGACGGGCCATTAGATATCAATAATAATACTAGTCTTACCACTATAAATGGTTTTAGCAACGTAGAACGTCTCGAAAATTTAAAGATTATTTACAATCCGGAGCTCATAATTATTGACGATTTACAAAGTCTTCGTACCGTAGACAAATCAATATCAATTTTTTCAAACGGACCTATCACATCTCTTAGTGCTCTCTCATCTCTAGAAACGGTAGGGGAAAGTTTTTTGTTACTTTTTTCTAATGACTTGCAAACCTTAGATGGTTTAGAAAACTTAGTTGCGGTAAGATCCATTGATATAGGTAGCAATGAACTGCTTTCAGATTTTTGTGCATTGGAGAATTTAATTGCCAATGGAACTAAACTTGAAGAATATTTTGTACAAGGAAACGCCTACAACCCAACCCAGCAAGATATATTAGATGGTAATTGTAGCCTGTAAACAATAATATCTATGATTAAATATTTTTCAGTACTAATAGCAGTGGTCATCGTGGTTTCCTGTAGTAAAGACGATGCGGAAAACCAAGAGCTCATAGCTATATCTGATATTACAAACATTACAGACCTCACGGCTACTATCTCAGGTACTGTTCAGGAAGTAAGCGGAACTACCATCTCGGCAAAAGGCTTTGTTTGGGAAATCGCTCCAAATCCAGTTATAGAATATTCCGATTCAACAAATGAAGGAAACAGCAGTGGAAGTTTTACCTCCAATATAAGCAACCTCTCCAGAGACACAGAATATTTTGTGCGCGCTTACGTAACAACTAACGAGGGGACTATGTATAGTGAACAGCGTTCGTTTACAACTACTAATATATGCCCCGGCGGGACGTACCAAGGAGATATTACCTTGCATAATCAAGATATGGTAAACAAATTTGGGAGCAACCAATACTGCAATGTTAACGGCTTGCTAAGAATACATTCTTTTGGAAACACACCACCCATCACAGACTTAAGTCCGTTGAGTTCCCTTTCTAAAGTGAGTTCTCTTGTTATTGATTATAATTATGTACTCCCTTCGCTAAACGGATTAAATATTAAAGAAACAGAAGGACTGGTTTTAATTGGGAATGATGCGTTAACACATATAGATGCGTTAAGTTCTATCACTTCCACAATGACAAGAATGATTATAGAAAAAAATGAAAAACTTGAAAACCTTGACGGCCTATCTGGTCTTACACAAATTGATGCAGAAATTATAGGTCTTTATCTAATAGATAACCCAGCACTAACCAATATAAATGGTATTGCCAATGTGACCTCTTTTAATGGTAACTTGATTATTGAAAACAATCCAAGTCTGGTACATCTTGATGGATTAATTAATATTGAAACCATAGATGGTTACCTTGAAATAGATTTTAATGAAAACTTACAAAATCTTAACGGTCTTAGCAATTTAAAACACGTTAATGGTTGGTTTACTATGTACCATAACACTGGTTTAACAAACCTAGATGGACTTCAAAGTTTAGAAAGTGTTAACGAGCATTTTTCAATAAATTCAAATAAAGCACTAACCAACATTAGTGGATTAGCCAATTTAAAAACTACTAATGGAAGGTTCTCGATAGTTTTTTCAGATCATTTAACTTCATTAGATGGTTTATCTTCTTTACAAACTACAGGAGGTTTTCGGATAGGTGCCAATAAGATACTTTCAGATTTTTGCGATGTAACTTCCTTAATCCAAAATGGGGGCGTACTGGGAGAATATGAAGTGATGAAAAACGCCTACAACCCAACCCAGCAAGATATAATTGATGGTAATTGTAGCCTGTAACGTTAGCTGTTGTTAATCAGAAATAATAATATCCCTTCAGCCCTGAAATTCTGAAGGGATTTTTTATATTTGGTATTCAAATTTTGATATGAAATTCAACACCCCACAAACCCTCCAAGATATCGCAACAATTTTAGATTGTGATTTTGTGGGCGACGCCGGTTTCCCCGTATTGGGAATGAACGAAATTCACGTAGTGCAGGCGGGCGACATTGTTTTTGTGGATCACCCAAAATACTACGACAAGGCATTACATTCTCCAGCAACTATTATCCTAATCAATAAAGAAGTAGCTTGCCCCGCGGGAAAAGCTTTGCTAATTAGCGACGATCCATTTAGGGATTTTAACAAACTAACCAACCATTTTAATCCATTTATAGCGGCTAGGGCAGTAATAGCAGCATCGGCTACTATTGGAAAGCATACCGTAATCCAACCCAATGTTTTTATTGGAAACAATGTAACTATTGGCGACGATTGCCTGATCCACCCTAATGTAACTATTTACGACAATACCGTAATAGGAAATAACGTGACCATTCACTCAGGAACCGTTTTGGGGAGTGATGCATTTTATTACAAGAACAGACCCGAAAAGTTTGACAAATTAGTGAGCGGCGGAAATGTAGTCATAAAAGATAATGTGGATCTTGGCTCACTTTGTACCATAGACAGAGGTGTAACGGCAGCTACCACAATAGGGGAAGGGACAAAGCTGGACAACCAAGTACATGTGGGACATGATACTATTATTGGTAGTCGTTGTTTAATTGCTTCGCAGGTAGGGATAGCAGGTTGTGTTTTAATTGAAGACTTTGTAACTATTTGGGGACAAGTTGGTATAACCAGCGGTGTTACGATTGGAGAAAAAGCTGTAATTTCGGCTCAGAGCGGTGTAAGTAAATCATTGCCTGGTCATAAATCGTATTTTGGGACACCAGCAGACGATTTCAGAAAAAAATACAAAGAATTGGCTTCTATACGCCTTATTCCAGATATTATTGAAAAATTAGACAATTTATAATGAGTACAAGTGCAAAAGACATCGTAAAAAATTTTTACCGAACAGATATCTTAAAAGATGAATCGGTTATTGAAACGTATTTCCACAAAGAGATAGAACTTATCTGGAATAGTGCTAACGGATTAAGCATCTTGCATTACGAAGATCTGAAAAACTTTTTTGCTGAAGTACGCCGAAGCTATAACGATTTGCGATTAGAAGTAAGTCATGTTTTGGAAGATGAAGGCCATGTAACCATACGGTACAAATACTATATACGTACTATGGAAAATGCAGACGAAGAACTAGGAATAGCCCATTTTATCTGCATCTGGGAAGTAAAAGACGGAAAATTATACCGTGGCTATCAGGTAAGCCAACCCGCAACCGATAAAGACGATACAACCGAATCTTACGCAAGAGTTAAGGTGTAATTTCTTTTTAATTACAATGCCAATTAGGTATCTTTGCACACCTAAAATTTCAAAAAAACAATAATCGAGATAATAAAAACCTATGAGTGTTTTAGTAAATAAAGATTCAAAAATAATTGTTCAAGGCTTTACAGGAAGCGAAGGAACGTTTCACGCCGGTCAGATGATCGAGTATGGAACCAATGTAGTAGGTGGTGTAACTCCAGGGAAAGGAGGGCAAACACATTTAGATAAGCCAGTTTTTAACACTGTTGCCGAAGCTGTAAAAGAAGTAGGTGCAGATACCTCTATTATTTTTGTGCCACCAGCATTTGCTGCAGATGCCATTATGGAAGCCGCAGATGCAGGAATTAAGGTAATTATTACTATTACTGAAGGAATTCCCATAGGAGATATGATTAAAGCAGCTCACTATATAAAAGATAGGGACTGTCGTTTAATTGGTCCTAACTGCCCAGGGGTAATAACACCAGGAGAAGCAAAAGTAGGTATTATGCCAGGTTTTGTATTCAAAAAAGGAAAAGTAGGGGTAGTTTCAAAATCTGGAACGCTTACCTATGAAGCAGCAGACCAAGTAGTAAAACAAGGGCTAGGAATTACAACTGCCATTGGTATTGGCGGAGACCCAATTATCGGAACTACCACAAAAGAAGCCGTAGAACTTTTAATAAACGACCCAGAGACCGAAGCCGTTGTCATGATTGGTGAAATTGGAGGGCAATTAGAAGCTGAAGCCGCTCGCTGGTACAAAGAAAGTGGAAGTAAAAAGCCAGTAGTAGGATTTATTGCCGGGGAAACAGCCCCAGCAGGAAGAACTATGGGACACGCCGGAGCTATTGTTGGCGGAAGTGATGATACTGCACAAGCCAAAAAGAAAATACTTAGCGAATGTGGAATTCACGTGGTAGATTCTCCAGCTGAAATTGGTAAAAAAGTAGCCGAAGTTTTAAGGTAAACTCCTAAATAAATAAAACTCTAAAGCCCTGCATATTCGTAGGGCTTTTTTTATATTTGGTAAAATTAGTATATAATTGAATTCCCCCTTTGAATGGGGTTAGGGGGATGTTAACCCAAACGTTTAATCAACTAATAAGTTACCCGCCTTTGCGGGCAATAAATATGAAACTACTCGAAGGAAAAACAGCAATCATCACAGGTGGAAGCCGTGGCATTGGTAAAGGAATTGTAGAAGTATTTGCCCAGCACGGTGCCAACATAGCATTTACCTATAACTCCAGTGCCGAAGCTGCCGAAGCATTGGCAGAAGAAGTATCAAAAAATGGAGTTAAAGCAAAAGCCTATCAGAGCAACGCCGCTAGTTTTGACGAGTCGCAGGAACTGGCCGCAAAGGTGCTGGAAGATTTTGGCAGTATCGATATTCTGGTAAACAATGCCGGAATTACCAAAGACAATCTCCTAATGCGTATATCTGAAGAAGATTTCGATAAAGTAATAGAGGTAAATTTAAAGTCGGTTTTTAATATGACCAAAGCTGTACAGCGCGCTATGCTAAAACAACGCAAGGGCTCTATTATTAATATGAGTTCTGTTGTAGGTGTAAAAGGAAATGCAGGACAGACTAACTATGCTGCCTCCAAAGCTGGGATATTAGGATTTACAAAGTCGGTTGCCTTAGAATTAGGTTCGCGAGACATTCGTTGTAATGCCATTGCTCCAGGTTTTATTGAAACTGAAATGACCGGAAAACTAGACGAAGCTACCGTACAGTCCTGGCGTGATGCCATTCCTTTAAAACGTGGTGGAACTCCAGAAGATATCGCAAATATGTGCGTTTTCTTAGGAAGCGACATGTCCGGCTACGTTACCGGGCAGGTGTTAAACGTTGATGGAGGAATGCTAACCTAGCTGATAGCGGGTAGTTGGCAGTGGAAATTTATCGCTAAACACCTCAACTTTTCAACTTCTAAATTAATAACTTGACAGCAGAAACGATACTTTACATTGTGATTGCCGCCGTAATTTCATCTATGTTGGCGGTATTTATGTATGGGTATAGGTCTAAATACAGCGGAAAATTAAAATGGGTGTTTGGAATTCTTCGTTTTTTGACGTTGTTCGCTATTTTAATTTTATTGATTAATCCAAAATTTAAAAGCGAGACCTACACCTTTGTTAAACCAAGTTTGCCGGTGGTGATAGATAATTCAAGTTCTGTTTCAGAATTAAATCAAACCAATAATGTTTCAGAAATTCTTAAAAAACTGAAAGCACATGAAAATTTGAATGATAAATTTGATCTGTCTTTTTTTACCTTCGGAAACGATTTTAAAGCAACAGATTCTGTAACATTTACAGAAACCAATACAAACATCGCCAAAGCACTTAGTGCCACCAATGAAGTTTTTAAAAACACTATTGCGCCAACCCTATTAATTTCAGATGGAAACCAAACCCTTGGAAACGATTATGAGTTTTCTTCAGCAACCTTTAAAAATCCTGTCTATCCTGTAATATTAGGGGATTCAACAAAATATACCGATTTAAAAGTAGAGCGGCTTAATACCAATCGGTATGCTTTTTTGAAAAATCAGTTTCCGGTAGAAGCAATTCTGGTGTATAATGGTACAGGTGCTGTTACCTCACAATTTGTAATTTCTCAGGGAGCTGCCGTTGTGTACCGTGAAAATGTTTCATTTTCTGAAACCGATAATACTAAAACCATCACGTTAACACTGCCTGCAACACGAGTGGGTTTGCAAAAATATACCGCACAAATTGTTCCGCTAGAAGGTGAAAAAAATAAAGTAAATAACAGCAAACAATTCGCTGTAGAAGTGATAGACCAGGCTACAAATGTATTGGTGGTAAGTGCATTGGTGCATCCAGATTTAGGAATGTTCAAAAAAGCGATTGAAACCAACGAACAACGAAAGGTTACTTTTGCAAAACCTTCGGAAGCTGTCGCTCAGTTAGAGGACAACCAGCTGGTAATTTTATACCAGCCCAACCGAAGTTTCGCCAGCGTGTTTTCTGAAATTTCAGCGCTGAAAATGAACACCTTTATTATTTCAGGAACTGAAACCGATTGGAATTTTTTAAATAGCGCCCAAGCTGTTTTTCAGAAAGAAATTACGGGTCAGCAGGAAGATGCCGCAGCCGAACTTAACGTTAATTACGGTGCTTTTGCGATGGAAGATATTGGTTTTAGTAACTTTCCACCCTTGCCCACCTTATTTGGCGAATTGCAGGTTACAGTGCCGCACGAAGTAATTTTACATCAAACGGTTAGTGGTTTTAATACAGCTAATGCTATGCTCGCCACAGCCGAAATAAACGGAAAACGTGATGCATTATGGGATGTCGAAGGACTGTGGAAATGGCGCGCACAGAGCTATCTGCAAAATAACGATTTCCAGGAGTTTGATACATTTGTTGGGAAACTGGTTCAGTATCTGGCTTCCAATAAGCGCAGGAGTAGGTTAGAGGTAAGTAATGAATCTTTTTACTACAACAACAGCCCGATTAAAATTTCAGCACAATACTTCGATAAAAACTATGTGTTCGATAACCGGGCATCGCTTACTATATCGGTAGTGGAGGAAGAAAGTAAACAACGTACAGTATTTCCTATGTTGTTAAAAAATAACTTTTATGAGGTAGATGTAAACAGTTTGCCTGCCGGAGCATATAATTTCACAGTTGCAGTTGGCGATGAAGCCATAGCCCGAAGTGGGTCGTTTACTATTTTAGATTTTAATGTTGAACAGCAATTTGGGAATGCTAATATTTCAAAACTAAATAGGGTAGCGACCCATACAAATGGCATGGCGTATTTTCCCTATCAAATCGACGCACTCGTAGCGAGTTTGTTAAACGATGAACGGTTCCAGGCTATTGAAAAAAGCGAACAAAAAATTGTACCTTTGATCGATTGGAAATACCTTCTTGCACTCATTGTTCTATTCCTGACTGCTGAGTGGTTCATTAGAAAATATAACGGACTTATATAAATTCAAAAAATAAAAATTATGGAAAAATTACCTAAAATCGGGATACCGGTTATTATCATACTAGTACTTGTAATTATTGTTGTAGCCAAATCGGCGGTGACTATAGATTCTGGAGAGGCCGGAGTTCTATACAGAACATTTGATAATGGTGTAGTAACAGAGGAGCCGCCATTGGGGGAAGGGTTTCACCTAATTGCTCCATGGAACAAAGTGTTTGTTTATGAAGTACGCCAGCAAGAGCTTTTTGAGAAAATGAAAGTACTTTCTTCTAACGGTCTGGAAATTCAGATTGATGCTTCGGCGGGGTATGAGCCTGTGAACGGCGATTTAGGAAATCTACACCAATCACTCGGTAAAGATTACCTCCAACGTGTAATACAACCAGCAATACGAAGTGCGGCGCGTAGTGTTGTGGGACGTTATACCCCGGAACAGTTGTACAGTAGTAAACGTGATGCCATTCAGGATGAAATATTTGCTGAAACGAAAACCATTTTGTCTAAGCAGTATGTTCAATTAAATGAAGTACTGGTGCGTGATGTAACACTACCTAATACCATTAAAGAAGCAATTGAGCGTAAACTGCGACAAGAACAGGAATCTCTGGAATATGAGTTTAGACTAGTGACTGCATCCAAAGAAGCCGAAAAGGTTAGGATTGAAGCACAGGGAAAAGCAGATGCCAATAAAATATTAAGCGCATCCTTAACCGATAAAATTTTACAGGATAAAGGAATAGATGCAACGTTAAAACTAGCACAATCCCCTAACGCTAAAGTAGTGGTAGTAGGGTCTGGCGAAAGTGGACTTCCTTTAATTTTAGGGAATAATTAATCTTGATTATACATAATAGGTTGTGAGCGGTTTATTTTATATGAGCCGCTTTTTTTATATTTCATAATTTTAGAAGTCTATGAAGAAAATAATTTTCATATTTATTGGAATATATTTTTTACTAGGTTGTAAACAAACAAATAGGGAAATTGTTCACCTTATTGAGCAAATACCTGAAATTAATTGTGACGCTACTGGTTGTAAAGGAATGTATACTGGACCAGAGTTTGTTAACAGAGACGATATAGCGCATCAATTTTCAAATAAAATGTCGGGAGCTACTTTGCAGCCATA
>PANU01000047.1 GCA_002707745.1 Flavobacteriaceae bacterium
AAGCTCCACGCCAATTTTTTCCAGATGTAGTTTTGCTACTTTTTCATCTAAATGTTTTGGGAGCATATATACTTTGTTTTCGTAGCTATCGCTGTTTTTCCAAAGTTCAATTTGTGCCAGGGTCTGGTTGGTAAATGAGTTGCTCATTACGAAACTTGGGTGTCCTGTTGCACAACCAAGGTTTACCAGGCGGCCTTCGGCAAGCAGGATAATGTGCTTTCCGTTTAGGTCGTATTTATCTACCTGTGGCTTAATTTCGTCTTTGCTGGCATTCTTTTTTAACCAGGCTACGTCAATTTCGTTATCAAAGTGCCCAATGTTACACACAATGGTTTTGTCTTTCATTGCTTCAAAGTGCTCTCCGCGAACTATATCTTTATTTCCTGTTGTTGTAATTACAATGTCGGCATTTTCAATTACAGTTTCCAGTTTTTTTACTTCAAAACCGTCCATAGCGGCCTGTAATGCACATATTGGATCAATTTCAGTAACGGTTACAATACTTCCTGCGCCTTTAAAAGAAGCAGCAGTACCTTTTCCTACATCTCCGTACCCACAAACAACCACACGTTTTCCTGCCAGCATAATATCGGTTGCTCTTCTTACAGCATCTACAGCACTTTCTTTACACCCGTATTTGTTGTCAAATTTACTTTTTGTAACACTGTCGTTAACATTAATTGCTGGCATAGGAAGTGTTCCTTTGTTCATACGCTCGTACAAACGGTGTACTCCGGTAGTAGTTTCCTCAGAAAGTCCTTTAATGCCGTCTACCAGTTCGGGATAGCGGTCCAGCACCATATTGGTAAGGTCGCCACCGTCGTCCAGAATCATATTCAATGGCTTACGGTCTTCTCCAAAAAATAAGGTTTGCTCTATACACCAGTCAAATTCTTCTTCGTTCATACCTTTCCAGGCATACACCGCAATTCCAGCATCTGCAATAGCAGCTGCTGCTTGATCCTGGGTAGAAAAAATATTACAAGAGCTCCAGGTAACTTCGGCTCCTAATGCTATAAGCGTTTCAATTAAAACAGCGGTTTGGATGGTCATATGCAAACATCCTGCAATACGAGCTCCTTTAAGAGGTTGCTCATTTTTGTACTCTTCCCGTAAGGACATTAAACCAGGCATTTCTGCTTCTGCTAGTTCAATTTCTTTACGACCCCAGGCCGCCAATGAAATATCTTTTACTTTATACGCCGTGTAAGGCACTGTGTTAGTAGACATATTATTATATTTGAATTAATAAGTTTTCTTTTTTCCGTTCAATTTTCGGACTGCAAAAATACACAATATTCACGAGAAAATATGCCACTTTACAAAACTATAACAGTAGGTAACGAAGCTAAGGTGCTGATTTGGAAGATTGAAGAATCTTTTGAGCAATTGGCGCAGGGTATATCTCTTACAAAGCATTGTCACAATCGCGTTAATGGCATGAAAAGCGACCTCCATCGCCGGGGTTTTATGAGTGTACGTCATTTATTGGCTGCACAAGGTTATACAGACCACGATTTGTTTTATGACACCAATGGCAAACCGCATTTAAGAGATGGAAAGTGTATTTCTATTACACATTCTTTTATATTTTCAGCCATTATTATCAGTGAAACGGAAGTTGGAATAGATATTGAAAAACAACGCCCCAAAATTCTAAAAATAGCACACAAATTTACCCCCATTGAAGAATACCGAACCTTAGCAAACGACGATGCCATTATGCGAAAGTTAACGATGGTTTGGGGTGCCAAAGAAAGCCTGTATAAAAGTTTTGCAACACCTGGTGTTAGTTTTTTACAGCATATTTATGTAGAAGATTTTAGGTTAGACGACTTGAAGTCTACTGCCAGGGTTAGCTTTCAGGATAGTAAAGAAAATTACAGGATCTGGTTTTTAGAGTTTGAAGAGTTTACCTGTGCATATGCTCTTAAGGTTGTAGGAAATTAACAGTAGAGATTTGTAAAAAAAAAAAGGTAAGAGAATCTGCAAGGTTTCAAACGGAGATTTTTCAATTGAAATAATAAAAAAATGCTGAAAAAGAACAGTAAAAGCATCTATCAAGAAATTCTTTTTGCAAGTCGTGAAAACCGAAAATTGCTTGCCATATTAATAGACCCAGAAGAATTTAATAGTGCAACAACTTCAGAATTTTTAAAACAAATTCCGCCGGAAACTACCCATATTTTTGTAGGTGGAAGTACCGTCACCAACGGGGCAACCGAAACCGTTGTAACGGCATTAAAGTTTCAAACCTCAATGCCTGTCGTTTTATTTCCTGGAGATGTCTCACAACTTACTCCAAAAGCAGATGCATTGCTTTTTTTAAGTTTGCTTTCTGGAACTAATTCTGAATATTTAATAGGTCAGCACGTACAGGCTGTTTCTAAATTACGAGGAAACGACTTAGCTGTAATTTCAACGGGGTACTTGTTGATAGACGGCGGAACTACCTCGGCAGTTGCAAGGGTAACAAATACAAATCCGTTATCTCAAAATAATGTTCAAAAAATAGTGGACACAGCAAAAGCAGGTGAATTATTAGGGATGAAATTAATCTATCTGGAAGCTGGAAGTGGTGCAAAAACTCCTGTTTCTGATACAATTATTACAGCCGTAAAAAACGAAATCAATATTCCATTACTAGTTGGAGGAGGTATTAAAACCGAACGTCAAAAACAAGCAGCTTACCAGGCAGGTGCCAATATGGTAGTGATGGGAACCCATTTTGAGGTACGAAATACGAAATCTTGAATTTCAAAATAGCTTTACCGCTTTATAAAGTAAGCATAACCCACACGAAGTGATTGTACGTTTTTTAGTTTAATGAAACCTATAAATTCATGTTGGCAAAATTGTATCGAAGTGTATCTTTGGGTTTTGAAATTTTAACTTTGGAATCTATTTTTTATGAACATTTCCGTAGAACTTACCCTTACCCCACTTCAGGATAATTTTGAACCTGCTATTATTAACTTTATAAAAAAACTGCGTGCGTCAGGACTTACAGTACTTGAAAATCCATTAAGCACACAGGTTTTTGGCGAATATGATACGGTATTAAAAGTCCTCCAAGAAGAAATGAAAACCGCCCTGGAAGCTATAGATAAAGGCTTGTTGTATATTAAAATAGTAAAATCTGACCGTAGCGACTATGAGCCCCATTTTTGATTTTCTTTTTAGTCAATATGCCGAATACGAAACCCACCAAATAGTACTGGAAGCTGTGGCGGTTTTGTTTGGTCTGGCCTCTGCTTTATTTTCATGGCGTAATAGCATATGGGTATACCCAACAGGCATTATAAGTACCTCAATTTTTGTTTATTTGTTATGGCAGTGGGAGTTGTTAGGCGATTTAATTATACAGGGATACTATTTTATTATGAGTATATACGGCTGGTATATCTGGACCCGAAAGGTGTCGCCGGATAAATTTACCCCTATCACTAAGGCTTCAAAAAAAGAACATGGTATCGCTGTACTTATTGGAGTAGCATCCCTTATAGGAGTTTTTATAGTGTACACAGTTTTCGATAAATGGACCAGTTGGACAGCTTATGTAGACACTTTGACTACAGCAATTTTCTTTGGAGGTATGTGGATGCTCGCCAAGCGTAAAGTTGAAAACTGGCTGTATTTACTGGCAGGGAATATTATAAGTGTGCCTTTGTATTTTATTAAAGGCTATACGTTAAGCAGTTTGTTATACCTTATCTTTATAGCCATTTCAATTATGGGATATGTAGCATGGAAAAAACACTTGTACAGCGACAAAGTAATTGCTTAAAAATTGTATTGTTTGGCCCGGAATCTACTGGTAAAACAACACTGGCAAAACAATTAAGCGCTTATTTTAATACCGAATGGGTCCCGGAATACATGCGAACCTATTTGCAGGAAAAATGGGACAAAAATGCTGAAAAAATTTCAAAAGAGGACCTTCTCCCTATTGCAAAAGGACAAATAGCTTTGGAAAATAAAAGGTCAAAAAATGCAGACAATTTCTTGTTTTGCGATACTAATTTATTAGAATTACAAGTGTATTGTGAATATTACTATAACGGTTGGTGTCCTGCTGAAATAAAACAAGCAGTTGATAATCAGCGCTATGATTTCTATTTCTTAACACATATAGACGTTCCCTGGGTTGCAGACGATTTAAGGGACAGACCCAATGATAGGTCTATGTTATTTAGTAATTTTGAAAAGGCACTTATAGGCAGGAAACTTCCCTATAAAATTCTTTCAGGCACTAGTGAAAAACGCCTGGAAGTTGCTGTTAAAACACTTCAAAAGTACTTGTAAATATAATGCTCCAAAAAAAAGACGTTCAACAAATAGAAAAAAGAGGACTCACCTTAAAGCAGGTTGTATCCCAATTAGAGACCTTTGCTAAAGGGATACCACCTATGCATATTGTTACGGCAGCTTCTATTGGCAATGGGATTGAGCAGATTTCTGAAACTTCTAAACGCGATCTTATTTCTTTGTATGATGAAATAAAATCAAAAAAAACCATCGTAAAATTTGTGCCTGCATCGGGAGCTGCTACCCGAATGTTTAAGTTTCTGTTCGAATTTTTGGAAGGGTTCAATCCAGAGGAAGAAACCTTTAATAAGTACGTAAAAAAAGGAAATTTAAAACAGTTAGATTTGTTTGCCTCCTCTTTAAAGGAGTTTGCGTTTGTAAATGAAGTACGTAAAAAAATCCGTGAAAATTACCCAGAATACAAGCAAAGTAAAAAAGGAGTAAGATTGCAGTATTTTGTAAAAAGTATGCTTGAGAAACAAGGGCTTAATTTTGCTAACTTGCCAAAGGGACTTATCCCTTTTCATAAATATACAAAATACGCTACAACGGCTTTTGAAGAACAGCTATATGAAAGCGCCCTCTATGCTACCAGTAAGAGCGATGCATACCTTCACTTTACTTTTTCTGAAGCACACGTTCAACATTTTAAAGAAGAATTTGAAGCGGTAAAAAACAGGGTTTCAAAAAAAACAAAAACCGAATTTCATATTTCGTATTCCTTTCAAAAACGAGAAACCGATACGCTGGCTGTAACTCCAGATAACAAGCCTTTTAGAGATGAAAACGATGCATTGGTTTTTAGACCATCTGGTCATGGAGCTTTGCTTGAAAATTTAAATGAAGTAGAAGCAGATATTGTTTTTATAAAAAATATAGATAATGTTACTGCGCAGGAATACAGTGAAAATAGTGCCGAGTACAAAAAAATGTTAGCCGGGAAATTACTGTCGGTTCAGGAAAAAGCTTTTAAATTCTTAGAACTTTTAAACGCTTCTAAAGCAAAGGAAGAGGATATTTCAGAAATCAAATCTTTTCTCTGGAACGAACTTTCTATAAAAGACATCCCTTCTTCTTCCAAAGAAATTTTTGAGCTTTTAAACCGTCCTATACGGGTATGTGGTATGGTAAAAAATACCGGAGCGCCAGGTGGGGGTCCTTTTTGGGTAAAAGACGCTAATGGAGCTACTACCTTGCAAATTGTAGAAATGGCACAAATTGACACCACAGATTCCCGACAAATGAACCTGGTAAACGAGGCAACACATTTTAATCCGGTAGACCTGGTATGCGGGGTAAAAGATTTTAAAGGGAACAAATTCAATTTAACCCAATTTAGCAATCCGGACACCGGCTTTATTTCCAATAAATCACAATACGGGAGACCACTTAAAGCACTGGAACTTCCTGGTCTATGGAATGGAGCTATGGCGCATTGGAACACAATTTTAGTAGAAGTTCCGCTAAGCACATTTAATCCTGTAAAAACAGTAAACGATTTACTGCATAAAGAACACCGCCCAAACGCTTAATGAATACTTCAGTAATATTAACCGAATTAAACTATAAAGCAGTAAGGAGCAGTGGGCCTGGCGGGCAACATGTAAATAAAACCTTGTCAAAAGTTGAGGTTTATTTTTCAATTGAGGACTCACAAGGACTTTCGGCAACCGAAAAAGAACTGTTATTACAGCGCCTGTCTTCCCGTCTTACTTCAGAAAATATTATGATGTTACAATGTGGGGAAACCCGGAGCCAACATCGTAATAAAACTCTGGTCACTACGCGCTTGCTTCAGCTTCTGGAAGAAAATAAAAAGCCCAAAAAAAAGCGAAAAAAAACAAAACCGTCAAAATCTGCTATCGAAAAAAGACTTCGCGAGAAGAAACTAAAGGCACTTAAAAAATCGAATAGGAAACCTCCAAAATTTTAAAGTAACACAGAAAGTGTGTAAAAAGTATACGTATGTATAGTCTAAGAAACACCTGTGCATGTATTTGTTGTTTTAAAAAATCCTGTTAGCTGCTCATTGTAAGGTGTTTGCAGAAATATTTTCTAAGAGTGTGATTTTGGCGTGATACTTTCAATACACTACAAAGAAATAACGGTAAAAAGCTCATAACAAACCGAGCAATGCATAGTAATTACAAACCTACCTATGTATTAACCAACCATCAAAAACTGAAACAATCCCCACTTTGTAAAAAGTGTTTCAGAAATAAGTGAAAGTAAATGAATCTGAATTTCTCTGCCTGAGAAATGCTGTAGCAAAATATTTGAGGGAGCTACCATTAAAAGGCTTGCAAAAATTCTGAAAGAGGTGAATTCATTAACTGAAACTTTCCATCGTCTAGGCAAATGCCTTAGCTTGCAAGCCAACAGCAAGGATAGGTGGAAAAAAAGCAGTAAGCTGCAGGTATTTTTAGATTCAATACTTCGCATGGGTGCCCAGTTTGGGCACCCTTTTTTTATGCCAATTTTTAAATTTACAGCTAGCTACCAAGCTCCTATTTAGATATTATTAACCTTTATTGCGAGGGATATTCAGTACTTTTGCCTTTTGTAATCTTTAGTATGAGTGAACAGGTATTATTAATAGAAGATGATGTTGCATTTGCAACGATGCTTACTTCATTTTTGCAACGAAACAACTTTGTTGTAACCGTAGCACATAATGGTGAAGAAGGACGTAAACTTTTATCAAAAACAGCCTTTGCAATAGTAATAACCGACCTGAAATTGCCAGATACATCGGGGATTGAAATTCTTGAGTTTTGTAAGGAAACTGCCCCGGGATCTAAAGTTTTAATCATGACGGGCTATGCAGATGTTACCACAGCCGTAGACGCTATAAAAAAAGGGGCTATAGACTATATCTCTAAACCTTTTCGGCCTGAAGAATTACTAATGGTACTTAAAACTGCTACTGCCGAGCCCGTTAAAGAAACCAATGAAGTTTTTACCCAAGATGGCCAACCCCTTCAAAAACAACAACTGGGAGCTCCTTATGTGAACGGGATTAGCGAAGTTTCAAAAAAGTTTAATGAATATTTACAGCTTGTAGGCCCTACCAATATGTGTGTGCTTATTCAAGGCGAAAGCGGAACAGGTAAGGAAGTTGCCGCCAAGGCCATACACGATATGAGCCAACGCAGTGAAAAACCATTTATACCGGTAGATTGTGGTGCCATTCCAAAAGAAATAGCAGCAAGCGAGTTTTTTGGACATATTAAAGGAAGTTTTACCGGCGCTGTAAACGATAAAATAGGTCATTTTCAGGCAGCAGACGGAGGGACACTATTTCTTGATGAAGTTGGAAACTTATCCTACGAAAACCAGATACAATTACTGCGAGCCCTGCAGGAAAGACGTATTAAACCCGTTGGAAGCAATACCGAAATTGAAGTTGATCTGCGTATTATTTCTGCCACCAACGAAGATTTAACCAAAGGGGTTGCTGAAGGAACTTTTCGTGAAGATTTGTACCATCGGTTAAACGAATTTTCGGTACATATACCTGCATTAAAAGAACGTAAAGAAGATCTATTCCTTTTTACAGAATTTTTCCTGGATCAGGCCAATACAGCTTTAGGGAAAAATATAAAAGGCTTGGATAAACAAGTGGAAACAGCCTTTAAAAAATATGTCTGGCCCGGAAACCTACGGGAGTTAAAAAATGTTTTAAAACGTGCGGTTCTGCTAACCAATACTCCAAAAATTTCTTTGGATGTCATTCCGCGTGAGGTAATTACAGGAGCCGAAATAGCTCCCAAAAAAGATTTTTCAAAAGAAACCAATGAAAAGCAGTTAATTTTAAATGCGCTAAAAGAAGCAGATTTCAACAAAGCAAAAGCAGCACGTCTCTTAAATATTACCAGAAAGACACTCTACAACAAACTGAACAATTACAATATAGAGCTTTAGAAAATTTCTGCCTCCAAAGCAGTCGTCATTTGATTTATTTCATCTTCTAACCGACTAAAAAGCACGTGTAAGTTTTCAGGGTCGTCCGGGATTAATTCCAGGGTTTCCAATACAGTAACCACTTTTTTTGCCTGTATTTGCCTTGCCATGGTAAGTTTTCTGTGGGATAAGGCACGTATGGTATCCAAATCGTTATGGGCAACTGCCTCCCGTAATTCTAACATATCTTTTTTTGTCTGAATTAAAAAAACAGATAAAATTTCTTTTAAGCCTTTTTCATCTTTCATAAAAGACTTGAGCATGCTTAAGTTGTATAAGCTTTCAGTTTCTTGGGTAGGCGTTGCTGTAGTATCTGAAACTTCCTGCCCTGTATCAAATAACCGATGCAATACATTAAAGAGCTCCACTTTATGAAAAGGTTTGTGAAGTAATTCGGTAAACCCTTTTTCAAAATAAAAATCACTTTTATGTTGTTGGTTCCCGGTCATGGCTATTACGGGCTGGTTTGTAAAACACGAAAATGCCTCGCTTTTAAGCTGTTTTAACACCAGAAAACCATCTGTTTCCGGCATTTGTATGTCGGTAAGTACAAAGTCGTAATCTGTGGTGCCAGAAATCACCTTAAATTCTGAAAATTTTTCAAAAGTGTTGCAGGTAATGCCTTCCTGTTCCAGCACTTCAGTAAGCAGGGAGCGCATTGCTGGGTCATCGTCAAAAACAAGCGCTTTTAAATTTTTTGTCGCTAAACCGCTGGGTTTGGTGGTGGCTTCGGTTTGCAGCAACATTTCTTTTTCAGCAATATTCTCCAGCGGAATTGTTACTGAAAATGCACTTCCTTTTCCCAACTCACTCACTACTGAAATAGTACCTCCCAATAAGCCAGTAAGTTTCTTTGAAATAGCCAGCCCCAATCCTGTGCCGCCAAATTTTCGTGAGGTATCTTCTTCGGCTTGTGTAAACTCTTTAAAGATAAGTTCCTGTTTTTCGGCAGAAATCCCAATGCCAGTATCTTTTACAGTAATCTTTGTAAGAGTTTGTTTCTTTTTTTCTTTGACAATTTCAGCAATAATAGAAACGCTTCCGGTTTCGGTGAATTTAAAAGCATTGCTCACTAAATTTAAAACTATTTGCCGGATGCGTAGCGGGTCGCTTTTAAAGTAGCGGTTCTTAAGACCTTCATCTATCACAAAGTTTAAGGTAACTGGAGCATCTGCATACCTGTCTTTTACAGCATTTCCAGACTCTTTCAGAATATTTTCCAGCGGAAAAGCAATATGGTCAATCTTTAATTTACCTGCTTCCAGTTTCGAAAAGTCCAGTAAATCGTTAACCAATTGCGTTATAAATAAAGATCCGCTTGCAATTTGATTGGTATAGTATTCTTGTTTTTCGGAAAGGGGGGTGTTTTTAAACAATTCGGTATAGCCGGAAATGGTGTGTAAAGGCGTTTTAAGGTCGTGACTTACAGTGGCAATAAGTTGTTCCCGGCTTTTTAAAACTTCTTCGGTGGTTTCCTTGGCAATTCGTAGTTTTTTCCGAAGTTTTTCAGCCCTAAAAAAGTCGGAAATGATAATGTAAGAAAACAATAAGATGACCACAAGACCTACAATTCCTGAAATTTTTAAAACACTGCTGGCTTTTTCAATAGCGCGTTGCTGAGAGGTTTTTTCTTTGAGGTAGTTTTTTGAAATTTCCTGATCAAACACTGTAATAAGCTCCTGAAGTTGCTTCGAAATTACCAGGTCATTGGCTATAAGTTCGGCTTCGCGCACTTTTAATTCTTCTCTGTTCTTATTTCTGTTATATTTTGCTTGAGCAACTATAAACCGGGTGGCGGCGAGGGTAGAATCTATAAGTTTGGCAGATACTTTCATGGTATCAACTCCCTTGTCGGCGTTCCACATGTTAATAATATTTTCCCAGGTTTTCCGTTCGGTCCGGCTTCTCCATTTTGGGTTAAGCGTATTGTCCATGGTAAACCTGCCCATATTGTTTTCAAGATTGGAAAACTCCCGTAAAATTTCGTCCAGGGAGTTGTCTTCATTCATTTCCTGAGAGAGCTCGCGCAGGGCAATAATATTGTTGTTTTTTGAAATGAGCAGTTTTTTTATGCTGTCCAGTTGCACCTTTTGGGCTTCCTTGGGGGTAGATTTTCTGAAATCGGCTATGCGTTTGTACAAAGAGTCTACACGTACCTGAAAGCGGTTGTAATCTGCTTCATCGTCAGAAAGCAGAGCCAGGCGTGAGTAGCTGTCGGTTTCGTAAACCAGGTTTATAAGGGAGCCTGTTTCCACTACTCTTTTGCTGTCGGTGTCGTTAGCAGCATTTAAATACGTGCGCAATTCAGAAAAAAGAAAAATAACCACTACTACCGCCATCGCAGCAAGGACGAGGTAGCTCGCAATAATTTTTAGGGGAAAACGTGTTTTAATAGGTTGGCTCATCTAAAGAGTAAAGATACATAAAAACGTTACTCAAAATTTAGTGAAATTGAAAACGCTTCACTACTTTTGCGCCACATCTCAAAGGGGTGCTTGATAGATTGGAAATTGGAGATTGTGGACTGGAGATTTTAGAACTGTAACGTTCTCAAATCGAAAAGCTTCCATCAAAAATCAACAATCCTTCAGGCTGAGATTATACCCATAGAACCTGGAACAGGTAATGCTGTTTAGGAATGTTACTGTCGCATCGGGCGCAGTCGGGATGGTATGGGTCGAGAAATACTTTATATGCTCGACTGCGCTCGACCAGACAAAAAAATAAATAACAAACAAAAGAATAACGCCCCTTTTATTCGTAAACTAAATTTTTACGAATGAAAACGTTACAAATTACTGCAATTGCATTGCTAGCCTCACTTTCAGGCCTGGCACAAGAAAAAAAGCAAGACACTACAAGTGTAGAAACTCTGGAAGAAGTTTTGGTACAATCGGTGAGAGTGAAAGCAGACTCGCCCATTACGCACTCCAACCTTACCGCCGAGGAGATCGAGAAACGAAACCTGGGCCAGGACATCCCAATTTTATTAAATTATTTGCCATCGGTTGTTACTACCAGTGACGCGGGAGCCGGGGTAGGATACACCTACATACGGGTACGGGGTAGCGATGCCTCCAGGATTAATGTTACCCTAAACGGTATTCCTTTTAACGATGCCGAAAGCCAGGGAACTTTTTTTGTGAACCTACCAGATTTTTCTTCGTCGGTACAAAGTTTACAATTACAACGTGGTGTAGGAACTAGTACAAACGGCTCTGGAGCCTTTGGTGCCAGTCTAAATTTATTGACAGACGCCGTTTCTGAAGAGGCTTATGGTGAAATAGCCAATAGCTTTGGCTCGTATAACACAAGAAAACACAGTGTAAAGTTTAGTACTGGTTTGCTAAACGAACATTTTGAAATTGCCGGACGGCTCTCTAATATTGCCAGCGATGGGTATGTAGACCGTGCTACCAGCGATTTAAAGTCGTATTTTCTCCAGACGGCGTTTAAAGACAACAACACTCTTATAAAGGCCATCACTTTTGGTGGGCGGGAAGAAACGTATCAAGCCTACTACGGAATAGATGCGGCCACCTTGGAAAGCGATAGAACTTTTAATACGGTAGGACAGCAGTTTGATGCCAATGGAAATTTTCAAGGATTTTATGATAATGAAGTAGATAATTATGCCCAAGACCATTACCAACTCCTATGGAACCAGCGTTTCAACAATAATTGGAGCACCAATGTTGCTTTAAACTACACCTACGGAAGAGGTTATTTTGAACAATATGTAGATGATTTTTACTATACAAACGTTTTGTTTAGTGGCGATTCCCAATTCGATTTTTTGGGTGCGGAGCCAGTCGTTATAAACGGAGAGACTATTTCTTCAACAGATTATATTCGTCGTAGATGGCTAGACAATGATTTCTATGCGGTTAATGCCAATGTGAATTACAAGAATAATCAATGGGATATTTCTGGAGGGGTATTTTTTAGTTTATACGATGGAGATCATTACGGTGAAATTTTGTGGAGTGAATTTCCTATTGGCTACGATTATAAAGAACGGTATTATGAAGGGACAGGTGAGAAAGACGAATTTACTGTGTTTACAAAGGCAACCTATCAAATAAACGAACAATGGAGTGTATTTGGTGATTTGCAGGGAAGATTCATTAACCATACAACCAGTGGTGTGGAAAGTGATGGAGTGCCTCTCAATGTAGATGTTTCGTACGATTTTTTCAATCCGAAGGCAGGAGCCTCTTTTCAGTTAAATGAAAGTAACCAGTTTTACGCCTCTTATGGTAGGGCCAATAGAGAACCACGCCGTAGCGATTTTGAACAGGATATTTTTACTGCTGAAACCTTAGACGATTTTGAACTGGGCTGGCGCTTTGGATCTCCTAAAGTATCTGTAAACAGTAATTTGTATTATATGAATTACCAGAACCAGTTGGTGTTAACGGGCGCCCTTGACGATGTGGGTGCTCCAATTCGTGCCACTAGCGGGAATAGCTACAGGTTAGGACTGGAAGTAGATGCAGAAATTTCAATTTTAGACAATTTAAGGGTAATGCCAAATATTGCGTTGAGTACAAATAAAAATCAGGATTTTTTCTTTTCCCGTGATGGCGTGTTAACCAACCTGGGCGACACCAATATTTCCTATTCGCCCGAAATTGTGGTAGGAAATGCAATTCTTTACCGTCCCATTGCAAATTTGGAACTAGGATTTCTTTCCAAATTTGTAGGAGAGCAGTTTATGGGTAATATAGATAGCGAAGCCTCTAAGTTAGATAGCTACTTTATTAACGATTTAAATATAAATTATACACTCAAAAACGTGCCTTTTGTACGCGAAATAGTGTTGCAGGGCCTGGTGAACAACCTGTTTAACGTAGAATATGTAAGCAACGGCTATTTCTTTACGTTTGACGACGATTTTAGCAATCCGCCAGCAGTGACCACGGTAGAGGGCGCAGGGTTTTTCCCGCAGGCAACTATTAACTTTTTGGTGGGAGCTATTGTTAAATTTTAAGCTGTTGTCACACTGAGCCTGTCGAAGTGCAAGTCCACTAGTCTTCGACAAGCTCAGACTGACAAGTTGAGGCTGTTATAGGTTAATTACTCACCGTAACCACATTTCCGTTGCGCACGGCTCTGTAACGTAGCATAGGGTACAAGCTCTGGTCTCCCGTGTGCTGGCCAGTCACGATGTTGTATTCATTCTCATCTGAGGGGCAGGGACAGTTGGCCAGGATGCCTTCTATTTCCATTCTTGAGCAAGCGTTTGGGGTGTGATTAGGGTCGCTTAGCTCAAATGCAGAATACTCGGAGTTATTAATATTATAAACCACGACGCCTTTAATACC
>PANU01000048.1 GCA_002707745.1 Flavobacteriaceae bacterium
GAAACTTTTTCCATTCCCGAAATGCGTGACACGTGGTACAAAACTTCGTACTTGCTGGATAAAAAACAAAGCGGAGCAACCAAAGCTACAGAACGTTTCAACAATTATAAGGAACAACCACTTCAGTTTGCATTTCCGCAGCACTACACCAATACTGTAGCTCAATTTCAGAATGCCAGAAAAGAAAATAAAAACCGGATTAAAGCAGCGGTTATTCGGGAAAAAGGAAGTAACAGCGAACGTGAAATGGCAAACGCCATGTATCTGGCAGGGTTTGATGTAAAAGATGTGCATATGACCGACCTCATCTCGGGTCGCGAAACTCTGGAAGACATTCAGTTTATTGCCACTGTAGGAGGATTTTCCAACAGTGATGTATTAGGAAGTGCCAAAGGGTGGGCAGGTGCCTTTTTATACAACGAAAAAGCCAACAAATCTTTAAAAGATTTTTTCAACAGAGAAGACACGCTTTCCCTGGGGGTTTGTAATGGTTGCCAGTTATTTATTGAACTGGGGTTAATGACACCAAATGATGCTGAAAAGCCTAAAATGCTTCATAACGAAACAGGTAAATTTGAGTGTAATTTCACTTCGGTTACCATCCAGGAGAACAACTCGGTGATGCTTTCAAGCCTAGCGGGTAGTACCCTGGGAATCTGGGCAGCACACGGAGAAGGAAAATTCAGTTTTCCGAAGGAAGAAAGTCATTATAACATAGTTGGAAAATATGGGTACGATGCTTTCCCAAGCAACCCAAACGGCAGCGATTACAATACTGCAATAATGACAGACAAAACAGGAAGACATTTAGTCATGATGCCTCACTTAGAGCGTTCTACTTTTTCGTGGAACTGGGCTCACTACCCTAGCGACAAAAACAACGAGGTTTCTCCGTGGATGGAAGGTTTTGTAAATGCCCGAAAATGGTTGGAAGCTGTTCAGTAATAGTGAAAACCAAGCTGGTTCTCTTTTTTAAACAAATGATTTTTTTTAGAAGCTCTATACAGAGCTTCTTTTTTTATACCAAAAAACAAATATTTTTCCCTATTTTGCGTGTCTACAATTACAACACTTATGACCGATCCTAAAAGACTTTTTGACTTCCCCTACTATCAACTCGCTAACTACCCACAAGAAGGTGCTTTAGTAACCAAAGTAAATGGAGAATGGGTAAAAACTTCCACGCAAGAATATATAGACAAAGCAAACGCCATAAGCCGTGGGCTCATAAAATTAGGAGTGCAGCCTAATGACAAAATTGCGATCATATCAATGACCAATCGTACTGAGTGGAATATATGCGACATTGGTATTTTACAAACCGGAGCGCAGGACGTACCCATCTACCCTACTATTTCGGAAGAAGAATACGAATATGTTTTAAACCACTCCGAATCTACATACGTATTTATTTCCTGTGCGGAAGTTTTAGAGAAAATAAACAAGATAAAACAAAATGTCCCTTCCCTTAAAGGAGTGTACTGCTTTGACACCATAGACAATTGTGATAATTGGATGGAAGTAATTGCTCTGGGCGACGAAAACAAAAACCTGCAAGAAGAGGTAGATAAGCGCAAAGATGCTATAGATGAAAATGACCTGGCAACATTAATTTACACCTCCGGTACCACTGGAAAACCTAAAGGTGTAATGTTAACCCATAAAAACATTGCCAGTAATGCCAAACACAGCAAGGGACGCCTTCCCATTGTTATGGGAAAAAGTAAAGCCCTGAGTTTTTTACCGGTGTGCCATATTTATGAGCGTATGTTATTGTATATGTACCAGTATTGTGGGGTTAGCATTCATTTTGCTGAAAGTTTAGATACTATTAGCGATAACCTAAAAGAAATTAATCCCGAGGTAATGACCGCAGTGCCGCGCCTGTTGGAAAAAGTATACGATAAGATTATTGCCAAAGGAAACGACCTAACAGGGGTAAAAAAGAATTTGTTCTTCTGGGCAGTAGATTTAGGTTTAAAATGGGAACCTTACGGCCAGAACGGCTGGTGGTACGAAACCAAATTAGGTGTTGCCCGGAAGCTCATCTTTAGCAAATGGCAAGAAGCACTGGGTGGAAACTTACAAGCTATTGCTTCTGGTAGTGCAGCATTACAGCCCAGGTTGGCACGAGTGTTTAATGCAGCCGGATGTCCGGTAATGGAAGGCTACGGATTAACAGAAACATCTCCCGTAGTGTCGGTAAACGATATGCGAGACCACGGATTTAAAATTGGAACGGTTGGTAAGCCTCTCCCCGATACCGAAGTAAAAATAGCCGAAGACGGAGAAATATTAATAAAAGGACCGCAAGTAATGCAAGGGTATTACAAAGATCCTGAACAAACAGAAGAAGTATTAAAAAATGGATATTTCCATACCGGAGATATCGGAGAAATTGATGCAGATGGGTTTTTAAAAATTACAGATCGTAAAAAATCGATGTTTAAAACCAGTGGAGGAAAATACGTAGCCCCACAACTTATTGAAAACGCTATGAAACAATCCAGTTTTATAGACCAGATCCTTGTGGTAGGCGAAGGCGAAAAAATGCCCGCAGCCTTAATCCAGCCTAACTGGGATTACGTTGCAGACTGGAATAAGAAAAAAGGGCATACTATATCAGAAGATCCTAAAGAAGCTGTTACAAATGAAATATTAATAGCACGCTTCCAGAAAGAAATTGACAAATACAATGAGCGTTTTGGAAAATGGGAAAAGGTAAAAACGTTTGCCCTAACACCCGATACCTGGAGTATTGAAGGCGGACAACTTACTCCCACCATGAAAGCCAAACGTAAGGTAATTAAAGAAATGTACAAAGACCTTTATGAAGGATTGTATGGCAGATAAATTACATCATTATATAAATTACGAAAGGAGCCTATGGGCTCCTTTTTAATACCCATTAAGTTTCTACACGCATTTCTATATATCTCTGCTTTATTTATCTATGTTATAGTTAATTGAATCAAAAATTCAAAAAAACTAACTAACCAGAGCAGCAATCATATGCTATCCACAATTTAACTAACATGAATAAATTCAACTATTTCATTGTTTTTTTTAATCTGTTACATTAGTAAGGCACAAGTTGCAGGCACAACAACCTCTGTATCTGAAAACTTCGATTATCAAGAAAACATGACAAACGCACAGTAGGTGTTGGCAACTGGTTTTCCACCTGGTTCGTTTCAATTAGTTGTTTACTTGCTCCTTTGTTTTCTTTTTTGAAATTATGATTGTTAAAATCAATAACAACATACAAAAGACAATAAATGTATCTCCAATCCATGAATAGATTGTATTCATTCCTTTTGTGGGTAGTTGCGTTACGAGTATTTTCTCATCACTATTAAAATGGTTCATTTTGCTAATTACTTTTCCTGTATAATCTGTGCCAATTGATATACCAAGACTGGTCTGACGGATAAAATTAAAGCCTTGCTCTATCGCTCTAAATTTTGACATATCGGTATGAAGTTTTGCAACTTCTTTCCAATCATTGCTAGGTGCCAGCAAAATGTCAGAACCGCTTGCATTTTTCATATAATTTGGAAAATCTAAATCAAAGCATATTACTCCTGCAATAGTTCCATAATCAGTTTCTATTTTTTGGATTCCAGTACCTTTATTATTGCTAATTGGTTCTTCTGCACCAGGAACTGAGATACCTTTCCAATAATCAATAACTTTTTTCCCTTTGTTGTCGAATAGCACAAACTTATTTTCAAGAAATTTACTTTTTGAAGGGTCAATTACTGCAACACCTACGCCCAAATAGATGCTTTGCCCGGACGCTACTTTGCTTGCTTTTTCGTAAAGTTCTTTTTCATCTTCTTTCAATATAACAGCATTTCCTTCGGCCCAAAAAACAAGCTTTGCACCAGCTTCTGCTTCTTTGATACTTCTATCGAATAAATTTTGATTTAATCGGGCAGTATTTCTTCTAGTTATAGCTTTTACGTCACTTTCAGTTTTCTTATCATTTATTCCTTGAATATCTACACCAGTTTTAAGACTATCTATAGCAGAAATAGAAGCAATACGAATAGTTTCATGATTGGACGCTTGAAATTTTACACGATATATTCCAAACGATACTGTAAGACCCAAAACAAGACTATATATTAGCAGGGCCTTTTTAATGTTTTTCCCATCATTTTTTTGCTCATAAATCCAATTGCTAACAGAGGCAAACCAGGCAATTAAAAATGTAATATATCCTAAACCAAAAATAGAAATAGATTGTAATAATAGAAGTTGAGATTGTTGGGTGTAAGCAAAATGCCCAAATGTTCCGAACTGATTGATTTGATGATAAGCATATTCAAGTAAGACAACCGAACACGGAAAAATTAAGGTGCTTAAAAATGATTTACGCCTATTTCTGAAAAAAGAATCTATTAAGTAAGGTATTGAGTAAAATAAACTAAAAATCAGGGTAACAATTATAGGAATTGCGATGGGTAAAAATGGCACAAAATTAAAGCCAATATAGTAGCCTATGCCAATAGACAAATACGCTAATAAAAACCCTTGCCATCTTTTTAATCTTCTAACAGCAAAAAGTAATATTGCCATAAAAATCCAGAGGGCAAAAAAGACAACATATTGTCCATTAGAAAATACAGATACGAATACTAGTATTACTACAAATAGGATTTTTTTTACAACGCTAGAGATCATTTTTACTGTATTTAATAGTTTATACAGCAAAGATGTCATAATAACTAGTTTTTTACCTGACACCTATGTGACAAAAATTATTTTTTTGCAAGATTACTCCTAATTCTACTTAAAGATTGTCTTTCAATTCCTAAGTACGATGCTAGATGAGTTAAACTGATACGGTTAGTTAATTCTTTATTTTTGGTAGTAAAATTTAAATATCGTTCTTCAGCATTTTCAAACAAAAGGCTTTCCACTCTATCTGTTTCTCTCGTTAAAACCCGTTCAGCAACTAATCTTCCATACATTTCGTTACCTTTATATTTACGATAAGCTTCTTGTAAATTTGCGTAAGACATATTCACAATAATTGTTGGCTCGAGACATTGTATATGAAATTTGGAAGGCTTTTGTCTTAAAAAAGATGGGTAGTCAGTAGCATAGCCATTTTCACTGATAAATCCTGTAATTATTTCACTACCCTTTTCATTTACGTAATACTTTCTCAAAAGCCCTTGACATACAAAACCGATTTCTTTTTGTATCTCACCTGCTTTATAAACAAATTCCTTCTTTTTATACTTTTGAATGTTTAAAAACGAACGTGTAAATTTTTTAGCTTCGAAGCTCAAAAGAGGAAATCGTTCAATAAATAAATCAAAATAAAGTTTCTTTTTTTTTTCGTTTTCCGTCATTTTTAATTTTTAGTCAACCTATTGAATTCTGGGAGTTTTTTATTTGCTGTAGCATAACGGTCTAGTCTATGATTTCGTTGCGTGTTTAAGAACTAAATTTAGCAAATAATTACAGACCTGACTGCCGGTAGGTAGAAAGTGCGCGTCCCAATAGCTATGGGGATTCGTAAGTAAGCTATAACTAGTAATGAATTATACACATTATTGTGCTTTTGTTATTTATTTATAGATTTAAGTTCTTCCTCAATTTTTTTAATCAAATTGTCTATTGAGTCAATAGTTTTAAGTTCTTCATCTACTTTTCTACCTCTATTATAGAGTGCTAACTGCAAATTCATTAAAAGGGCATTGTCGGTTAAAAATTTATCGTAATCTTTTATTTTTAATTTATAAATATTTATTGAGTCAGAATGTTTAAAGCCGTATTTTTTAGGTTGGCCATAATCAACGAACAAATATTTGTATTGATATGGAGATAAAAGTGTCGGAATACTAATTCCAGCTCGATCCATTCCAAGTTCATCATCTAAACGCTTTAAATCTAATTGAAACAAATTAGTTATATCAATACGTAAGCTATCATTAGACAGGGTATTTAAACCTATGTTTTTGAGGTTTTCAAACGCACTAGTTTTAGGAATTATCTGAAAGTCAACACCAGCCCTTGTAAATGAATCATATATAGTATCTGAATATGGTTTTTTATTGTAGATGTCTATTATAAGGTTTTGACTTAAATTGAATATTTCTCTATGCTGTGAAATTGTTTTTTGAATATCATTTCTGGTTTTCAGTAAATCGCTTTTAAGTTCTGTATAAATCTGTGCTTCTAGCTTTTGTACTTTTCGATTTTCATTCCAATTATTAATCTGTAAAGCAATTAAAATACCAATAACCACAAGGATAATTTCACCAATGGCGTATTTGAAGTACTTGCCTGTTTTGTTTTCACTCATAAGCTTGTAGCGAATTTTTCTAAAAAACTTAATCATAATTTTAGTTTCAAAGTGGATTCCTGCCGTAGTCTATCTTGAGCGTAGTCGAAAGGCAGGAATGACAAATAGTTCTATATTGGTTGATCACGTATCGAAGTAAGTGTCGAAAAAAATTAATCATTGGTAAATTTCTGTTTTCAATTTCAAGTTTAAAATGGTTAATATTCAGATTCTACTTTTTCCAGCAATTGTTCTGTATACTTCTTTTGGTTATTCATAAGGTACAAATGAAGTTTTGCAATAAAATTTCTAAAATTTAAGCTATTGATAAATTTCAAAGTTTTTTCCGGATCTTTAAGTTGAGATTTGGTGATCTCTTTTAAAATTGGCTCGTTTAAATCGACCAGCGGAATACTTTCGGACTGGATGAAATGCGTCAATTCTGGTATATCAAATTCTCCCTTTATTTGAATTTCTGATAGTCCGATCATCTCAGTAATAAATACGGCATCTGTATATAAGTTATTATTTTTATTAATGACAAGTTCTACACGTTCAAGTTCCTGATAATATTTAATGATTTCGTCTTTTATGATATTATTGCTAATGATATCAATATTTCCAGAAGAGATTAATTCGGTATATGTAGGTGTGTTTTTTACGAATGTCCTTCTGCCTGTAAGAATTCCTATGCTAACCGTAAAAAGGCTATCTACCTTAAAGCTTTGATTTGTTTTATAATTTGTTATAATTGGTGAAGCTACTTTATTGATATTTCTTTCGTAATCAATTTGAGACTCTATGGTTTTTAGTTGTTCATTTAAATCGCGCTTAATATTGGCAATGTAAATAGCTTCTTTTTTATTTTGAACTCTATTGGTATTCCAGTTATTAATCTGAAGTGCAATGAGAATCCCGAAAACCACGAGGATGATTTCGCCCATGGCGTAGAGTAGGTATTTTGAAAAGCGATTCTCACCAATTAATCTCTTACGAATATGTCTAAAGAATTTTATCATTGGTTGTTGTGCTTTCGTTATTATTTTTAGTTATTGTTCTAATTCTTTGTCAATTTGAGTAATAATATCCTTAAGGCTTTGTTGGTTTATGACAAATGTTCTCCAATAATAAAAATTCTTTGACTCAAAATAAATATTAAGATCCGCAATTAAATACTCATCAGTTAAATCACTAATGTTTTTATATGGTTTATAAGCTATTATATGAGAATATTTATAATTTAAATCAGATGATTCTTGCCTCAAGATTTCAAATAGATTTTCATTGGTAGGTGCATTAAAAGTATAAAACCTTTGAATATTTGAATATAAAGTGTCATTTATTATTAGATCAGAATTGCCATCAGCAATCATTGCATCATAGGCACTTGTGTTTGACCGAAAAGGCATATCATACCCAAATAACTCCGGATAAGATATTTTGCTAATTGTATCAAAGCCTTCAAAGTAAGTTATTTCTTTTCGAGGATTAAATGAAGGTAAAACCTTTTTAAAATACATTATCTCCCTTCCCCAATAAGGTTTTAATTCTTCTATTAATTCTAAATCTTTAACCATATCTGAACGAATCTCTTTCAAAATAGAGGTAGCTTTTATTTTGCCCTTTTGAACTTCATTCCAATTGTTAATTTGCAAGGCAATTAAAATTCCAATAACAACGAGTAAAATTTCTCCAATGGCATAAATCAGATATTTGCTGAACTTATTTTCAGAGAGTAGTCTTTGTCGAATTTTTCGGAAGAATTTTATCATATCTATTTCCCGTGAAAGCGGGAATCCTTTTGGCTATTGGTTGGTCATAATGAGATACAAATGTTGATGTACTTTCGTTATTTATTAATTTCTACATCAATTTCAACTAAAATTTGTTCTATGTGCTCTTTTATTCCGCCAAAGACTCTTGGCCCATTGGCTGCTGAAATTGTTAGATAATAATCTAAAAGGTTATTTTCAAATTCAATCAAACTAAAAATTTGTCTATTGTTCATTGAATCAGAAATTGAATTATTTTCAAATTCACGACCTCTATCTATCAACAACTTTCGGATACTTCCATTTTTATTTAATTGGTTTTTTAGTTTACTCTTTAAATCAGTAATGCTATTTCGCATTAATTTTAAAAAATCCAATTTGCTTTCAAATGAAGCAAGACGTTGTCTTAGTTTTTTATTTTTAATTACATTAAGATTCCCTGAACTTATAATATCCGTTGATACTCCTTTTGATGGTTGATAGGTTGCGTCGCCAGAAAAAACTGAATACAATATATCTGATATGGCTTTATCACTTATTGTGTCCAGTACATTAGCATCAAATAAGGTCAGCATATCCTCTACTGCATTTACTCGTTCCTTATTTGCTTGAAGACTACTATTTATTTTTTCTAGGTTATTTTCATATTCAGTTTGCAACGACAATAAATACGATCGTTCTATTTTAGTTTCCTGTCTACTATTATTGAAATTGTTAATCTGTAACGCAATTAAAATTCCAATTACTACAAGAACAATTTCTCCAATGGCATAAAGTAAGTATTTACTGAATTTGCTCTCAATTAATAATCTTTGTCGAACTTTTCGGAAGAATTTTATCACAAGCAGTTAGTTTCTCTAAAGATATGATTTTAATTGTATTAGGTAGCTCAAATAATAAAAGCACAAAAGTTGTTGTGCTTTTATTATTTTTTTGCTTTTATTTCAGATTCTAAGAGCTGAATAATGTTTTTATTCAAGTCCATACAATCTTTATATCTGTCCTTTACTATGTTGAAAAACATAATTTGGTTTTCTATTCTATTTTCAAATTCAGGTAATTTTAGCATTTGTTTGTTGTCAATGTCAAAGCCCGATTGTGGCAATTTTATATTTAGGCTGTTATTAAAGCCAATAACTTCATCGACATTCAACCAACTGCCGTTTTTCATAATAAAATCAATCAATGCAAAATCAGATTTCTCTGAAGCTAATTCTCTTAACGTTAATTCATCTAATATGGTAGGCCAGGAAGATAAAAGGTTACGTAAAGCATTATTTTTGATTAAGCCAAGGTTTCCAGAACTGACTAAATCGTTTAAAAATCCGTTTTTGGCAACGTAATCTGGCGATGCGGCAGCATCATTTAAGTATTTCTCTAAAATAAAGTCTTCTGTATATCGCTTCCCTGTGTGGTTAAGTATTATTAAACAAGACTTAATATTTCTTGTATTTACACTATCAATGCGACGTAATTCTGATAGGTTAAAATCAAAATCTTCTTTTAAGTTTTTTAAAGCTTCTAATTCTAATTTGTTTCGGGTAGAATTTTGATTCCAATTATTAATTGACAGCGCAATTAAAATTCCAATTACTACAAGAACAATTTCTCCAATGGCATAAAGTAAGTATTTACTGAATTTGCTGTCAATTAATAATCTTTGTCGAATTTTTCGGAAGAATTTTATCACAAGCGGTTAGTTTCTCTAAAGATATGATATTAATTGAATTCCGTTCAAATAATGAAGCACAACGTGTTTGTATATGATACGTTGCGTATGTAATGTTTTATATTTACAATTTTTCCTTAATTGCTTTTCTCCAAAAGTAAATTCCAAAAACGCAAGTCACAATTGCAAACATAATTCCGTTTTCACCAAGCCAATGTTCCGTTCCTTCATTATTAATTGTTAATTCAGGCATTATTTTTTGAATATAAACATTACTTACTGCGTGAAATATTACAGCTGGCCAAAGGCTTTTAGATTTAAAAGCGTAGTAGGTCATAATGAAAGACATAGAAATGATTACGATGAAGAATGTTATAAATTCTAATAGTATATTATTACTATAGTAAACAAGTAGTGGCCAATGCCAAGCAGCCCAAATAAATCCACTAAAAATGGAAACACCGGTGAAGGAAAGAACTTTTCTTAATTCATAAATAAAAAAACCTCGCCATCCAATCTCTTCCCCTAAAGTTGTTGCTGCTGCTCTAATTACTTCGATAGTTCCTAATAAGATAATAGCTATGATTGCAATTGATGTAGGATTTAAAGTTCCTATTCCAATCAAACCAAGTTCTTTTCCCCAATCTGTAATTGCTTCTTCATTTGTTAAACTTCCAAAACCAAAAACCCAAATGAGTATATAAGTGATTAAGCCATATAAAGCAGGAATAAAATAAGATAATCGAATGTATTTCCAATCTCCCCAATTCCAATTTAGAGATGAAATTTTACGCCCTTTTATTTTTAGGGTGATAAACGCAGCTATCGCAGGAGACCACATTATAGCCCCAACATATATTCGTGAAGGATATAAATTTACTATTGCATAATGGAAAGGCGAAGTAAGAATAACAACTAATACAAGAAACAAAAATATTGTTTTCCACGCTTCTTTTTGTTCCGATATTTTTTCTAACATAATGGTTTAATGATCGGTTTGTTTATGGAAGACGATGAGATAATGGTTTTGTTACATTGCGCCTACGTCTCGGCTATGAGTAGTTGTGTGAGTTAGCACTTAACTTTGCAAGTACACACCAAGCTGAAAATCCGCGAGGATTTTCAGAAGTAAGCGAGAACAAGCAATTACTTATAGCCATTGTTGTGCTTAGTACTTTTAATTCAGCTTCTTCAAAAGGCCATTTAATATCTCATCTTCTTTGTCTAATAAATGGTCTTTAATTATTATGTCAGGTATTACTCCTTCTTGGTTTTTACTTCCATTTACACGAACAATTTGTCCTTTAGATACTTTTACTGCTATTTTTGTATTTGGTAAAGTATATTGAAATTGTGATGCATATAGTGTTGGGAAATCGCCCGTTTCTTCTCCTACAAGTGTTCCAAACTTGTAATCTTGAATTTGAGAAGCTGTAACAGCTGATTGCGAATGTGATTGTCTATTGACCAAAACGTACACTGATCCTGTAAATCGTTTTTGTTTGGGTTGTGGTTGGTATTCGTCAAACTCAAAATTATATCTCTCTCCATCTTTGTGAGAGAGAATATTTTGAAAATAAATATCTGTAGTATCATTGTATTTCCTTGTATGCTCTTTAAGAAATTGACTTGTTTTTAGCGTAAATTTCGAATTCCATTTAAAGGGTTTATCTGCAAAATAAGAGACTAAGTAATCACTAAAAGAGTCATTTCCACCCGCATTATTTCTAAGGTCAATAATCAGATTTTTACTGTTTCGTTCTATTATTTCTACAAAAGCTGAGTCAATGAAACTTTGATATTTTTGTTCATCACCCGAAAAGTTCCCAGGATTTAAATAGGCAGATTCATTAAAAAACTTTAAATCCATCTTAGCATTCAGTACTTCTGTTCTTTTCATTTCATAACCTTCTATAAGGTTTACCGCTTTGATTGAGTGTTTATTGATAGTTCCGTTTGATAAAACTTCAATTTGAAAGTCATCTTGCTTTCCGAATACTTGCCAGTATAATCTGGGAAATGAAATCATTTCAACTTTTGCATTTTTAAAGTATGTTCTTTCTGCTGAAACTTGCGGATAAATTTGGGCTAAGATATCTTTCATCAATATCCCATTTATACTTATTATTTCCGAACCAATTTTAATGTCAGCATTGTCAGAAAAGTTTTTTCGGATTAAACTTTTGTTGTTTTCAAAAGCAATTTCTAATGGAAATATGGTTCCACCACTATATGCATAGTTTCCGTAAGAAGCTCCAGGGAAGTCAATTTCAGTATGTCCGTTATTTACTACCGAAATTACTTTTTGAAAAATAGAAGTTGCTTGTAATAAAGTAATAGAATCCTTAGTAATGGATTTTTTTACACTCTGATAGTTCTTTGAAAAATCTTCTTCTGAAGTATATCCGTAGAGATTGTAGTGAGCATCTTTTAAAGAATTATTGAGATATTCTAAGTCTTGCATAATTTCATTTTGTCCAAACTTTTTCTCCGATTGCTGTGCAATAGAGTATTGGGTAAATATTATAAATAAGAAGACTGAAAGTAAATGTTTATTATTCATTAATTAATTTATTTTTTAAGAGACGAATAAAATCATCGGATGTTACTTTGTATGTCTCGTCCTAAAATACGTCTACAGGTTATTGATTAAAATTAAGCTGCATTTAGGTGTACGTTATTAGGTATTTTATAGTTTAAAGATAAATGTAATCTTTTAGAGTTGTACAATTTGATAGCATTTTTGGTTGCTCTCATTGCCTCTTCCACACTGGCAAAGGTCTGGTCGAGGTAAAATTCGTCTTTCAGAATTCCATTTACCCTTTCTGCGAGTGCGTTCTCGTAGCAATGATTTTCCTCTGTCATACTGATTTGAATTTTCTTTTTCTTTAGCTCATTAGTGTAGACATTGCTACAATACTGTATTCCTCTGTCCGAGTGGTGCGTTAAGTTTCTTAGCCCTCTATTGTGATAGAGAGCCTTTTTGAGCGCTCTAACGCATCCGGTCAACTCTAAGCTGTCACTCAAGTCAAAACCGACTATTTTACGTGAATACATATCGGTTAGGAGCGCCAAATAACAAAATCCTTTTATGGTTCTGATGTAGGTTATATCTGCCGCCCAGACCTGGTTTGATCTATTGATTATAACATCCTTAATGCTATTCTTGTACTTGTAAAACCTGTGGTGCGAATTAGTTGTCCTGGACGAATATTTCTTTCGTCTGATCAATAGGTCATTGTTCCTGAGTATTTGCAACAATTGGTCTCTTCCTATTTTGATGTTGTGATCGTCAAAGTCTGATTTTAGTGATCTCAATAGCTTTCTGGCACCTTCTCTTGGCAGAATCCTTCGTCTTCTATGGACGATTTCCAATACTTGGTTTTCGATTTTTATTCGTTTGACATACCGCTTTTTGAATTTATAAAAAGCATCACGGGTTAGGCCATAGCCTTTACATATCCTTGATATACTGTGAGGTCTATCATTTGTGTTATTGTCTATGGTTTCCATTAAGGCTTGATGTTTAGTTTTTTTTTAAGTTCTAAAACATCTTTGTAGCCCAGTTTATTGGCCGCCACTTTGAGGTAGCTGTCGTCTATTAGCTTGTCGAGATCTTTCTTTATAAGAAGTTCCTTTAGCTGTTTGAGCTCTTTTTGCAGGGCTTTTATTCGGGTTAGTTCGTCATCTGTTTGCACGAGTACACGGGTGTTCATTAAATCTTTACGATTGTACTTTTTTATCCATTCGTTAATGGTGCTAGGTTGGATGCCATAGAGCAGTCCTACTTGTCTTTTGGAGTGGTTCCCCTTAGCGAGTTCATCAAGGACTTTTAGTTTAAAGCTCTCGCTATATCGTCTTACATATCCATCATTTTTATACATATACATTTGTTTTAGTGTATACATATTTCAGGAAAGTTCACGGGTCAAAATTATGCACAACGGTTTTGTATAAGATTAGTTGCGTGTTTTAAGCACCTAATTTAGTAAATACAAACCGAATATAAAATCCTAGAGGATATTCGTAGGTAGACTTGCACTAGCAATTAATTTTATACAGTGTTGTGCAATGTTTTTTTTACACGCCTACAGCACCTGCTCCTGAAGAGATAGACTCAACAGTATTTCCTCTTACTCTTGCATTATATCCTTTAATCGATTCGCCTTTAAGCAGTTTTCGTACTAATATTAATCTTCGGTAATAGGTGTTTTCAAAACGTATTGCTAAGGTAAATAACATCATAATAATTCCTGCAATAATGGAATAACCATACAATGCTTTTGAAGCAGTAAGTACAGCTTGTATTCGCGAACGTCCATATATTGCCAGTCCACCACCTCTAAATTGTGATAAGTTTACTGCATCTAAATGATGTGCTATGTTTTCCAACCCTTGCAACTGTAATTTGTAAAACAACCAAGAGTAAATGGCTCCAGCAAATGCTACACTTATCAATGAACGGATTACAATTGACAAGGATGCAACTGCTAAGGTTTCTGCCATATCAAAACCATCTAAGGCATAAAACCAAATACTTATAAAAAGGATAACCATTCCCATCCCTCTTAATATAGAAGGAACAATTAAATAGTTGATGTCTACTTCTGGACTGATTAAAAAATACATCATTACAAAATGTAAGGTGTAAAAAATCATTCCTGAAATAATTAAAAATTTGGTAGGCCATTTTTTAGCATACCACTTTCGAGCATAAATAGCACCTATAATAATTCCTGGAACCATTGCATAATTCAATAGGTTGTTGGTGAGCGAATCATAGCCAAGAATACCAACCGTAAAGGTGTTTTGAATAACACCTGAAGCTAAAAACATACCCAAACACATCAATAAAATAAAGCCTTGAATAAAGTTTTTCTTTTTAAAAACACTTAACGGAACATAAGGTCTTTTTAATCCTTTTTGTCGCCATAGAAAAAGTATAATAGTGATGATAAAGCCAAGAATTGAAGCTTGTATATAGTTTGAAGCAAACCAATCTTGTTGTTTGGCAAATACTAAGGTATATGTTAATAGAAAAAAGGATACTACAAAAAGAAACATACTCAATAAATCAATTTGATATAAAGGTAATTTTCTCGAGAACCGTAAATCGTGCATAAAAACAACCGAGATAAGCACCAATACAAGCATTATAATTGCCATTACCAAATAGACCGATTCCCATTGTAGGTTATAGGCAATTTTTGCAAAGAAATAACCTCCTATTTGAGCGGTTGAAATACTTAAAGGATAAAATACTGTATAAAATTTGGTTCGGTCGCCATCTGGACTTAGAATAAATAATAGCGGAAGTACAAACTCAATAATGGCAATGATTTTAAAAAAACCAATGACAAAGTTTGCTGCAATAATAACATACGGACTATCTGTGGTTATAATGGCCATTGAGCACAATGCAATCATCGACAAACTGGTAATC
>PANU01000049.1 GCA_002707745.1 Flavobacteriaceae bacterium
CAGACTCAGCTCTTATTATGTCTGACTTAATAAGCTCTGAATTTAATTATTATGTGTCTAAAGAATTACTTGAAATTATAAAATTTAAATATGCATTTGTCCAATTTGGAAATAATAAAGGACCTGATAATTTAAATTCATTTATTAATAATCTTAAAGAATTCTCAAACAAAAATAATTTAAAAATAATTTTATGTCCTATTGGTTTAGCTTTAGATCATAGTGATGATAAATTACTTAAAAAAATACAAAAAATTGAAAAAGATTTTTTGTATTACGAACCTAAAAATTTGTATGAAATAATGTTTTTAATTAAGGAATCCAATATTTACATAGGTACAAGTTTGCATGGTGTTATCACAGCACAGAGTTTCAATAAGCCTTTTTTTGTGTTTCCTGAAAAAATAAATAAACTAAAAGTTTACATTGAAACTTGGTTTGAAAATGCTGAAAAATTATTTGGTGAATTTGATGAATTTCAAAAACTTCAAGAACATTATTTTAATTTTGATTATGAAAAGCAGAAAGAAGATAATAAAAGGCAAAAGCAAATAATTTATGAACATTATTCCAAAATATTTAAAATATGATTAATGTAGTAAAAGTTTCTTGTGTCATTATAACTTATAATGGTATAAAGTGGATTGAAAATTGTCTTAAAAGTATTCAAAATTCTACATTTCCAATGGAGGTTATTATTATCGATAATGGATCTCAAGATGGAACTATTGAACTTGTAGAAAATAAATTTTCCCGTGTGCAACTTATTAAATCGGAGAAAAATTTAGGATTTGCTGCGGCTAATAATATCGGCTTTGACCTTGCGATTGCAAATAGTTCGACTTTTGTTTTTTTGCTCAATCAAGACACGATTATTTATCCTGATACTTTAGAAAAACTTATAGAAGTGTTCAATCAAAATGATAAAATTAAAGTTGTTTCACCTATACATTTAAATGATAGAGGCGATAAGCTTGATAAGAAATTTGAGGAATATATCTCAACTAAAACTTGTGAAGGTTTCATTTCAGATATGACTTTAGACAAGCCTAAAATATTCTATGAAATTGAATTTGTAAATGCAGCTGCATGGTTAATTAAAGGAGATATTAAGAATGAAATAGGACTATTTTCTAAAGAGTTTTATCATTATGGGGAAGATTCAAACTTTTTACAACGGCTTAAATATCATGGCTACAATGTGGTAATTACACCATTTTCAAAGATTCATCATTTAAGAGAATTGAGAAAAGGAAAGCTTTCTCAAAAATTTATTAAAAAAGAAATAAATATTAATTTAAAGAATATATTGTTAAATATCAATATAAGTGAAAAAAGGGCATATTTTAATATTCTTAAATATTTTTTGAGTTGTATTTCACGGTTGGAAATTAAAAATGGGATTTACATATTAACATATTCACTTGCCAACTATTTAAAAATAAAAAAAATAAAAAATAGATATCAATCTAAAAACAATTTAACATACTAAACTGTGAATGAAAAAATTAGGATTCTTCATTGTTTACAAACGATAGGCAGCGGAGGTGTGGAGCGGAGGCGACTTTCTCTTGCGAAACTATTAAATCAAGAATATTTTGAATTAAAGATTGTTTGCACTGCTGTAGATGGTAATTTTTATAAAGAGTTTGAGAAATATGGCGTTGAGGTATTTCCCGTAGGCGTCCTGTCAAATCCCTTTCAGTTGGCCATTCATAAAAATGTAAGAAAAATAATACGGGATTTCCAACCACACATAATTCACGGAGCCGTTTTTGAAGGAGTGACCATCGCGGCTATTAACGGCTTCTTTAATAAAGTACCCATAATAATCCTAGAAGAGACTTCAGACCCTATCACTAGAAGTTGGAAAGCAAATTTTTTGATGCATCTTTTTGGATTAATAGCCGATAGGGCAGTAGGAGTCTCTCCAGCTTCTGTTCAGTATTTAAAAGAAAAAGCGAAAATACCTAAGGAAAAGGTATGCCTAATAAATAATGGGGTGTCTTTGCCTAGAACAGTTTCAAGACAGGAAGTAATAAATATAAAAAAGAAACTTTCTTTAGAGCCCGACGAGATAGTTATTGGGTCTGTGGGAAGAATGATGTCGGATGAGCATAAGAGATTTTCAGATTTAATAAAAGCATTTAAAAAAATTCAACTCCAAGGTTTAAAAACAAAACTTATTCTAGTAGGTGATGGTCCTGCATTTGATAATTACCGAAAGCTATCGACTTCATTGAAAATTTCAGATAGTGTTTTGTTCATTGGATATAGTGATGATGTGTCGTTATATTATAATATTTTCGACATCTTTGCATTAGTTTCAGCTCATGAAGCATTTGGATTGGTACTAGCTGAAGCAATGCTCCATAAGCTCCCAATAGTTGCAACTGGGGTTGGTGGAATGAAGTATATAGTCAAAGATAAGAAAACAGGATTCTTGGTAGAACGATTTGATATTGATGCCATTGCAGATAAACTTAAGATTTTAATTCAGGACGGTAGTTTAAGAAAGGAATATGGAGAAGCAGGATATAGGCGTGCCCTACAGAATTATACTGAAGAAATGTATGTTAAGAATGTGGAAAAACTTTATTTGAATTTAATCCAGAAAAAGAAGTTAATTTGAAAAAAGTTTTATTTATATCTTGGGACGGTCCGCAGACAAATTATATGGAAGGTTTGTTCTTCCCTATATTCAAAGAAATACAAAAGCAAAAGAATTTTAGCTTTCACGTACTCCAATTTACTTGGGCAGATGAAGAGAGAGTAACAAGTGTCAAAGCTGCCGCCAAAATTGCAGGGATTAAGTATACTGCTTCAAAAGTTTATAGAAAACCATTTATTGGTGTGGGTAGTCTCATCACTATTTTTTTAGGGATAAATGTGGTGAGAAGATATGTGAATCTTCATAATATCAATATTGTGATGCCACGTAGCACATTTCCTGCAACGATGGTAAACCGTATTAATATTAAAAGAGCTTCAATTCTTTTTGATGCTGATGGCATGCCTTTGGAAGAACGGATTGAATTCACTAAACTTAAAGCTTCCAGTCTTCAATATAAACTATTTAAGCGAGAAGAAGTTCTGGCATTAAAAAAAGCAGATGGAGTAATTGTAAGGTCTACAGATGCGATAAAAATACACCTTCTGAATTTACAAACTGTCAGTCTTGAAAAATTTACAGTAGTTTCCAATGGCAGGAATATCGATTTTTTCTCATTTAACCAATTAGATCGTAATAAAATTAGAAATAAGCTTAGTTATAAAGATACAGATAAAGTATTTGTTTATTGTGGATCACTAGATGGGGAAAAATACGATATTGAAAGTATTAACAAGCTTTTTTCTTTATACGTAGAAAGGAATGCCGATGGAAGATTATTGTTAATAACAAGATCCAATGTAGAAATCACCAATTTCTCTCCCCGGTTGAGAAAATTTATCACAATCGTAAGCATCCCATTTAAAGAGGTTCCTAAATATCTTTCAGCAGGAGATATTGCATTGGGGCTAATTAAGCCAACGAAAAGTATGCGTTCGGTATCAGCAATTAAATTGGGAGAATATCTCTTGATGGGTTTACCAGTAATTTTTTCTAAGGGAATTGGTGATTCTGAAAATATTTTGAGAGATACACCGCATACCTTCATTTATGATTATTTCGATAAAGATGTGAACAGTAATGCTATCGATTTTGTTGAAAATATGAACACCGTATTAAGAAAGGAAATTCGAAATAAGGGGATTCAATATTTTTCAATTGAGAAAAGTGTTGAAAGCTATATTTGTGCATTGAACAAACTATGAAAGTAATATACTTTACTAAGTATTCACGAATAGGGGCTAGCAGTAGATTGCGTAGTTACCAATATTTTACCTATTTAGAAAAAGTTGGTTTTTCAATTACTGTTTTACCACTATTTTCTGAGAGTTATTTAGAGCAACTTTATAATGGGAAGGTCTCAAAAATAACTGTAATAAAGTGCTATTTAGGTAGGTTGGTAAATCTTCTTAAACTTTCGAAAAAAACGAAAGTTGTAATTGAAAAAGAACTTTTTCCATTTATGCCAGCTTGGGCAGAGCGTTTTTTGTCTTTAGTCGGAATAAAATATTTAGTAGACTATGATGATGCAATTTTTCACAATTACGATAAAAATTCGAATAGCATAATCAGAATTTTGCTTGAGTATAAAATAGATTATGTTATGCGTTATAGTGATTGCGTCATTGCAGGCAATAGTTATTTAGAAGAACGAGCCAAAAAAGCAGGTGCTAAAAATGTGGAAATAATACCTACGGTAATTGACTCAACTAAATATACAATGAAAGATTACAGTGATGCATTAAATAAAAAGCCATTTATTATTGGTTGGATTGGATCGCCATCTACCTTTAAATATTTATTGCTAATAGCTCCCGTCTTAGAGGAATTGGCGAATTTGGATGCCCATATTCATGTAATAGGGGCAAAAGGTGATTTAGGGTTTACCAAAAACGTTTATTTTATCGAATGGGAAGAAAGGAGTGAGATAAAAAATATTACTGCTTTCGATGTAGGCATCATGCCCTTGAAAGATTCACCTTGGGAAAAAGGAAAGTGCTCATATAAACTGATTCAATATATGGCATGTGGTATACCAATAATAGCATCGCCCGTAGGAATGAATAAAAAAGTAGTGATACAAAACGGCAATGGGTATTTGGTAAATACGCATAAAGAATGGAAGAAAGCTTTATTAATTTACAAAAATAATATTGCTAAAAGAAAAAAGCACGGAACCTTCGGGTATCATTTAGTAGAAGAAAAATATACCATTGCAAGCCAAATTGAAAAAATAATAAATTTACTCCAAGTTTAAATTGAAAAGCCATAATCAAAGTGAGTGATATTATCGTCCTCTTTATTGTAATAGCACTAGGGTTTGGAGTACAAAACTCTATTTCCAAAGGTCTGTCTGAGGTAAAAAAAACACTCAGATATTTATGGTTATACCATTTAGCTTTTGGCGTAATATACTATGTTTATATTGTATATGGACCAGGAGGAGATTCCATAAGTTATTATGAGACCAGTAAGGAGTTATCTATTTCAGATGCGTTCTTATTATTTAGTATAAATGGGCCTGGAACCTGGGGAATGTATCTTTTGAATGCGCCTATAACAAAATTAATAGGTTTCTTCGGGCTAACCATGATTTATACTTTGCTTGGATATATAGGGTTGATTTGTTTCTATGTCTTGTTCAACAAAAATATAAACTTTAACACAAAATTGAGCGGGTATAATCTTTTTCCGTTAATTTTTTATCTTCCAAATTTACATTTTTGGTCAGCTGGTTTAGGGAAGGATGCTTTATTGTTCTTTTGTATTGGGGTATTTTTTTATAGTATGCAACAACCCTCAAAATATTATATAAAAATTGTTTTGGTTCTGATACTTTCATACATAATAAGACCCCATATCACAATATTTTTGATAGCATCTGCGGGAATGGGATATCTCTTGGACGGTAATCTAAAGATTTATCATAAAATCTTTATTGGAAGTGTTTTTTTGATTGCCTTTATATCCCTTTTTGATAATATTATGGCTTTTCTTCGAATAGAAGACCTTAATATAGAATCACTGGATCAATTTTCTGATGATAAAGTATCAAAATTGAGCCGGTCCCATACTGGGTCAACTATTGATATTTCTAGTTACCCCTATCCTTTAAAAATATTTACCTTTTTATACCGTCCTTTATTTTTTGATATCAATGGAGTATTAGCAATAGTAGCTTCTTTTGAAAACCTACTCTTATTGATATTGACCTGGAAACTATTTAGGGTGAACCCTATCAAAATATTTAATGCAGGAAATTATCTGGTAAAATCTCTTTTTTTATTTTTAATAATTGGCACGCTATCCTTTTCCTTAATTTTAGGAAACCTTGGTATCATGCTCCGTCAAAAAAACATGTTTATTCCTGCGTTGCTTTTTATATGTCTTTGGGCATTTTCTTATACTACAGAAAAGAAGCTTCAAAACCTTGCAGATCCCCAAACTGATTCATGAAAGTTTTACACATAATAAACAGCATGGCTACCGGGGGAGCAGAAAAATTGCTCGCTGACGCCATACCGCGTTTTAATGAGAAAGGTGTTAAGACCGATTTACTCTTGCTTAACGGATTATCCTATCCATTTCTTGAGGCACTTGAAATAGAAAATTGCTGTGCTATCTATAAATTAACTACAGGAAGTGTTTACAACCCGCTCTTGCTCTTTAAAATAATACCCTACCTTAAAAAATACGATATTGCGCATGTCCATTTATTTCCATCCCTTTATTATGTCGCTATTGCCAAATTGTTGAGCTTTTCAAAAATAAAACTGGTGTTTACAGAACACAGTACAACCAATAATAGACGGGGCATCTTATTTTATAAATGGACAGACAGGTTTATATACCATCAATATGCTGTGATCATCACTATATCTACAGAGGTGAAACTCTTTTTGAAAAAACATTTGGGTAAAACCCGTAACCCGTTTAGGACAATAAACAATGGCGTGGATGTAAACAGGTTTCAACAAGCAGAAAGTGCGCTCCGGAGTACCTTCAATATTCCGGAATCCCATGCTGTTATTATACAGGTAGCACGCTTTACGTCCCAAAAAGACCATGCTACTTTAGTGCGCGCCATTCCTTATTTAACAGAGCCTGCTACGGTTATTTTTGTAGGAAAAGGAAGTACTATGGAAAAAACAAAACATTTGGTTTCAGAATTAGAGTTGGAGTGGTTTGTACAATTTTTAGGGGAGCGGAAGGACGTGGCCGCTCTTCTTAAAATGGCCGATGTTGCCGTGCTTTCTTCCAATCACGAAGGATTGTCGTTATCCAGTTTGGAAGCGATGGCTTCAGGCACACCATTGGTAGCATCCAATGTAACAGGGCTAAAGAACCTGGTACACGGTGCAGGACTCCTTTTTGACCACAAAGATGAAATAGATCTCGCGGAAAAGATTAATTCGCTGCTAAACGATAAGCAGCTGTATGCCGAAACTGTTGCAAACGGTACCAAACGGGTTTATAAATTTCAGTTAAAAGCTATGGTGCAAGGGCACATAACATTATACAAAGAACTATGCCCAAACAAAAACTAGTACGCATAACAACCATACCTCTTTCTCTCGAAAAACTTCTGGAAGGACAGTTAGCGTATATGCAAAACCACTATCAGGTAATTGCCGTTTCAGCCGAAAGAGAACGATTAGAAGCTTTTGGTGTTTCTGAAGGAGTCCAAACCAAACATGTAAACCTTACCCGACAGATTACTCCTCGTAAGGATATAGTAGCAGTTTATAAACTCTATAAATTTCTAAAAAAAGAAAAACCCCAGCTTGTACATTCCCACACGCCAAAAGCCGGAATTGTAGGGATGATGGCGGCTTATTTTGCAGGTGTCCCGCATAGGTTACACACGGTAGCAGGTTTGCCGTTAATGGAAGCCACAGGGTTTAAGCGTAAAATATTAAATTTTGTTGAAAAACTTACGTATAGATTTGCTACCAAAGTGTACCCCAACTCCCAGGGGTTAAAAGATTTTATCGAAGCCGAAAATTTTGTAAAACCTTCTAAGTTGAAAATCATAGGACAGGGGAGTAGTAATGGGATTGATACCGGTTATTTTTCTGACACCCACTTTTCAACCGAAGAAATACTTCAGAAGAAAAAAGAACTGAAAATTTCCGAAACCGATTTTGTATTCATCTTTGTGGGAAGGATAGTAACAGATAAGGGTATTAACGAACTGGTGGAAGCTTTTGTATCCCTTCAGAAAGAAAAGCCAAACTGCACCTTACTTCTTGTAGGTCCCTTTGAGGATACGTTAGACCCGGTTTTACCTACAACAAAAAAATTAATTGAAAGCCACCCCAAAATCATATCGGTTGGATACCAACAGGATGTTCGGGTGTTTTTTGCTTTGAGCGATGTCTTGGTTTTTCCGAGCTACCGGGAAGGCTTTCCTAATGTAGTAATGCAGGCTGGAGCCATGGCATTACCTGCTATAGTGAGCAATATAAATGGTTGCAACGAAATAGTTACGCACAACAAAAACGGGTTGATAGTTCCTACAAAAGATGTAACATCACTTTTTAAGAGTATGCAAGCGCTAATTGCTAACAAAGAACGCTTCTTAGCTTTAAAAGCAAATGCCCGAAATGCTATTACAAGTCGGTACGAGCGTCAAAAAATCTGGGAATTGCTACAGGAAGAATACGAATCTCTTTTACACAATACGTAACTTTGTACCGTGTATAAAACAATAGTAAAACCTATATTCGATTTTTGTGTAGCAGCGGTACTTTTTATTGTGTTAGTTCCGGTGTTCGTACTTATTATCATTGTGCTGGCTCTGGTGCTTAAAGGCAATCCCTTTTTTACACAACAGCGTCCTGGAAAAAACGCACGTATTTTTTCTATTATCAAGTTTAGGACGATGAGTAATGAAAAAGATGCCCAAGGCAATTTATTGCCAGACCATCAGCGGTTGTCGGGTTTTGGAAAGTTGGTGCGTTCTACGTCTTTAGATGAAATTCCACAATTATTGAATGTTTTAAAGGGGGATATGAGCTTGGTAGGGCCCAGGCCTTTATTACCGGCTTACCTTCCCCTGTATTCTAAGGAGCAACACAAGAGACACTTAGTAAAACCAGGAATTACCGGATGGGCACAGGTAAACGGAAGAAATGCTGTTTCGTGGCAAAAAAAGTTTGAATTGGACGTGTTCTACGTGGAAAAAGTTAATTTTGCACTGGATTTTAAAATATTGATAAAAACCATGCAGAAGGTTGTGAGCCGAAGTGATATAAACAGTGATACCTCTGTGACCATTCAACCATTTAAAGGGAACAACCTATGAAGGAGATAACCATTTTAGGGGGTGGTGGGCACTGCTACGCACTCATTTCATTGATAAACTCTTGTAATACCTACAAACCAGTAGTGATTTTTGATAAAAATCCTTCCGTAGATGAAATTTTAGGTGTACCAGTTAAAAAGAGAACGAAAGAAATAAGCCTAGAAACGCCTGTTGCAATTGCCATTGGCTATAATAGTGTTAGAAAAAGAATTGCTGAAAAACTAACAGTTGCTTGTCCTGCGTTTATCCACAAAACGGCCGTGGTGTATCCTTCGGCAAGTTTAGGTAAAGGAGTGCAGGTATTGCCAAACGCGGTGGTAGATGCTTGTGTAACGCTGGGAGACTTTACCATTGTTAACTGTAATGCAACTGTTTCTCATAATACAGTAGTTGAAGCGTATTGCCACATAGCTATTAATGCTGCAGTTTCTGGGGGGTGCACTATTGGTGAAGGCACCATAGTAGGAGCCGGAAGCGTTATTTTACCAGAAATAAATGTAGGTAAATGGGTAACTATTGGTGCAGGGGCCGTAGTAACAAAAAATGTTCCCGATGGAGCAACCGTAGTAGGAAACCCAGCCAAAATTATTAAAAAAACACATGAGCAATAAAATATACCTTTCTTCCCCACACATGGGAGGTACTGAACAAAAGTATGTCCAGGAAGCCTTTGAGACCAATTGGATAGCGCCATTGGGGCCCAATGTAACCGGTTTTGAAAGCGATTTAGAAAGTTACCTTAGTGAAGGTAAAAACGTTGCCGCATTAAGTTCAGGGACTGCGGCAATTCATTTAGCCCTTATATTACTTGGGGTAAGCCACGGTGATGAGGTGATTTGCCAGACGTTTACTTTTTCTGCATCTGCCAACCCTATTGTATACCAGGGCGCAACCCCCGTGTTTGTGGACAGCGAGCCTGAAACCTGGAATATGTGTCCAAACCATCTGGAAGCTACTATTAAAGACCGAATAAAAAAGGGAAAGAAGCCCAAAGCTATTATTGCCGTCCATCTCTACGGAATGCCATGTAAAATTGAAGCTATTACCCGGGTGGCTCAAAAATATGAAATCCCTGTAGTTGAAGATAGTGCAGAAGCCTTAGGAAGCACCTACAACGGTCAGAAGTGTGGTACTTTTGGTACTATTGGAATATTGAGTTTTAACGGTAACAAAATTATTACTACTTCGGGCGGAGGTGCCCTGGTGGCACATACTCCTAAACTAAAAGAAAAAGCAGTTTTTCTGGCAACGCAAGCCCGCGATGAAGCCCCACATTACCAACATTCCAACATTGGGTATAACTACAGATTAAGTAATGTTTGTGCAGGAATAGGCCGTGGACAGATGGAAGTGCTGGACAAACATGTTGCTTTACGCAGGGATATGCATCAGTTTTACAAAGAGTTATTTGCCAACAGAGAAGGAGTTACCGTATTTGAAGAACCTTCGGCAACTTACTTTTCTAATCACTGGTTGTCTTGTATTGTAATAGATCCTGCAATAACAGGATTTAATCCACAGGACATTGTTTCTGCTTTAGCTAAAGATAACATAGAGTCCCGCCCCCTATGGAAACCTATGCACCTACAACCTGTTTTTAAAGAAGCACCTTATTACGGTGGTACCATAGCTGAAAATTTATTTAAGACTGGATTGTGTTTACCTTCAGGTTCAAATTTATCAATGTCTGAAAAAAACAGGATTAACAAAGCTTTAGAATATTTCAGTTAGATATTCAATATATTTACTCATAAATTTCTCATAGCTCTTGAAATTCTCAAAAATTGTAGATAAACTTTATACAGGCGACAATAAATTACGTCTTTTAGACCAGCGTTACCTTCCAAGATGGATTGTAATTTTGCTGGATATTTTATTATGCGCTGCCGCTTTTGTTGCTATGTATTTTATTTTAAAAGATACACGCATCAATTTTCATGAGGTATTGTCTATTCCTCAACAGGCATTAGGAATACTGGCTGTTAATTTGCTGTACTTTTATGTTTTTAAAAGTTATTCTGGAATTATCAGGCATTCTACTTTTACAGATATTATAAAACTAATTTTTAGCTCATTAACTACAGTAGCTACTGTTTTCATCTTCAATTTTATATATGAATATTTTATAGGGGCTAGAATTTTCCTTACCACATCATTACTGCTGTATATGCTCATTTCGTTCACGTTTATGCTGTTTTTCAGAATAACGGTAAAGGAAAGCTATAGTTTTTTAAAGCAAGTTGCGGGTAATGAAGAAAAAAAGCGGATCGCTATAATTGGTGTGGAAGATCATACCATTTCCTTGGGTGCTGCTTTGTTAACTGAATCGTACCTTCCCTATTCATTATTGGGTTTTATTACACAAAACAAGTTGTCTAAACAACACCAAATACTTGGGAAACCAGTTTTTAAAACTACAAACCTTACCAAAACACTGCAAGAAATAGAGGCGGAGGCAGTCTTATTAATGAGTGATGCGTACAGTGGAAAAGAGAAAAATGAAATTGTAGAGAGCTGTTTAAAAGCTGGGGTTGAAATATTGAGCGTCCCTAGTCTGGAAAAATGGAATAAAAAAGAAGATATTCAAAACCAGATCAAACCCCTTCAAATTGAAGACTTACTAGAACGTAGCCCAATTGCTATAGACGATAGTGAATTACGAAAAGATCTTGAAAATAAAATTGTACTGGTTACAGGGGGAGCAGGCTCTATAGGAAGTGAGATTGTAAACCAACTGGCAACCTACAATACAAAGCTGGTTGTTATTTTAGACCAGGCAGAGTCTGCTTTACACGAACTGGAATTGTCTTTACGGCTAAATCACCCAAATTTTCAGTTTATTACAGAATTGGCAGATATAAGCAATATGTACAGGCTGGAGCTTATATTTTCTAAGTATAAATTTAACCTAATTTATCACGCAGCGGCTTATAAGCATGTACCGCTTATTGAGCGTAACCCTCATGAAGCGGTGTATGTAAATATATTGGGTACTGTTAACCTTAGTTTTCAGGCTTTGCAAAATAACATTGAACGTTTTGTGATGGTTTCAACAGACAAGGCTGTGAACCCTACCAACGTTATGGGTGCCTCCAAACGAGCCGCAGAGATGTATGTGCAGGCACTTCAAAATGAAAAAAATGTACGGACCAAGTTTATCACTACCAGATTTGGAAATGTATTAGGGTCCAATGGTTCGGTGATTCCACATTTTAAAAAGCAGATTGCCCAGGGGGGTCCGGTAACAGTTACACACAAAGATATTATTCGCTATTTTATGACTATTCCTGAGGCGTGCCAATTGGTAATGCAGGCAGGAACCATGGGTAATGGTGGTGAAATATATGTGTTTGATATGGGTGAGCCTGTAAAAATTATAGATTTGGCAGAACGTATGGTAAAACTGTCCGGACTGGAGCCTTATGTGGATATCGATATTAAAATTACAGGGTTGAGACCAGGAGAAAAATTATATGAAGAACTATTGAACGATACTTCTACGGTACATCCTACGCACCATCCTAAAATTATGATTTCTACGGTTCCAGCAGGAAACTTTGTAACAATTAAAGAATGCGCAGAAAAAATAATACGTACCGCTACAAAATATGAAGATGAAAAAGTAGTACGCCTCTTAAAAGAATTAGTTCCTGAATTTAAAAGTGAGAATTCTGCTTTTGCTGCATTGGACGTTCCAAAAAAGAAAGCTATAACTAAAATATAGTAAGAGCTTCTTAATACCTATATTTGCAAAAATTATGAAAAAAATTAGTTGCCTTATTATAGTGTGTTGTTGTCTCTTTTCTTGTGCCACAAAAAAAGAAATTCTGTATTTTCAGGATGCCGACCAATTAAACCAACAACAGTCTGCTCAGTATTTTGAACCCAAAATTGAGCCTAATGATATTTTGTATATTTCTGTTTCGGCATTAGAAGAAAAGGTGATTAAGCCCTTTCAAAAAGTTACGGGACTACAAACTGAAACCAGGGACGAGCAATTACAAGGATATCTGGTAAGCCCAAATGGAAGCATCCAGTATCCTGGCCTTGGTGCCGTAGATGTTGTGGGAAAGACCAGGGTTGAAGTAATTACGTTATTAACCAATAAACTATCCGAGTTTGTTAAAGATGTCGTGGTGGATGTACGTATTATTAATTTTAAAATAACTGTTTTGGGCGAAGTAGCTGCTCCTGGAGTTTACACCATAAAAGACGAACGCGTAACCATCCCTCAAGCCATAGGGCTGGCAGGCGACTTTACAGCGGATGGTAAACGTGAAACCGTTACTATAATTAGGGAAGAAAATGGTGCGCAAAAAGTCACAAAGGTAGATTTCACAAAAACCGATTTCTTTAGCAGTCCGTATTATTTTTTGAAACAAAACGATATTATCTACGTAGAACCTTCCTTAAAAGGAGTTAAAAAATCTGGATTTATACCAGATATACCAGCAGTCCTGTCAGTAGTGACTATTGTACTAAGTGCCGTAATTTTAATTACAAGATAAGCGTATGCAACCAGCACCGGTTAATAAAGAATCACAAGAATTTAACCTAAAAGAAATCTTACAACGCTATACCCAGAAATGGTTTTGGTTTGTGCTTTGTGTGGTAATAGCATTGGTGACAGCAAAAATATATTTGCGTTATACAATCCCTTCCTATCAGTCTAAAGCTTCAATTTTAATTAAAGACGATGCCTCCAGTGGAAATCTTGGTGGAGTTTCCCCGTTTTCTGAAGTGGGTTATTTGGGAGGCCTAAAAACCAATCAGGTGGCAAATGAACTTGCCATCTTAAAATCAAAGCGCTTGATTTCGGAAGTAGTAAAAGAATTGAACCTTCATATTAAATACGATAATATAGGTTCAATTATTACTTCAGAATTGTATTCGAACAGACCTTTTATTGTTCAGTATTTATCGTTTAAGGATAGTATTCGTGCGCCACGGGTTCCGAAACTCTTTTTTACAGTAAATTCTGAAACTGAATTTAGGGTGGCTACAGAGAGTAAATCTATAGATGAAGTCTATGGGTTTGGAGAGTCCATAACACTCCCTTTTGGCGACATAACCGTAATACCCGTTTTTGACAACCCCTATTCTTTTACCCAGTTTATAGGAAAAACTATTTCTGTTAGCTATGCCCCAGTAGAAAACACAGCATTACAATACCAAAGTAGAATTTCGGTGCAGAGTGACGACAGGTATAGTAACGTGATTAATTTTTCTCTACAATCGCCTGTGCGGGAAAAAGCTGAGGATTTTATTAATGAGCTCATATCTCAATACAATAAAGACGCTATAAAAGATAGAAGTCAGGTAGCGAGAAACACCTCCAATTTTATAGACTCTCGTTTGGAGATAATAACACGCGAATTAGACTCGGTTGAGCAGAATAAAGAGACCTTTAAGAGTAACAATAGACTTACCGATATTGAAGCCGAAGCCCAGATCATACTTCAAAACGCAAGCGAATTTGATAAAAAACAGTTGGATGTGGGGACACAACTGGAACTGGCCAACACCATGGTGGATTATATGGAAAATGCGCGTTCTAACGATCTGCTACCTGCAAATATAGGTTTACAGGGAGACCAAGTAGCATCGGCCGTGACCAATTATAACCAGCTTATCCTGGAAAGAAACAGATTGCTAAAAAACTCTACTTCCAAAAACCCAGTAGTGGAAAATTTGAACAATCAAATAGAACAGATTAGGAATGGAATTTTAGGGAGTTTAGAAAATCAAAGAAATAGTTTAAAAATTGCCTTGCGGGATTTAAATTATAAAGAAGCAACCTTAAATTCACAAATAGCAAAAGTTCCAAGAAAAGAGAAACTATACCGTGAAATTAACCGCCAGCAGGGAATTAAAGAACAACTCTTTCTATTTTTATTACAGCAACGCGAAGAAGCTTCCATTTCTCTTGCGGTCACTGCCCCGAAAGCAAAAATTATAGATAGTGCCTTTAGTAGTAAATCGCCAGTGAGCCCAAATAGGATGCTTATCTACCTTGGGGCATTATTGGTAGGAATATTGGTTCCGTTTCTTATAATCTACCTGTATTACTTAATAAACACTAAAATTAGAAACAGAAGAGATGTAGAACGGATAGTACCTAAAACAGACTTTCTTGGTGAAATACCAAAGTTGGGTAAAAACGACGAAGAACTAATTCAAAAAAATGACAGGAGCATGTTGGCAGAATCTTTTAGGATTTTACGAACCAATTTGCAATATCAGGGTTTAAATGCTAGTGATAAAAAAGGTGCTAACCGGATTTTTGTTACTTCCACCGTAAAAGGTGAAGGGAAGACCTTTGTAGCTTTTAACTTGGCGCTAACCCTAGCCCTCACTGGTAAAAAGGTAATTTTGATAGGAGCAGACATAAGAAACCCACAACTGCATCGGTATTCAGCAAACGAAAAGAAAGGTGATAAAGGGCTTACCGAATATATTATTGACGAAAACATCAGGGTAAATGAGTTGATACAACCAAGCATGTTCAACGAAAACCTGTCAATTATACACTCTGGGGTTATACCACCAAATCCTGCCGAGTTATTGATGAGATCTAGAACCGAAACCTTTTTTGAAGAATTAGAAAACGATTTTGATTACATCATCGTAGATACCGCGCCAGCAATGCTGGTGACCGACACTGTTTTATTAAATAAATATGCAGACGTAATGCTCTATGTGGCAAGGGCAGACTATACCGATAAAAAACTCTTGGAGTTTTTAAAAGATTCAATAAATAACGGGCGTTTGTCCAAGGTTGCTCTGGTGCTTAACAATGTATCCCAAAACAACTTCGGCTATGGTAACAAATATGGATATACCTACACAACCCAGGAAAAAAAATCGTTGTTTGGTAAATGGTTTTCATAAGAACATTGTTATGAAACAGTACTTTTTAGTTCTTTTTTTAGCGCTCTCCTATAGTGGTTTTTGCCAGTCCAATTTCAGTTTTACAGGAGCCATAGAAGCTTCAGGTTTTGTTAGTAACAACGATAGCTTGCCACTATGGTTTTACACCAATACTTCGAGTCTCGTAGGTAGACAAAGTAACGTTGCAGGTATAGCTGAAGGGGAGGGAAGCTATCAACTTACTGAAAAAAGTAGTTTTTCTGCAGGAGCAGCATTTTATTACAGAGATAACGTACCTGATGAATTTCAACGAAAGGAGCTCTATGTTCAGTTTGAGAATACTTGGTTAGCGGTAATTGCTGGAGCCAAAGAACTACCGGAAGTTGCGCAAGGGCTTTCTGCTACCAACAAAAATTACCTTTGGTCCAACAACGTACGACCTTTACCTGGGGTAAGGATTGCATCCTCGCAACCGTTGCGTCTTTCAAATACCTTTAGTGTAGATGCAGCTATTGCCCATTACGAGCTAAATGACAATAGGTCAACAGATAATGCGCGTTTACATTATAAACACCTTGCTTTAATTACAAAATTGAACGAGAACCATAAGATTACAGCTAAAATTCAGCATTTTGCCCAATGGGCTGGGACCTCACCAGATTATGGTAAATTAAAAAGTGACTTTAGTGCGTTTATAGATGTTTTCACAGCTAGAGAGTCTCCAGAAGTTAATGTGGAAGGTGAAATTTTTAATGCTGTAGGGAATCATTTGGGGTCTTATTTACTGGATTATGAGTTTAAGAGTTCCTTTGGTACAACCTCCGTTTATCACGAACACCCTTTTGAAGACGGCAGCGGTACAGGCTTTTCTAATTTTCCGGATGGCGTTTGGGGAATTTATTTTCAACCTTTAGAAAGCTCGTTTATTAAAGGTTTGGTCTATGAGTTTATCACAACCAAAAACCAAAGTGGAACGATAGAAGGAAGTGGTTTTGATAATTATTTCAACAATAGTGTATATAGAAGCGGTTGGACCTATGAAGGAGGTATTATTGGGCTGCCATTTATGATTACAGCACCCGGGACTATGTTAGACGAAAGCAATGTTAAATTTATAAGCAATACATTGGCAATGCACCATTTTGGTATTTCGGGTACATTTAAAATGCTTCAATGGAAGTTGAAATCTTCTTATGTAAGAAACTTTGGTAGGGTAGCGGCTCCTTTTTCAGAAATCATCGCTACCACACATCATTACTTTGAGATTGCCTATCCTTCAAAAAAGCACGGGACATTTACCTTGCTTACTGGTTTTGACAGCAGTAGTGCTACCGATTCAATTTTAGGGGCTGGCCTACAATATGCGTATCAGTTTTAACGAGTAACTCCCTCTAGTAACTCTTTGGCAAGGGGTTCATCTCCAGCAGTGTGTAATACCGAAATATCCCCGGTAACTTCAAAAACCACGGCGCGTACTTCTTTTAGTTCAATTACATTGGCTTCGCGTAATTTCCCATACAAATCGCCCGTGCTAACATTTGCTTTTGAGAGGTTATCGTGCAAAATTTCTCCATCTTTCATTAATAAATATGGGGTATTGGTGCAAACCTTTTTAAATGCGGAAGATTTTCGAATAAAAAAAGAGTACAGCGTTTGAAGTAAAATAATAACTCCCAAGGCTATCCCTCCTTTTACGATGGAATAATTTGTACTTCCAATTACATCGGCAAAAATAGAACCCATGGCAATAGTGGCAGCAAAGTCCACACTTGTCATTTTTGCAAAGGTACGTAGCCCAAATATCCTTGTATACAGTAAAATAATTAAATAGATAGCTATAACCGAAAGCACGGTTTTAAAAAGGATTGTCTGATGTGCGTAAAGCCAATTTTCCATAATTTATATATTTTACTCCAAGTTACAGAGAACTTAACGGAGTACGAATACTTTTTGAAATTTTTAATACCATTTTATGTGTTCATAGTTTTATATAGCGGTATTTTTGCAAAAATTTAGTGATTACGTCTTGGTAAAAGAAACAATTTATACCATTTTATGGAGCCTTTCTCCTTTTGGGGAAGCCAAGGTGGGTATTCCGTATGGGATTGCAAACGATTTAAATCCGTTTTTTGTCTTTGTAATTGCCTTGGGTGCTAATATCCTGGTTTTTCCCATGATGTTGTTCTTTTTAAATTATATCAACTCTTCGTTATTACGGTGGCGATTTTACAAAAAGGCTGCAATATGGGTGGCCAGACGTGCCAAAACAGGCTCTGGAGATAAAATTACGAAGTATGGTTTTTGGGGGCTCATGTTTTTTGTTTCAATTCCGCTTCCTGGGACAGGTGTTTATGCAGGTACCATAGCGACCTATATCTTTAAAATTGAACGGAAAAAAGCGTTTTGGGCCAACGTGCTAGGAATTACCGTTTCCTCTATAATTGTCTGGGTTACCACATACCTTACGGTGCAAGGAGTGGCATAGTTTTTTATAAGAAAATCCAATGCTATTTAATTTACCTTTACCTTTATACTAGGGTTATTTTCTTTTAAGGTGCCATATGTCCATAAAAGGACCACATATAAGTAGCTACCGACAGAATAACCCCAACTATTAATACACCATAGGTAAAATTAAGCAGTCTAAATTTTTTGTCTAATACTTTCCCTAAAAAATAGAGGTCTTTAGTAAGTACTTCATAGATTTCGTCAGTATCCAATTGCATATTTTGTACAGCAAATTCATAATCTTCTATTTTCATTTTATGGAAATTTCCGAAGAATGCAAGATTTACTTCATTGGCTTCTGCCGCTTCTTTGCTAAAAGTACCCGTTGTGTTTTTTGGAATAGTGGTTATAATTGAAAGTATAACAGCAAGTAGCATAAAAAACACAAAAATAATAGTAGGCAACAATAAGTATTGATCACCTGTTTGTTGCACAAAATTAACGCTATTGGTAAGAATAGCTGAAATTAACAACGCACAAACTGCCAATATAATGTTCGACTTGCGATCTGCCATGCCACTTAACTTTATATGGTTTTTAAGGGTGATCATATAAAATGTTTGGACAGCACGAGAAGACCCTTCTTTAATTGTATAAAGAGGGATAGTTTTTAAGTTGTCATCAACAGATTGTCTTTTCACGTTTTAAAAGTACAGCAAATCGATATACAAACTTTCAATTAAAGGAGTAATTTAACAATAGGAATTACTGTGTTAAAAAGTGGCGAACTAAATAAAATACTATGTAACGACCGGGAAAATATTCATCCTTTTTCTTTCCACTTTATATTACATCCCATACTTGGCTTTTGATCTTTCCTTTGAGGATTGTTGTTAAGTATATTGTCCATAGCCTCTCGTAAGTCCCTGCCATTAACAGGTATACTGTTTCCAGGGCGTGAGTTGTCTAATTGTCCGCGGTACACCAGTTCTAAATCACTGTCAAATAAATAGAAGTCTGGAGTGCAGGCAGCATCATAAGCTTTGGCAACTTCCTGGGTTTCATCAAACAAGTAGGGGAAGGGGTAATTTTCTTTTCTGGCTACATCCCACATGTACTGTGGAGCATCTTGCGGGTAGTTTTCAATATCGTTACTACTAATAGCCACAAACCCAAATCCAGTTACCCTATAATCGTTTGCCAGACGGACCAGCTCTTCATTTACATGTTTTACAAATGGGCAGTGGTTGCAAATAAACATAACAACGGTGCCTTTTTCACCCGCTACATCCTGCAAACTAACAGGTTTATTGGTTCTGGCATCTATAAGTGTAAAATCTGGAGCTACAGTGCCCAGGGGCATCATATTGGAAGGGGTTAAAGCCATAAGGTAGTTTTCAAGATAAGTACAAATATACAATTCTGCATGTGTAATAAAAGATACACCTTTTGAATTCATTTTATTAAACATTTTATAATTTTTTGAAGATTAAATTTAGGCTATGTATCTTTAATGAAAACTAACATAGTATGGACAAAGGATACAGTTCGCTCTCTGTAGCGATAGAACAATTGCAAAAAGAAGGATATACCGAAGATTTCAATCTAGTGGAAGAGGGTATTACCAGTAAAGGACTTCAAAAAGAATGGAAAGCCGGAGAATGTGATGTAGTAAGATACTACAGGTTTGAAGGAATGACAGACCCAGGAGATAATTCTATATTGTACGTAATTGAAACAACCGATGGTAAAAAAGGATTGTTGGTAGATAATTACAGTGCTGCAGGCACTTACTTATCTCCTGAAATGCGTAAAAAACTTGAGATTAAGCATAATGAATAACCTTAACTGGCAGGATTTTAATAAGGTAGCCATGTGTGTTGGTACCATTATTACCGCTAAGCCTTTCCCTGAGGCTCACAACCCTTCGTATAAACTTACAATTAACTTCGGAAATGAGCTGGGGGTTTTAAAATCTTCGGCTCAAATAACCACGTTATATACAAGTAATGAACTAATTGGAAAGCAGGTGATCGCGGTAGTTAACTTTCCGAAGAAACAAATAGGCCCTTTTATGAGCGAATGTTTAGTACTGGGAGCAGTAGATGGAAAGGATGTAACTTTATTACAGCCTGGAAGAAAAGTAGAAAACGGGCTTAAAATTGGATGAAAAACTAGTCTGTATTTACACTAGCATCCAAAAACAATACTATTAACTAGGGAAAAAGCCCAAGACATCCCATCTATAATTACCTCTATAACCCGAATGATAACACCATACATTTGGCTGTTTATTTAAAGCCTATAAAATTCTTCAATTTCGCTTTATAAGAAGTTTTCTATAAGATTTTTAGTTTATTTTGTTACACTTTTTAAAGAAAAGGTTGTACAAAACCTATCAAATTAGCTTCATAAATGTTAAAATTTGTTAAATTACTACTTTGTAATACATAGTACTGTAACAAAAATACTAGTAATGCGTCTTTTTAGTATAACCCTTTAAAACTATTTATTATGAGAACGTTAGACAGTAATGCATTAACAACAAGAGTAAAAACATCTAAAGCGTATGCCTGGAATCAGAAGCGCCGCTACAGATAAATTGTAGCTTAATATCAATCACTATCAAAAAGCGAAACAGGTATGAAAAAACCATTTAATTACTCGGGTAGGGTAGGGCTACAAGCTCAAAAGCGCCGAATGTGTTTTTTTGTTGAGGAAGGTTCTCAACAAACCCTGGGAGATCCACTCCTTAAAAAATTAGATACCAGAATACGGTAGCCTTTTACATCAATCAAAAAACTAAAAAGCTGAATTTCCTTCATCAAGAAATTCAGCTTTTTTTATTCTAAAGATGCTAGTTCTTTTGCTGTTTTACATTAAAACTTGGTGCTTTGTAATCTTTTGGCAAATAATTTTCGGGGATAGTGCTCATATTTCCATCGCGGGCTGCTCGGTAGTGGGGTGATAAAATTTCAATTCCCTGCTCGTTACACACATCTTGTATATTTTGGTGTAAGTTACTGTAAATAGTGGCTTGTTTATTTGCCTCTTTAACGTAGGCATTTATTTGGTAAGCAACATAAAAATCTTCCAGGCTTGTTTGTAAAACGAAGGGTTCTGGAGTAGCTACCACAAGTTCTGTTCTTTTTGCAGCTTCTATTAATGCTGCGTGCATTTTTTTCCACGGAATATCATAGCCAATAGTTACTGTAGTGTGTATAATTAATCCCTTTTCTGGTGCATCGCTACTATAATTAATGGTGTGGCTGCTCATAACCGTACTATTTGGAATGGAAATGATCTCGTTTTTGGGAGTTCTTACACGCGTTACAAGGGACGATTTTTCAATAACATCGCCAAATACTTCTCCAATTTTTACACGATCTCCAATTTTGAATAAACGCATATACGTAAGTACCAGTCCGGCAATAATGTTTGAAAGCGAACCGGCAGACCCAAAGGTGAATAAGAAACCTAAGAAGACCGAAATTCCCTGAAATACTGGTGAATCACTACCAGGTATGTAACCCCAGATTGAAACAATCATAAAAGCAATTACCAAAACCCGTACAATTTGATAGGTAGGTCTCGCCCAATCCGGATAAAAACCATTTATTTTTAGGTTCCCACGCATTATCTCCATACTCAAAAAGCGTATGCCTTTTAACACGTATCTAAATACAAAAAGAATTACCAGTATGGTAATCAGGTTGGGAAGGTAGTTCCAGATACTTGATAAAATAGATTTTACAGGATTTAGAACATATCCAAAAAGGGTGTCGGCAAAATTACGTGTCCACGGAAAAATCCCGAATAAAATGGGAAGTGTAATATAAATAGCCAGCAGGATTGTAAACCACTTTACTACTTTATTTACTAAAAGCAAAGCCGCTACTTGTCTTTTGGCATCAAAAAGGGTGTAATCTTTTAATTTTACACCTTTAATACGTTTGTTCTCCTGGCTTTCAATTTTCTTGGCGATCCATTTAAACAACCTGATGATATATTTAATTAAAAACCAAATAATTACCAAGACCAGGATGGCTAGTCCTATTTCCTTTGCTAGGGTCCAAATATTAGTTTCAGATTTGTAGTTGATAACTGAGGCTGCAATTTTATCTTTATGTGCTGAAGCTAAATTCTGGGTCGTAGTATCTTCCCAAAGGGCATCATTTTGAGATACACTCATAATGATAGTTTCACCATAAACGATGTCTGAAGCACTTTCCACAGTAGTTACTAACAAAGAGTCTGCTGTAAATCCCAGGTTGCTGGAAAGCGTTTTAACTCTTCGTGAAACAGCATCTGCACGCTCTTTTGCCGAAAAACTCCCTAGTTTTGTGTAAATATTGAATAGTGTATCGTCAAAAAAACCAATTACGGGATATCCTTTTGTAGAATTTCGAAGCGTTTCAATTTCTTTCTTTTTTTGTTCAATTCTTTCCGTTTCTTGTGCATTTAATGCATTTATCTGGGCTTGGAGTTTGTCTTGTTGGTCGGGATCTGAATTTTTAAGATCTTTAATTTGTGACTCCAGTTCCGCTTTTTTAATAGAATCGATCAACTGCTGCCTTTCCAGGTTCTCTAATTTTTTCTGAAAGTTTTTTTGTGCAATCTCGGAAGAATCTACTGCAGGTTTTGGCAGGCTGTCCGTTTTGGTACTATCGGTTTGCGCAAAAGTGGTTGCCATGGTTAGTACTACTATGGCACTCAGGAATAAACGGATTCTATGTTTCATCTAATACAGTTTGAAAACGGAGGCGAATGTACTTGATAAACTAATACCAAAAACACCTTGAATGATAAATATATAATAAATTTTTATCAGGAAAACTTCATTTGAAACAGAATTTATACTTCGGCATCCATCATATCGGTAACTACGTGATATCTCGGGTCATCAATTGCATCCTGAATTATGGTGTCAAACTCTGGGTTCCACTTTATTAGCATTTCTTTACAATCCGGACTTAAATGAGTAAGCGTGATTTTTTTTCCGGCATCCATATATTTATTGGCTACATTCCGAAGGGCTTCCACACCCGAATGGTCAGAAACTTTAGATTCAATAAAATCTATTTCAATAGTATCCGGGTCTCCAGAAACATCAAACTTACTATTAAAGGCCGTGGTGGAGCCAAAAAACAGGGGTCCCCATATTTCATATACTTTGGTGCCATCTTCTTTTATCCGTTTACGCGCTCTAATACGAGTAGCGCTTTTCCAGGCAAAAGACAGTGCGCTCATAATAACGCCGGCAATTACTGCAACAGCCAAATCCTGCCATACGGTAATGGCAGATACCGCAATAAGTACAATGGCATCGGTTATTGGAATTTTATGTAAAATTCTGAAACTACTCCATGCAAATGTTCCAATTACCACCATAAACATAACCCCAACTAAAGCTGCAATGGGTATTTGCTCAATTAAAGGAGCGCCAAACAATACAAAGCAGAGAAGTGCTACTGCAGCAATAGCTCCAGATAATCTACCACGTCCGCCAGAATTAATGTTTATTATACTTTGTCCAATCATGGCACAACCGCCCATTCCGCCAAAAAGACCATTTAAAATATTGGCACCGCCCTGAGCAACGCATTCCCGGTTACCAGAGCCACGGGTTTCCGTCATCTCATCGATAAGGTTTAAGGTCATTAAGCTTTCAATTAATCCAACCGCAGCCAAAATAACAGCTGTGGAGAGAATTAATCCCCAGTTATCGCCAATGGTGTAAAACAACGTGAATATTTGATCCTGGAACGTTGGTAAGCCCCCTTGCAGTCCTTCGCCACCACCATCTTTAATAAATGACCCCACTGTGCTCACATTTACCTTTCCGAAAATAACTATAGCCGCAACTACTACAATTGCTGTTAACGCAGCGGGGATTTTTTTTGTGAGTTTAGGCAAACCGAACATAATTGCCATAGTTAAAAACACCAAACCAAGCATTAGCCATAAGCTAGTTCCCTGTAACCATTGCATTTCGCCACCTACATTTTCCTTGAACAACCCTAATTGGGATAAAAATATTACAATGGCCAACCCATTCACAAAGCCCATCATTACCGGGTGGGGGATAAGTCGCACAAACTTTCCTAAACGTAAAACTCCCGCTAAAATTTGAATTCCGCCCACAAACAATAGTGTGATAAACAACCATTGCAGTCCTAAATTTTCGATAGGGGTGGCAAGTGCTTCGCCAACTTCGTTTCCTTTGGCAATTAAATGCACCATCACTACTGCCATAGCACCGGTTGCACCAGAAATCATTCCAGGGCGGCCTCCAAAAAGGGCTGTGATAATCCCCATCATAAATGCTCCGTATAATCCTACAAGAGGATCTACACCAGCGACAAAAGCAAAAGCTACAGCTTCGGGAACTAACGCCAGTGCCACAGTAAGCCCAGAGAGAATATCATTTTTAGGGTTTTGTGTAAAGTTTTTTATTGTTTTTTGCCACATATTTCAATACTTAAAAAGGCGACAAAGATACTTTTAATAGCGTAGTTTCTTGCCATATATCCATAAAAAAAGCCCCAAAACGGGGCTTTCAAAATTTATTGTTTTTTTAGTTTGCAGGACCTATTAGTTCAACTTCAAAGATAAGGTCTGCGTTACCAGGAATTCTTGGCGGATTTCCACGTTCGCCATAGGCTAAATGCGAAGGGATATATAAAATGGCTTTTTCACCAATAGACATAGTTAACAGTCCTTCTTTAAAACCTGCAATTAATCTAGCTTCCGTGCTATATAAAGGATCCATAGGCTCATAAGGGTACCTTGCATCATAGGCGTGGTATTTTTCGGCTACGTCCCTGTATGTTGTGTAAAAAAGCTGTCCGTTGGAGAAATAGCCAGCACAGTTAACGAGTACCCTTGTGCCAATTTCAGGTTTAGTCCCGTTTCCTTCTTCTGTAACCAGAATTTCCAGTCCAGAATCCAGTTTGGTTGCTTCACTTCTTTTGTTTGCATATTTTTCTGCAGTTTCCGCAGCTATTTTATCGATGGCATCTGCTTTTGCTCTTGCTTCGGCTTCAAGCTCGTCCATCTGTTTTGTGAAATCCGGTACTTTTTGGTTCCCTTTATTTAATATATGTACTTCTTGAATTACAACATCGTCAATGGGTTTGTCGCCTGGTTTTACGGTTGGTACTACCCCAATGGCATCAACCACATCCTGACCAAGAACAATCTCTCCAAAAACGGTATGCTTTCCATCTAACCACGGAGTTTCTTTTAATGTTATAAAAAACTGGCTTCCATTGGCGTCTGGTCCTGGGTTTGCCATAGACAGTATCCCTTTTCTATCGTGCTTTAAGGTGTCTACAAATTCATCGGGGAAAATATATCCTGGGCCCCCTGTACCGTTTCCTAGGGGATCTCCTCCCTGAATCATAAAATCTTTCATCACCCTATGAAATGTAAGTCCGTTATAGTATTTTTTACCCTTATAAGCAGAATCTACCATTGTGCTGGTTCCTTCTGCTAACTCTACAAAGCTGGCTACGGTAAGCGGGGTTGCTTCATTGTAAAGTTTAGCTACAAAGGTGCCTTTATTGGTGATAAATTCGGCATAAAGACCATCTCCCAGCTCTGGGTATTTGTTTTCACAGGCCGTCATGGCCAATGTCATAATTATAAGTGCTAAAAGCGATAATTTTTTCATTTGTTTGTTTTATTTAATTGAATAAAAGTTTTGATTAATTTTCTTCTGAAGACTCAATAGACCGTAGGGTTATGGTACTTTGAATTGGGACGTTAGCCCCCAGTTTTTCCTGAATTCCATAATACCCAAAGGCTTTGTAGGAAGGGAATAAAAAGGTTACTGTTTCACCTTCCTTCATTACTTTTAGCCCTTCTCTTATTCCAGAGATTAGGTCTTGGTTACTCTGGTCTATTTGGTATTGCTGTAACCCGTTTTCGGCTTCTGAAACTATAGTGGTTCCTTCCAGGTTTTTTACATCGTAAGTGAAAGTTACAATGTCTCCAAACTTAGGCATGACCGTACTTACAGTATCTTTTACATTGTAAAAATACCAAAATCCATTTGGGTTGGATTCAAATTTTGTGTCGCTGTTTTGTGCGATAATTTTACTAATGAGTCCCTCCTCTTTTTTGTACAATATTTTATTGCGTTCTGCACTTTCTTTTATAAAACTTCCAGAATTGCGCTGCACGGGTCTACGTGCTTCCGGACTTTTACACGCCAGGGCAAGTATAAGAAATAGCATTAAGTATGAAAAATTACGCATCGGCTTCTAAGGCATTTTTATAGTTGGGTAATATACTAATAAATTCAGTAACGGTATCGTCAAGATTTTTATCACTTTTCCCGCCAGCTGCATTGGTATGCCCGCCGCCACTGTAGTGAGTCCTGGCAAATTCATTTACCGAAAACGAACCTTTGCTTCTAAAGGATATCTTCACAATATTCTCCTGTTTGTTTTCTATGAATATTACAGCAAATTTTATTCCCAAAACCGAAAGCGAATAATTTACAAAGCCTTCGGTATCGCCTTTTTTAAAGTTATGATCATCCAGCTCTTGTTGCGTAAGTGTAATAAAGGCTGTGTTATATTCAGGCAGAATGGTCATATTCTTTAAAGCTATCCCTAATAATTTTAAGCGATCCGGGGTGTTTGTATCGTAAATATTGTTGTGTATTTCAGTTCCATTGGCACCTGCTTCCATAAGATGGGCTATAACGCGGTGGGTAGTAGGCGAGGTAGAGGAAAACCTAAAACTACCCGTGTCTGTCATGATGCCTGTGTATAGATTGGTTGCAATTTCTGCCGATAACACATCCAGACGTCCCAATGCATCCATAAAATGGTACACCATCTCACAGGTAGAACTCATGGAAACATCACTATAAGTGGCTACAGCATAATTATCTGGTGCCTGGTGATGGTCTATCATCACAAACTTGGCATCACAATTTTCTAAAACCTCTTGTAAATCGCCAACGCGGTTTAACGCATTAAAATCCAGGGTAAAAACAACATCGGCCTCTTCAAAAAACTGCTGGCATTTTTCCGTTTCTTTTTCATAAATACAAATGGTATCATTTCCGGGCATCCATTTTAAGAATGTTGGGTACTCGTTAGGCATTACAACTTGTGCCGTATGTCCTAGAGATTTCAAGAAAAAATACAACCCCATACAAGATCCCACGGCGTCGCCATCCGGATTTTTGTGACCCACGATCACAACCTTCTTTGGAGTTTTTAATAGTACTTTAACTTCTTGTGTCGTTTCTGTATTCATAGAAGTGCGAAGATACAAATACTCAGTTTTTTAAAAGCAAAATTAATTTTCAAAAAAATAATTCTTTGCAATTAAACAAAATAGCAGGTTTGCTGTTGGAAATTAAATACTTACTTTTGCACCAAATTTTAAAAAAATCATGAGAACAGATAGAACGTTTACAATGTTAAAGCCAGATAGTGTTGAAAAAGGACACATTGGTGCTATTTTAGAAAAAATTACAGCAAGCGGGTTCCGTATTGTTGCTATGAAATTAACACAAATGACCAAAGCAGACGCCGAAGCATTTTATGCTATTCACAACGAACGTCCATTTTTTGGAGAATTGGTTACTTACATGACTCGTGGGCCAATTGTTGCCGCTATTTTAGAAAAAAACAATGCGGTTGAAGATTTCCGTACCTTAATTGGTGCTACCAATCCAGCCGATGCTGCCGAAGGGACTATCAGAAAATTGTATGCTGCTTCTATTGGAGAAAATGCTGTACACGGTAGTGATAGCGATGAGAACGCTGCTATTGAAGGTGCTTTTCACTTTTCCGGACGCGAAATGTTTTAAGAAAACACTTTAAAAATTATACAAAAACCCTCTACATATATGGAGGGTTTTTTTGTTGAAAATCGAAATTTAAACTAATGCCCTTACTTCTCAAAGTAAACGGGTTTTATGGCGTCCCATTATTTTAGCACCAACTTCTTTACCAGTTCCTTGTTCACTTCTTCATTTAGCATTTTGATGATTTTTTCCTTTCCATAGCTTAATTCTTCCCGTAAAACAGAGGAACTCAAACTTACAAACAGGGTGTCCCTGTCTAACGAAAGCGCGGTGGTATATTTTGAAATGGCCTCGCCCATGACACTGTGCCAGGCTTCTTTAACCGAAACTTTATCCAGGCCTTTTTCCAGCCTATTGGTGGCAATAAAATCTTTTAAAACATCGCCTATGGTACTTTCTTCTGCGTTTCTTTTGGGCATAATTTTGTATTGAAGGGTTTTTATGCTGAAATTTTACTAAAACTCAAACTTCGTAAACTTTTTATAATAGTAGGTCTTTCCATCGGGGTTTAACACTACGAGACTGCTGTCTTTTGCCGTGATAATGGTTTCTTTCCAGGCATCATAAGGGGTTTTGTAATATAAACGAAGGCTGTCCTCTTCAACTTTTATGTCGAAAATTTCGGCATTATTGCTTGTTTTAAAAGTACCGTCTAGTCTGGGCTGTACCTTTTTCCGTATTCCAGTTGTTCCGTTTACTTCAATAAAATCGATGGTAGTACTTATGCTGAAATCTTTCTCAGTACCATTTTCCAGCACTGCTTTTTCAATATTCCAATAACCATCCAGGTATTGGATTTGTTCCGTAGGATCTTGCTTTGCACAGGAACAGAGGAATACCATTGTTACTATTAAGAGTATGTATTTCTTCATTTCTTTATTTTTTTCACTACTCACTACTCACTACTCACTACTCACTACTCACTACTCACTACTCACTACTCACTACTCACAAAGGAAACATTTTATAGGTCTGGCTTACTTCTTTTACTATTTGCTCTGTACGTTCTGCGTGGGTGTCGCTTATAAATAATTGTCCAAAATGATCATTGTCTACCAGCGAAATGAGTTGGGTAACCCGTGTTTCGTCTAATTTGTCAAAAATATCATCCAGCAATAGAATAGGAGTTACATTACTTTGTTTTTTAATAAAATCGAATTGCGCCAGTTTTAAAGCTATAAGATACGACTTTTGTTGCCCTTGGGAGCCAAACTTCTTTACGGGATGCCCGTCCAGATTAAACTTTAAATCGTCTTTATGAATCCCAAAATTTGTGTATTGGCTAAACTTGTCTTTATCCCTGTTTTCCTTAAGTAGTTGCGATAGGGGAGTTTCTTTTAACTGACTTTTATAGGTTAATCCAACTGTTTCGGTGCTATTGCTTATAGATTTGTAGCGCTCTAAAAAAATGGGGGTAAAAGCTGCTATAAATTCGGCTCTTTTTTTAAAAATGGGCATTCCCAACTCGTGTAATTGCTGGTCGTAAATTTCTAATTGCTGGGCGTTAAAAGTGTTGTTGGCAGCAAAATATTTCAGTAAAGCGTTGCGTTGTGCCAGCACTTTGTTGTAGTTAATTAGAAGGTGTAAATAACCAGAATCGCCCTGTGAAATCACTCCGTCTACAAATTTTCTGCGGGTATCGCTTCCTTCAATAATTAAATCCCGATCTGCGGGAGAAATTATTACTAACGGTAAAAACCCAATGTGTTCACTGAATTTGTCATACGCCTTTCCATTTCGTTTAATATGTTTTTTTTGTCCTGTTTTAGCACTTATTATTATTTTTTCCTGTCTTTCGTTTTTGTCATAATTTCCTTCAATTACAAAAAAATCGGTGCCGTGCTTCATATTCTGGCTTGTAATGGGATTAAAGTAGCTTTTTCCGAAGGAAAGATGGTAAATGGCATCCAGTACATTGGTCTTTCCAACCCCGTTTTTCCCAACAAAACAATTTATTTTTGGATCGAATTGAAAACTCTGAGCTTCAAAATTTTTATAGTTGATTAGTGAAACTGAAGTTAAAAACATAAAAATGAAATAGTTGTGTGTTTGTATTGAAAGAGTGGCACTCCTTTTATCCAGCCTGCAAATTATTGAAAAATAAGAACTTTTTTCTCTTTTAAATTGTAATAAAAATTTTATTTTTGCCCGTCAGTAAACCAAAATTATGGCTACATATAAAAAGAGAGGGTATAAACAACCCAAACCTAAGAACGAAGCAGAACAGGACGAACTGCACGAAGGAGACAGTACAACAGCAGAGGTATTTAATACCTTGGATGAAGGTGCTAATAAAACCGAAGCTTGGGTAGAGAAAAACCAAAAAGGAATCTTAATAGTAGTAGCTATTGTTGCTGTTGCTGTTTTAGGATACCTTGGATTCCAGCAGTGGGTGCAAGGCCCCAAAGAGGCTGAAGCAATGAACGAAATGTTTCAGGCACAACAGTATTTTGAACAAGCGCTTAACAACGAAGTGGTAGGCGACTCATTATACGACCTTTCACTTAATGGAGGAAGAGGAAAATACGGTTTTCTGGAAATAATTGATAATTACGGAAGCACTAAAGCCGGAAATCTAGCACATTATTATGCAGGAATGGCTTATCTGAATACCAATAAATATCAGGAAGCTATTAACCATTTGGACAACTTTTCTGGCGATGACGAAATGTTAGCTCCGCTTGCCAAGGGAGCTATTGGCGATGCGTTTGCACAATTGGATCAAAATGATGAAGCCTTAAAATATTATGAAGAAGCTGCAACCATGCGTACGAACGATGTTACTACCCCTCGTTTTTTATTAAAAGCTGGAATTTTTGCGCTTAACACGGGTAACGCAACTGTGGCATTAAAGCATTTTGAAACCTTAGAAAAGCAGTACCCAAAATCTACCGAAGCTAAAAAAGCAGTAGCTTATAAAGGTAAGGTGGAGGCAATGCAGTAAACTATGGCTACTCAAAATAATAACTTATCGGCTTACGATAAAACAACAATCCCAAACGCGAAGGACTTTCGGTTTGGGATTGTTGTTTCAGAATGGAATGAAAAAATTACACAAGGTATGTTTCAGGGCGCTTTTGATGCCATTATAGATTGTGGAGGTCTTAAAGAAAACATTGTACGTTGGAACGTTCCCGGAAGTTTTGAACTTGTGTATGGTTGTAAAAAAATGACCGAAAGTTTTGAAATGCTGGACGCTGTTATTGCTATAGGGAGTGTTATTCAAGGAGAAACAAAGCACTTCGATTACGTTTGCGAAGGTGTGGCGCAAGGAATAAAAGACTTAAATGTACATGGGGATATCCCTGTTATATTTTGTGTCCTTACCGATAATACCATGCAACAAGCTATAGATCGTAGTGGTGGTAAACACGGTAATAAAGGCACAGAAGCAGCAATAGCTGCCATTAAAATGGCACAATTACGTAAGGACGCCGAATTCTACAAATAGTCCCCCGCTTTGTAATTTATACCTTTAAAAATTCATACCAAAAAAACAGTACTAAGTAATTGAAAACCAAATAACTTATAGGGTTGCCAACAATTTTTTTGGCACTTTTGTTACTTTGATTTTTATACCTAGGGGTTGCGTTATAGTTGTATAATGTAGTATCTTTTCACTGTAATTTTTTATCGATGAATGTACTAATAATTGAAGATGAAAAACCCGCCGCGCGCCGTTTACAGCGAATGTTGGAACGGGAAGGGGTTGTGGCAAAACAGCTATTACACAGTGTGGACGAAGCGATACAATGGTTTAAAGGTAACCAGCATCCAGATCTAATCTTCCTGGATATACAACTAAGTGACGGACTTTCCTTCGAAATTTTTGACGAGATTACTATTACTAGTGCTATTATCTTTACAACTGCTTACGATGAGTATGCCTTGCAGGCGTTTAAACTAAACAGTATAGATTATCTCTTAAAACCCATAGACGAAGACGACCTCAACAAAGCTGTAAATAAATACAAAACGTTACAGCCAAGGTCGCAAAACGTACAAATGAGTTTTGACGACATAAAAAAGCTTCTTACCAATCCTGTGGAGCGTACCTATAAAAAACGATTTACTACAAAGATTGGACAGCATATAAAAATGATTTCAGTAGATGAGATTGAATGTTTTTATTCTGAAAACAAAGGAACCTACGCCCATACTGTAGAAGGCAGGGATTATCTGCTGGACACAACGCTGGAACAGTTGGAAAATGAACTGGAACCAGAAATGTTTTTTAGGATTAGCCGAAAGTTTTATGTCAACATACATGCTATTAAAGACATTATAAGTTACACCAACAGCCGTTTACAGTTAAAGCTGAACAGTTACAAAGCGCAAGACGTAATTGTAGCCAGAGAACGGGTTCGGGATTTTAAACTGTGGCTGGAGTAATTTTAATTATCATAGTCAATACTGTCTTTCACAATTCTTTTCCGTGCTACAAATGTACTGTCTAGCACGTTTCTGGAAGCATCATACCCTTTAAATTGTATATGACTTAGAGAGGCAAAAGTATAGGGGAAGTCTGTCAGGCTGTATGTTCTGTCTGTTACATTTTTTGGAAAGAAACCGTGTAAATTTTTATATTTTTCAGAAAACCAAAAAAGCAGAGGAACTTCAAACATAGGTCTTGTTCCGTGATACTCATTGTGTCCCACAAGTTCCATAGTATCGTATACTTCATCTCCATGATCTGAAAAATACGCCATATAACTATAGCCTTTCTCCTTTTTTAGAATTTCAATTATTTCACGTAGGATGTAATCATTGTATAGTATGGCGTTGTCATAAGCATTGGTTTGTTCAATTGCTTTGGTATGCTGAAATTTTAATATTTCAGAAGGTGTGGTAAATTTTTCAAATGCTTTAGGATATCTTTTTTCATAGCTTACGTGGGTTCCTATTAAATGAACAAATATTATTTTTTTTGAATCGGTTGTGTTTTTTAGTATTTCATTCAACACAGGTAAAACGTCACCATCATAAATTTGATGATTATAATCATCGGTTGCTAAAAAACGGGTGTTTTGTGCTGCACTACCTATAATTGTAGGAATACTTTCATACAAACCAACGGGCTTTTGGTTGGAAAGCCAATACGTTTTAAACCCTGCCATATTTGCCAGCTGTATGGTAGATCCATTTGGTGAGGGTTTTGTGGTTTCGGTATCTGCAAGTGTTAAAATTTTTTCCAGCGCAGTAATGGTATGAACGTGCGGGGTAATTACACTGTCCATAATTACTAGTTCATGCTGTATTTCCGCAAGTCTTGGATTGGTTTTTCTGTGATAGCCATATAATTGCATATGCCAGCGGGAGGTAGATTCGCCAATTACTACAACATAGGTTTGTGGTGTGCTTTTACTTGTAACCCCTTTAAATGCATTACTGGTTGGGATAGCCAAGGCATCTTTAAGTTGTTCTTTGGCAAGTATATAATCGTCCCAGGTTGCAACCGTAGCGTAAGGAATGTTTTGTGTCCTAAACTTTTTCTGAATAATAAATACACATCCAAGTGCAGCCAACAGTAATAAGCTTTTTTCTAAGAAGGACCTTTTTGTAAGGGTACCCTGAAATTTATTTTTTCTGAACAATCCCTTCAGCATAAAAATAAGCGGGATCAAAAAAAGGAAAGCAAGCAAATAGGTGCCCCAATTAAAATAATTAGAAAGATAGTCTGAAGCCTCGCCGCTGTTAGTTTCAAAAATAACATACAGGGCAGAACTACTTATAGGAACGTTGTACTGATGGTAAAAACTAAGCTTGACAAAAGCAAAAAAAGCCAAAAAAAGGTAGCCTAAATAAAGGAATGTTTTATAGGATCGGGTTTTCAAAAAAAAATCACAAACCAGAAATACAGCAAGTGACATAACTCCAAAGGCTACAATTTCTTTAAGAAAATAATGCGAAGGAATTATAAAACTTCCTGCCACGATTACCATTCCAAGAGGAAACAAAAGCCATAAACTGTTTTTACGAGCAGGATTATATTGTATGATATCTTTAAAATTGAACAAGGTTTTAATTTTTGGGATCTATTCGGTTTTCGTCAAAGGCCGAAGGTAGCAATTGTGGAATTAATTTCACTAGTAATGGTAGTAATAAGCTGCCGCCAGGTAATAAAAAAATTGTGAGGGAGGGCACGGTTTTACAAATATCCAAAAGTTGTGCTTTTACTTTCTTTTTTTCGGATGCAGAGAGCGAGCGGGTAGTAGACTTCCCCAAAAGAAGCATTAACTCGCCACTTTCCTCAAGCTCTTGTAAAAACCGATTTTTATTGCGTAAAATTAAGGTCTTTACCGTTTGGGTAGCTTGCTTGTAAAACTGGTTAACCGGGTGGGCATAATCAAAGAGTGTAATTCTAACATCTTTATTATTTGTAAGTAATATAATAGCCTGAACAGATTGAGTTAAAGATTCTTCAGGAAGTTGCAATGTATGTGTAAGCTGGTGTAAAAACTCTTGCTCACGTGCATCCATGGTATGATCGTCCCAAACGGCAAGACAACAAAGATCCAGGATGTAACATTTTTCATTGTATTTTAATGAGGTAGGCTCCAGAAAACCCAGCAGACTATCACTTGCTTTTGTAGGAGCAAACAAAGTGGCATCTTCAAAAAGCTCTAACAGTAAACGGTCGTACTTGTTTTTCTTTTCCTTTGCCTGTAACGCCAGGAAACAACAATGCATTATTAGTTTTTCAAAATTGGCAATATATTTTTTTGGGGAAATAGCTGTAGTTAAAAATTTTGAAAATGCCAGTACGTCAATATAAAGAAATGCGTGTGTGAGTAAAGAAGCAAAATCTCGCTTAAACAAATTATTGGATTCCTGTATGCGTACATTAATAATACGCTCTAATTTTGAAGTATCACTTTTATAACTGGAAAACTGGTTAAAGAAGCCTTTTCGTTCTTTTTCAATGGTACTGTAAAAGGAAATAATTTTACTGTAGATTTCCTCAGGAAGAGCTTCTTTATTTTCAGATAAAAAAAACATTACCAGAATATGTAATAAATTTACTTTTGTTACTTCTTCTCTGGTAAGTTGTATTCTGTTCTTGGGTGAAGAAAACAACAAGGTGTCTGAAACACCAAAAATAAATCCGTTTTCTTGTAGTAATTTATAGGGAATAGGATTGTAGGCAACAGTCAGCTTTTTATTAGTCTGGTTGAGTGTTGTAGTATATTTTGGAATCCATCCATTTGCTGAAGGGTTCATTTTAAAGGATTAAGAGTATTTTAAGTTTAGTTAACATAACATTAACTGCGTTGGGAAAACCGTAACTGTAATTTAGGCGTAAATAAAAATGAAAGTACACAATGGTAGTACACCAACCAAATATAACTTTCAAAAAAACAATTCAATAATAACTAAATTTTTTAAAAATGAAAAAAACAAAACTTTTTGCCGCTATTGGTGGATTGGGAGTAGTAATACTTTCAGTATTTCTTATTGCAGCAGATCACGTAGACGCTCCAGATGTATCTGGAACTACAACAGACATTGCAGATTTATACGCCTTTGAAGGTGATAATCCAAACAACACAGTACTCATTGCAACCCTCCAGGGACCTTTAATGCCAGGAGCACCTACCAATGAAGCTATGTTTGACGAATCTGTTTTAATAGAGTTTAACATAGATAACACAGGGGATTTTAAAGAAGATTTAGTGATTCAGGCAATCCGCCGTGGAGATTCTATGTATTTCTTTGGACCCGCTGCACCTGGACAAATTGGTCTTAACAGCCAAGTACAAGTAACAGCTCCCATGAGTAGTGTGAAAATATCAGGAACCGGTGAAACCATAACAGCTACAAATAATAACATGTCCTTTTTTGCAGGACCAAGAAGAGATTATTTCTTTTTCGATTTTGAGCGTTTTAATATGGTGACCTCTGGAGAAGTAGCCCCAGAAGGGTTTAATGCAGAAGGAACCGATTTCTTTGAAAACTTAAATGTGTTAGCCATAAGTGTAGAAGTACCAAATAGTATGTTGGGTACTGCACCTCCGCACGTTGGAGCAGCAGTAGGACTGGAAGGATTACCTCCCGCCTATAATGTATGGGTATCTGCCAAAAGAAGACAATAATTAATAGCTAACGATAAAATTAAAGATAGAAATATGAAAACTATATATAAATCAATTTTTATAGCCTTATTGGCTGTAACAACAACACTCACTTTTGTGCAGTGTTCAGACGACGACGACAATGGTAACGCCATTAATGAACCTACGTGTAACGATGGTATGATGAATGGCGATGAAGAAGGTGTAGACTGTGGAGGTACTTGTGAGCCTTGTGCCGTAGTACTGGATTTTTCCGGGACATACGTACAGGAAGATATTATGGGTCGCCCAGGTATAAACACCGTATTTGGAGGAACCAACATGGTAAAGAACAGTTTTAATACAAGTATAGTTAGTGGTAGAATGAATTTCCAACCTATTTTTGAAGCAACTATGGAAAACTATTTCGATGTGTACGCTATGTCGCTAGATTTAGATCCTGAACTTGTAAATTATGAAACTAATATTTTGGGCTTAGATGCACCAACATTTACAACAGTATTGGCTGAGTTTGATGCGTTACAAGTAGCGCCAGACGGTGAAACTACATATTTTAACCCAGCTACGGGAGCAGCCTTAACAGGACGTAACCTGGCCGATGACGTAATTGACATCTCACTTATATTGATATTTGGTGGTGGTGACCTTGAAAATCTGAATTTCAGTGATCCTGAAACAGGACCATTACTAATTACAGATGGAGTGGGCGCCGGAGACCGTGACTTTAGTCTTGCCTTTCCGTATATGTCTACTGTAAACCAGTAATCATAAATTAATTAATTTGAAAAGAGCAATACAACCTATTGCTCTTTTCTATTATATACCAACTAACAATGAAACGTTACAACTATTATATTTTTATACTTACTCTAATAGTAGCTGCTTCTTGTGCAGAAACTGAAGAAAAATCAGTTCAGGTAACAAACAAGCAAGATTACATGGGGTATTTAAGTACCAATAAAACAACAAACTTTGATAACGCAGTAACCGAAAAAGACTTCTGGTCCAATAAAATGGACGCCACTAGCGATACCACCAGTGTAGGGAGTTTGGGACCCCTGGCAGGTGCGTACAGTACTATGTTCGACAATTCTGGTACTGCTGCATATCTATGCAATGCAGAAAACCTCTATAAAAAAGGAATTGAAAATTCTGCCCATAATAAAGATGGATTTACACGCAGTCTGGCTCATAACTATATTTCTCAGCACCGTTTTAAAGAAGCAAAAGAAATTCTGGAAGAAAGTTACGAGGGTATTTCTAACAAACGTGCTACAGAACACGTTTTGTTTGATGTGTACATGGAGCTGGGACAGTACGAAGATGCGTACCGAATGATGGAACTGGGAAAAAATAACTCAGATTTTAATTACCTTATCCGTGTAGCAAAATGGAGCGATTTTAAGGGTGATCTGGATAATGCGATCAAGTATATTGAAAAAGCTCGTGACATTGCAAATGCGCGTGACAATAAATCGCTTAAAATATGGAGTTATACCAATCTTGGCGATTATTATGGACACGCCGGACGTATTCAGGATGCTTATAATGAATACCTTAAAACACTACAACTGGATCCTGAAAATGCTTATGCTAAAAAGGGAATTGCCTGGATTTTATATTCAGCAGAAAAAGATACCGAAGCTGCCAATCAGATTCTGGACAGTATCCTAGTACATCACAAAGTGCCAGAGTATTATTTACTTAAAGCCGAAATGGCTGAATACAATAATGCTAATGCCGAAAGTGAAAAATATACCAATAAATTTTTAAACGCTGTTAACGAAGGAAATTATGGAGCAATGTATAACGCGTATTTAATTGAAGTATATGCCGATGAAAATCCAGAAAAAGCGCTTCAAATTGCTAAAACAGAAGTAGAAAATCGTGCCACCCCAGAAAGTTACCATTTGTTAGCTTTAGCGCAATTAAAAAACAACTTACAACAAGAAGCGTTGCAAACTATAAGTAACCACGTTGAAGGTAAAACATCCGAACCTATGGCGCTTTACCACAGTGCTCTGGTTTACAAAGCAAATGGCGATACCGAAAAAGTTGAAACTTTAAAAAATGAATTATTGGAAGCCGAATTTGAGGTAGGTCCAGTTTTATTTAAAAAAATACAAGATCTTTAAAACCAACCGTATAAAAACTTCGTAAGTATTTGTACAATGGTTGGTTATCCAAGTTGATGATCAATAACCGGAATTTACCGGTTTTTTCAGAGTTTTTTTGTTAGTTGAGCACCCTTTTAGTCAAGGGTGCTTTTTTTATGATGCTATTGTACTGAAAACACTTTCAAAAAAGAGATAGAAGTAGCTGAAACTAAATAATAAAATGAGCCTGTCTAAAAAGTGTCAAATTCATGAATTTGACACATTGAGCCTGTCGAAATGTATTGGTTGTCAATACTGTTAAAACTTCGACAAGCTCAGTTTGACAATATGAGTACACTTTTTAGACAGCCTCATACTTAAATAACTTTAAGTAGTAATAAATTACTATGACTGGGTTACAGTTCCTAAGACATATAATTGACTAAGCGTGGGGGTTTCACTACCACCTTTTGGCTCCAATGTAATTCCAAATCCTTCTGCAGTGGGAAAGGAGTCAAATTTATAGAGATTAGGTTTTACAGCATTTAATTCTTCTAACAGCCCCATACTGCTTGGAGTTAACGGCTGCATTTTCAGAGACCATACCTGGTATACTCTTCCTTTGGGAGCTTTAGGAAGTCCTTTGGCATCTATATATACTACATTGTTATTGCTGTTATAAAAAATCTTAGCAGAAGCTTCAGGAGCTACATCTTTGTTTCCGGGTAGTAAAACGGTGTTAAAATCGTCGCTTCTTAATACAGCCAGTACACTTTCAGTATCTGTAAGGTCTTTTTCGGTGTCTATAAGATCTTTTTCAGTAGTTTTTAGCTTGTTCTCAAGTTCAGAATTTTCGGTAGTGGTTAGCTCTACTTTCTGTTCCAGCGTGTTGTTTTGATTCAGCATCCATAAAAGTCCGCCTAACAATAAAATGGCTGCTGCCCAACCGCTTACACTGGCCCAGTTAAAAGACCTTTGCGTAGTGCTTGAATTATTTACATTTCTAATAGTATTAAGAATGTAGGTCCAAACTACAGTTGACAGGGGAGGTGATACATTTTCAGCCAGGGTAATGAGGGATGCTTCAATAATTTCCACCTCTTTTTTAAGATTAGGAAACCTGTTTATGGCAGCTTCAACTTCCAGAGCTTCTATTTCGGGTAAAGAGCCACATACGTACAGCTCTAAAATTCCGGATGCTATAATTTCTTCTTCGTTCATATTATTGGGGTCCAATTACAAGCCAGCGCAGGTCTCGCAGGCAGTTACGGTTTCTTGTTTTTAGAGTGCCTAGGGGCATCTCCAATTCATTTGCGGCATCTTTTTGAGTAAACCCTTGAAAAAACAACAGTTCAATAATCTTAATACAAGTTGGTTTTAATTTCTCAACAAATTTTTTGATTCCTATAGCGTTGGTTTTACTATTTAGGTTGTCATAGGACGTCAAAATATCTACGAAATTTGTGGTCGTTAGGTTTTTTTTGGTGTTCTTATAACTCTTTGACCTTGTTTTGTCAATAGCGGTGTTACGGGCAATGTTAAGAATCCATGTAAAAAAACGCCCTTTGTTTACATCGTATGCTTCGCTATTGTCCCATATTTTAATAAAGGAGTCTTGTAGCACTTCTTCTGCGGTGGGTTCATCTAAAACAATACTATAAATAATCCCGTAAATAGCTTCAGAATACATTCCGTACAAACGCTCAAATGCTTTTTCATTTTTTTGCTGCATTTGTAGGATTAACAAATTGGGTTGTTCCATAAATTTTTTTGTTTTAAAGGTACTAAAATAGTTAAATACTTTAGTATTCAAGAATGTTTGGAAAACTATTGATTATATATTGTAAAACGTTTATAGAAATAATCTTCCTAAGCACTATATTTTGTTATTTTTGCACTCATTAAAAAATAATTTATTTAAGATGAAAAAGAATTTTGCTTTACTGTTTATATTTTTTCTGGTGTCCACAATTGTAATAGGACAGAAAAAGAAAGACATTCTTTTAACTATTGACGGTGCACCAGTATATGCTTCGGAGTTTGAACGCGTTTACAAAAAAAATCTCGATCTGGTTCAGGATGAGAATCAGAAAACAGTAGACGGATATCTCGATCTTTTTATAGATTATAAGCTTAAAGTAACCGAAGCATATGCACAGGAATTAGATAAAAAGCGTTTGTATATAAACGAATTAGCCAACTATCAGGAACAACTTTCCCGGTTTTATATATATGAAGACAATGCTACCCAGGATCTGGCTAAAGAAGCCTATAACAGAGGTCTGGAAGAAATTAGTGCAAATCACATTCTTGTACTTTCAAAATATACCGATACCCCTGCAGATACTTTGAAAGCCTACAAAAAAATAGAACAATTACGCCAGCGTGCTTTAAAAGGAGAAGATTTTGAAACCCTTGCCAAAAACAATTCTGAAGAGCCTAATGCATCCGAAACTGCTGGAAATTTAGGGTATTTTACAGTATTTTCTATGGTGTATCCCTTTGAGACTGCTGCTTATAACACGAAGGTAGGTGACATCTCAAATATTGTTCGTACTCAATATGGATACCATATAATAAAAGTTAACGACCGTCGTGTTCGTGAGCCAAAGCGAACAATTTCTCATATAATGGTTTATGACAAAGAAGATGAAACCAGAACTTTTGATCCTAAAGAGCGTATTGATGAAATATATCAGCTGTTACAACAAGGCATAAAATTTGAGGAGTTAGCAAAACAATACTCAGACGATAAAGGATCTGCAACAACGGGCGGAACTTTGCGTCCTTTTGGAAAAAATGAACTTCGCTCCAAACTGTTTGAAGAAAATGTTTTTGAAATAAAAAAGGAAGGAGACATTACCAAACCGTTTAAAAGTGAAATAGGCTGGCACATTGCCCGTCTGGATAAAATACATGAGCACTCCTCTTTTGAAAAAGAAAAAGAACAATTAGAAAAAAGAGTAAAAGATGGAGACCGTTCAAAAGTTGTAATCGCAAACGTAAAAAATAAAATTAAAGACAAATACGGCTTTAAAATGGGAGCTCCTTATTTAGACTTTTTTAGAAACTACGTAAACGACTCTATAATCAGAGGAAAATGGTCCTATAGACCTGTTGGTGAAAAAGGAGGCACAGTTATGTTTACCATAGGGGGCAAAGAGTCTAAAACATTTAACGATTTTGCTGAATATTTACCCTTAAGCAAAAACCGTATGTTACGCTTTACTACAATAGATGAAGCCTTAACCACGTATTACGATAATTTTGAGAGAGATGCATTAAAAGAATATTATCGCAACGCCTTGGAAGATGAAGACGAAGAATACGCGGCTATTATAAGTGAGTACCGTGACGGATTATTAATTTTCGATTTAATGCGGGAAAATATCTGGAATAAGGCTAAAAATGACAGTGTTGGTCTTCAAAATTATTTCGAAAAAAATAAGGAAAGCTATAACTGGGAAGAACGGGTTCATGCTATAATTATAAATGCAACAAATAAGGAAAATGCAGCCCAGGCAAGACAATTACTTAACGAAGGAAAGGATGCAGGCCAGATAAAAAGCCAAATGAACGAAGCTACAAACGTAAAAGTTATTGCAACTACCGGCAAGTTTGAACTGGATAATAACGCACTGCCAGAAGGCTTTAAAAAAGAAGAAGGAATTTCAGAAACCTATGTAAATGGAAACACCTACACCATTGTAAATGTTTTAGAAATTTTGCCACCCACCAAAAAAAGCTTTGAGGAGATTAAAGGAAAAGTGTTAAGCAATTACCAGGAAATAGTTGAAGACGCCTGGATGCAGGATTTAAGAGATAAATATACGGTAGATTTAAATAAAAAAACGCTGAAAAAACTTAAGAAAAACCTGGATCAGTAATGCAAAAAGCAGCGTATATATTGTGTTTATGTGTGCTGGCAACAAGTTGCGAGTATTTTAAGGAAAAGGATGACCGTACCCCTATAGCCAGGGTAAACAACAGCTATCTTTACCAGGAAGATATTGCAGCACTTATTTCTGAAAATACCTCAAAAGAAGACAGTACCTTAATTGTGAGTAATTATATTAACAGATGGGCAACCCAGCAAATTTTAATGGATCAGGCTATTATTAATATATCTGAAAGCAAACAGGAAAACTATAATAAATTAATTGAAGAATATAAAAGAGATCTCTACACCGAAGCGTATAAAAACACCATTATAAACAGGCAGTTGGATAGCACCGTCTCAGACACAGAACTTGAAGAATTTTATAACGAAAATAAACAGAATTTCAAACTGAACGATCAATTATTTAAAATACGGTACATTCATATTGATGAAAACTTTACCAACCTTTCACAAACATCACAAAAGCTTGAACGTTTTAATGAAACAGATAAAGAAGCTTTAATGGCAGAGAGTATTCAGTATAAAAGTTTCAACCTTAACGACTCCACCTGGGTAAAACGTGAAGCCGTTGAAATGGTACTGCCTATACTACAAACCACAGACGAGTCAAAATTAAATAAATCCAATTTTATCCGCTTACAAGACTCATTAGGAGTATATTTACTTAAAATTGAAGATAGGCTTAATCCTACCGATACAGCCCCTCTATTATATGTAAAACCCACAATTGAGCAAATTATACTCAACAAAAGGAAATTGGATCTCATAAAAAAGTTAGAAAAAGATATTACTACAGATGCAATTAAAAACAATAATTTTGAAACATACACTAATGAATAGATTACTGGCACTTTTGGTATTTTGCACCACGTTGCTTGCACACGCACAAGAAGATGTGATGATAGACTCTACAGCAACCCAACAGGTACAAAAAGATACCGTTAAAGAACCTTTCTCAAGATACAAAGTGGAAGGGGTTTCGGCCGTAGTAGGAGATTACGTAGTTTTGGATAGCGATATAGATAAAGGCTACCTCGAGTTTCAGCAACAAGGGGTTTCTACAGACGGGGTTACACGCTGCCAATTACTAGGTAAGTTAATGGAAGACAAATTGTATTTGCACCAGGCCATTCAGGATAGTATTATGGTTAGTGATGCTGAAATTAATCCTGAAGTAGACCAGTTATTACAAATAATGACTTCTGAAATTGGCTCAGAAGAAAAACTTCTAAAATTCTATAAAAAAAATAGCCTTCCAGAATTGCGAAGCGAATTGTTTGAAGCAAGAAAAAATCTACGACTTGCAGGAAGAATGCAAGCAAAAGTTGTTGAAAATGTTGAAATTACCCCCGAAGAAGTGCGTGAGTTTTTCTTTGCCATTCCAGAAGATGAACGCCCTGTATTTAGTGCCGAGGTTGAAGTAGCCCAAATAGTAGTTGAGCCGGAGATTACCAAAGACGCCAAGCAAACTGCTATTGACAGACTTAACCAGATGCGGGAAGACATCGTAAACAACGGAGTTAGTTTTGCCACAAAAGCGGGACTGTATTCAGAAGATGGCTCCAAAACCCGAGGTGGTCTAATTGAAGGTGTTAAAAGAAACTCTGCCTACGTAAAAGAATTTAAAGACCAGGCATTCTCTTTGCTCGAAGGTGAAATTAGCGAACCTTTTGAAACTCAGTTTGGATTTCATATCCTTAAGGTAGATAAAATCCGTGGACAAGAAGTAGATGTGCGTCATATTCTTATTTATCCTGAAGTACCGCAATGGAGTATAGACAAAGCAAAAGAAAAAATTGAAAAAGTACGGGCTGGTATTATAGACAGCACCGTTACATTTGCAGAAGCCGCTCGTTTATATTCCGAAGAAAAAGAAACACGCAATAATGGCGGACAATTAATAAACCCAGTAACGTACGACACCAGATTTGACCTAACCAAAATGGATCCAGATTTAAGTGCAAAAGTTTACAATCTTGCCGAAGGCGAAGTGTCTAAAATATTTGTAGAGAGAGATAGAACTGGAAAAGCAAGTTTTAAATTTTATACCGTAACCAAACGTTATGAAGAGCACCCCGCAGAATATGTTAAGGATTATGAGCGTATTCAGGGACTTGCATTAAAAGAAAAGCAAATTAGAGCCATAGAAGAGTGGCAAAACAAGCAAATTAAACAAACCTATGTAAGCGTTAATGAAGACTACCAGGACTGTGAGTTTTCGAGCGACTGGGTTAAATCAAGTAATTAAAATAGTATGGGAGAAGTAGCGGCAGTAGAGCAACTCGTAAAAAAATATAACGCCCTTAGGCAAGAGATTAAAAAAGTAATTGTAGGACAGGACGAAGTAGTAGAACAGGTATTGTTGTCTGTTTTTTCCGGAGGTCATGCATTATTAATTGGAGTTCCTGGTCTGGCTAAAACATTACTAGTTAATACGGTTGCACAAGCGCTTGGACTTCAGTTTAAACGAATTCAGTTTACGCCCGACTTAATGCCAAGTGATATATTAGGTTCTGAAATACTGGATGAAAACCGAACCTTTAAATTTATTAAAGGTCCCATCTTTGCCAATATAATTCTGGCCGATGAGATTAACCGTACACCACCCAAAACACAAGCTGCACTGCTGGAAGCTATGCAGGAACGCGCAGTAACCGTAGCAGGACAACATTACAAACTGGATTTACCCTATTTTGTGCTGGCTACACAAAACCCTATAGAGCAGGAAGGAACCTACCCGCTACCTGAAGCACAATTAGACCGTTTTATGGTGGCTATAAACCTGGATTATCCAACATTTGCCGAAGAAGTTGAAGTAGTAAAAACAACAACAGGCGGCACTTCCCAACAAGTAAACGCACTGTTTTCTCCGCAGGAAATTATAGATTTTCAGCAACTTATTAGAAGAATTCCGGTAGCAGATAACGTGGTGGAATATGCGGTAACACTTGTTGGAAAAACAAGACCTAAAAGCCAGGCAGCTCCGGAAATAGTAAAAAACTATATAGACTGGGGAGCAGGTCCACGTGCCTCTCAAAACTTAATTTTGGGAGCTAAAGCCAATGCAGCATTACACGGTAAATTTTCACCAGACATTGAAGATGTTCAAAAAGTGGCAGTTGGTATCTTGCGTCACAGGCTCATAAAAAACTACAAAGCCGAAGCCGAAGGCCTGTCTATAGAAGAAATTATTAAAAGCCTATACTAATGCTTAAAAGATTTATAATCCCAATTGTTTTATTTTTAATAGGAATTGGTTTTTATATACTAGGAGCACTTTTTAAAATCCTTCATTGGGGATTTGGCTTCCGAAATGCGCCCAATCTTTTAATTATTGCATCTCTTTTTCAACTACTGGCAATAAGCTTAGCTATTTTAAAGCTCCTAAAAATTTATAAACGTAAAAACTAATTTTTTACCATAGCCGCTACGTTTATTTCGTTTAAAATTTTAGCCGCCTTTCTATTTCACCTCTGTAAAGTACTGCTGAAAAGGATAGTTTTAAGAAACTGACAGTATAAAACAATTTTTATATTCTCAATTTTAACTAGGTAAAATTCAATTATATTCAATTATTTTTATTAAAAATAAATATTTAATAAAAATTAAGCATCAAATGCCTATTTTTATTAAACATTTTTAAAATATATTCATTTTTAGTATTTTTGCATGAATTCAAAAAAAAGCAACATTATTCACTAAAATATACTTCAAACCAAAACTAATATTACTATGGCTTTCGATATAGACATGATTAAAAAGGTATATGCACAAATGGCAGCGCGTGTAGAAAAAGCACGTGAAGTTGTTGGCAAACCTTTAACTCTTTCAGAAAAAATATTGTACAACCACCTTTGGGACGGAATGCCTACCAAAGCATTTACCCGTGGGAAGGATTATGTAGATTTTGCTCCGGACCGTATTGCCTGTCAGGATGCAACAGCGCAAATGGCTTTGTTACAATTTATGCAAGCGGGTAAAAAAAATGTAGCTGTGCCAACCACAGTACATTGTGACCACTTGATACAAGCCAAACAGGGTGCTGCAGCCGATTTAAAAAGAGCCAATGAAACAAGTAACGAAGTATTCGATTTTCTGGAATCGGTTTCAAATAAATATGGAATTGGTTTCTGGAAACCTGGAGCAGGAATTATTCACCAGGTAGTATTAGAAAATTATGCATTCCCCGGGGGAATGATGATTGGTACCGATAGCCATACAGTGAATGCTGGCGGATTAGGAATGGTTGCCATTGGAGTAGGAGGTGCAGATGCAGTAGATGTTATGGCCGGAATGGCCTGGGAGCTTAAATTTCCGAAGTTAATAGGAGTAAAACTTACAGGTGAGTTAAGTGGTTGGACAGCTTCTAAAGATGTTATTTTAAAAGTAGCAGGAATCCTTACCGTAAAAGGTGGAACGGGTGCCATAGTAGAATATTTTGGTCCTGGCGCAAAAAACCTTTCATGTACTGGAAAAGGAACTATTTGTAATATGGGTGCCGAAATTGGCGCTACTACATCTACCTTTGGATATGACGACGCTATGGAACGCTTTTTACGCGCTACAGACCGTTCCGATATTGCAGATGAAGCCAATAAAGTTCGGGAACACTTAACGGGAGATCCCGAAGTGTATGAAAATCCAGAAGAATATTTTGACCAGGTAATTGAAATTAACTTATCTGAACTCCGTCCACACCTTAACGGGCCGTTTACTCCAGATCTGGCAACACCCGTGGGACAATTAGGAGAAAAGGCCAAGAAAAACGACTGGCCTATTAAAGTTGATTGGGGATTAATAGGATCCTGTACCAACTCTTCTTACGAAGATTTAACAAGAGCAGCCTCAATAGCGCAACAAGCCATTGATAAGAAATTAAAACCCAAAAGTGACTTTGGTATTAACCCGGGTTCTGAGCAAATTAGATTTACAGCAGAACGTGATGGTTTATTAAATGTTTTTGAAAATCTTGGAGCTACTATTTTTACTAATGCCTGTGGTCCTTGTATTGGACAGTGGGACAGAAGTGATCTTAAAGGAGACGAAAAGAACACGATAGTACATTCTTTTAACAGAAACTTTAGTAAACGTGCCGATGGAAATCCAAATACTCATGCATTTGTGGGCTCGCCAGAAATGGTTGCCGCTATTGCGATTTCAGGAAGACTGGATTTTGACCCGATGAACGATACCTTAGTAAATGAAGAAGGACAAGAAGTAAAACTGGACGAACCCAGGGGAATTGAACTTCCTCCAAAAGGCTTTGATGTTGAAGATAATGGGTACTTAGCTCCTTCGCCGGATGGAAGCGAAATAGAAGTGAAAGTTGCAGAAGATAGTGAGCGGCTAGAACTATTAACCCCCTTTGAGCCTATTAAAGACGAAGCGCTAAGTAATGTAAAGTTGTTAATTAAAGCCTTCGGGAAGTGTACTACAGATCATATTTCTATGGCTGGTCCCTGGTTACGTTACAGAGGACACTTAGATAATATTTCAAACAATTGTTTAATTGGAGCTGTAAATGCATTTAATAAAAAAACAAACTTTGTAAAGAACCAGTTAGACGGTGAATATGGCGGTGTGCCAGATACACAGCGTGAGTACAAGAAAAAAGGAATTTACACCATAGTTGTGGGGGATCATAATTATGGGGAAGGTTCCTCCAGAGAGCATGCTGCTATGGAACCACGACACTTAGGCGTTGCAGCGGTATTGGTAAAAAGTTTTGCCCGTATCCACGAAACCAACCTAAAAAAGCAGGGAATGTTAGGGCTTACATTTGCCAATGAAGCAGATTACGATAAAATCCAGGAAGATGATACCTTCAACTTTACAGATATTGCAGACTTTGCACCAGATAAGCCGTTGACCATTGAGGTTACCCATAAAGACGGAAGCAAAGACACCATAAAGGCAAACCATACCTATAACGATGCGCAAATTGCCTGGTATAGAGAAGGTTCTGCACTCAATATGATCAAGAAGCAAAACGCTTAATTTTCAAAAACAAATGTTTCTATAAAAGACCCTGATTCAAATCAGGGTCTTTTTGTTTGTTATCTTTGTGTATGCTTACATTTTTTAAGAAAAACTGGTCTACAATCCTGCTCCTCCTATTGGTGGTGGTGCTTTTTATTCCACAAACTGGCACACCTATTAAAGTACTTTTTAATAGATTGATAGCTTTTAGTCCTTCTGAAATTTCCGAAGAAAAACAAAAAACTCTTTCAGATTATAACTGGAAATTGCAGAATTTAGATGGAACTACAGCACAATTTTCCTCGGCTGAAAAGAAAGTAACCCTTGTAAATATATGGGCTACGTGGTGTCCGCCGTGCATTGCCGAAATGCCTTCAATGCAAGCTTTGTACAATACATACAAAGAAGATGTCTCGTTCTATTTTGTTTCTATAGAAGATCCTAAAACTGTACAAACGTTTATGGAAAAAGAAAAATATAATTTTCCTGTATATACTACACAAGACACTTTTCCGGAGGCATTACAAACCAATTCTTTTCCTACAACATATCTTATTTCAAAAAATGGAAAGATTGTTATGCACAAAACTGGGGCTGCAGATTGGGACAGCGAATCTGTTTATAAAACTATCGATGCGCTAGTAGCAGAGTAGCTTATATTCTGGACTTTATATTGTCTTTACAAAATTGAATTATCTCGATAATCCTTTTTTCTCTGGTAGCTTGTCTTTTTCCGCTATGTAGCCAGCTTAAATAGTTTTTTCGATAACTGGGGCTAAAGTTCTGGTAGTTATTAAAAGCTAAAGGATTTGCATTAAATGCTAATTGTAAATCCTCTGGGATTACCAGATTTTCTACAGCGTCCATTTCTGTCCAGGTACCTGTTTCTTTAGCGTGACTAATGGTTTTCCAACCCGCCTCGTGCATAAGTCCTTGTTTATCCAGTTCTTCAATATAGGTTTTATTCAAGGCACTCCAGCTGCTTTTAGGGTTGCGAGGGCAAAAGTATTGTCTTCTTTTTCCTTTGCCTAAGGATTTCACAGTACTATCTATCCATCCATAACACAACGCCACCTTTACAGCTTCTTCCCATCTCATAGTTGGGATGTTTGTTTCTAGTTTATAAAAAATTAAGTACACGCCTTGTGCGTATTTAGTATGGTTGTTATCCAACCATTCGCGCCAGCCTACATCCCGTGGAAAGTACAGTTCTGGTTTTTCGTTCATTTGTAATTGGAGTACAGGTTATAGAATCAGAAAGTTAATTAAAAACAATAGTATTTTCTTTAATTAAAACAGAAGCATAGTTACAATGTTCCTGTATAAATTTTAAATTGGTCGGATTATAAAATAGCGTATGGGTACTATCATTTTTATACCACCAACCTGCAAATTCTTCTTTAGTTCCAGTCCAGAGACTAGTCATGCAAAATAGTTTTCCATTTGGTTTTAGAAGGTGTTTTAGCAATTTGAATTCTTTTAAAGGACTGTGAAAATGTTCAATAACCTCACAACAAATTATAAAGTCATACTCCTTTTCTAAAACCGTTTTATTTGGATGAAAAAACGGATCGTATAATTTTACCGTGTATCCTTTTTCAGCAAGCAGTTTTGCTACCACAGGACCAGTACCCGCACCAAAATCAAGACCAACAGCACTAGTTTTAAAACTGGCTGAAACAAGATTTACCAACGGACTTACGAACTCCTGATAGCCCGAATCTTTAATATCGTTATGGTGTGCAAGATAGCGTTCCTTTTCTGCTGAAGGTGAGATTAAACTTTCAGGATGTCTAAAAACCGTTGTACAGGAAGCACAAACTAAAAAATGGTGTTTCTCATTCCGAAAATATTCGGAAGTAGCAGGATTGTCACAAAGAATACAAGAAACCATCACGAATTAGTACGTGCAGATTTTATTTTTATAAGTTTCTTTTTCCAGATTTCTAATTGTTCTTTATGGCGGGCAATGTTTTTATGAACTTCAGCCAC
>PANU01000050.1 GCA_002707745.1 Flavobacteriaceae bacterium
TAGAGCGTGTGGGCGATTATGTACATTATTTGATCCGTTTTGAAAATACCGGAAACTTCCCTGCCGAAAATATAGTAGTTGTGGATGAAATTAACCCAGATTTCTTTCAGTTGGAGACCCTGCGCCCAGTTCAGGCCAGCCACGAATTTGTGACAAGAATTACTGGGAATAAAGTAGAATTTATTTTCGAAGGGATAAACCTCCCTTTTAATGATGCAACTAATGACGGTTTTGTACTCTTTAAAATAAAGACGGTGGAAAATTTACAATTGGGGGACAGTTTTAGCAATGAGGCTGAAATTTATTTCGACTTTAATTTTCCAATTATTACAAATACCTATGTAACCACCATTGAGACACCTTTGAGTGTTACAGAGCATACTTTAGGAGCTACAAACTTTAACATATACCCCAACCCTGCAAACGATGTAATACATATTAGCAACCAGGGAGGTAGTACTATAGTTTCAGTAGAATTATTAAATATTCTGGGTCAGGATATCAGTGTGTTCTCTGAAGGCGTCTCACAAATAAATGTTTCACACCTTCAGGCTGGAACTTATTTTTTGAAAATAAAGTCAGCGCAGGGAGTAGAAATTTTCAAACTGATTAAAAAATAAAATACTGCAAGGCAAACAACCAAAAACATATAAAATGAAAACTTTTTACTTAACACTTATAGCAGTGCTTATATCGGTAACTTCCGTAGCACAAATTATTACATTTCCCGATGTGGAACTTAAAAACAAACTCTTGGCAGCAAGTCCGGTTAATTTTATTGCTGTTGACGCTAATGGTGACTCTGTAGCTATAGACACCAATGCCGATGGTGAAATAGATATGGCCGAGGCTCTTGTTATATTTGAACTGGATCTGGCATCCAGTGCTATAAGCGATCTTACGGGATTGGAAAATTTTATTAATCTTACCCGTCTGGAAGTAAACCTAAACGACCTTACTGCCTTTAACGGAACAGCCTTTACAAATCTGGAGTATCTGGATTTTAGTAATAACGATCTCACAACAGTAGATGTAACTGGACTGGTAAATTTAGAAATATTCTGGGCCTTTGGTAACCCCTTTACCACCATAGACGTGAGTACCTTAAGTGGGTTGCAATTACTTGATATTAGCTATAGTGATAATTTAACGGGACTGGATGTAAGTAATTTGACGAATCTAACCGATCTTTCCTGTTCCAGTAACGATGCCATGTCCAGCCTAAACGTACTTGGGTGCACCGCATTGGAAGATTTAAATTGTGAGTTCAGTGCAATTACTGGTTTGGATGTAAACGGATTGGCTAATTTGAGTTCGGTGTTTGCAGGCAATAACAATATAACTGCTGTGGATGTCACAGGGGCAATTAGCCTTAGTAACCTTAACGTAGAGTTTAACCAGATTACAACACTCAACGTTCAGGACCTACCCTTATTGCAATCTATTAATGCCGATGCTAACCAGATAACAAATTTCAATATGGTGAACTGCCCATTCTTCTACACTTTGTTGATTAGCGATAATCAGCTGCAAACGCTAGATTTATCTCAGGTACCCAATGCCACCATTGTGTATGCACAAGATAATTTATTGGAAAATTTAATTCTTGCCGAAGACAATGAAATTGTGAATATTCATCTTTCAAACAATCTACTTACAGATATCAATTTAAATTACTGTATGAATCTTAACTGGGGAACGTTTAACGACAATCCAAACTTGGAGTCTTTGTACCTTAAGAATGGAAGTATGGAATCGCTATTCAATATAAACATAAATAACCTTCCCAGCTTGCAATATGTTTGTGCTGATGAAATGCAACTGACAGAGGTGCAAACCTGGCTGGTTAACAATGGCTACAATAATGTAAACGTCAACTCTTCTTGTCCTGTTAATCCCGTGGGTGTAGTTTATGAGATAGAAGGGATGTCACGGTTCGATTTTGAAATCGATGGCTGTGAAGTTGCCGATCCTATTGTCCCTTTTATGAATTACACCATTACCGACGGTGTTGATACTGGCACAGGTATAGCCAATGGAACCGGGATGTATTATATTCCCGTGGAGGAAGGTACGTATACGGTTACTCCTTCTTCGGTAGATCCAGCGCTTTTTGACGTATCTCCAGCGAGTTTTACGGTTACCTTTCCAGCCAATCCTAGTCCGTTTGAACAGGACATCTGTTTTGTGCCCAATTCAATGACCGATAACCTGGAAGTGCTACTCTCTCCTGTAACACCCGCTCGTCCTGGATTTGATGCTACCTACCAGTTAATAGTAAACAACGTAGGAAATCAGATTATTACTGGCGATGTAGAATTGGTCTATTTGGAAAACCTGATGACATTTTTGGAGTCTGATGTCCCCTTTGATGCGTCAACACCCAATAGTTTTACATGGAATTTTAACGATTTAATGCCCTTTCAAAGCTTTGTGGTGAACCTTACTTTTACCATCAATCCACCTACAGATCCTAATTTTCCCGTAAATATTGATGATGTTTTAATTTTTACAGCTACCGCAAGCCCTCTTTCAGGCGATGCCAATCCTTTGGATAATATTTTTACGTTGGAGCAAATCGTGGTAGGCGCTTTCGACCCCAACGATATTAGATGTTTGCAGGGTGAAACCTTAAGTATAGAACGTGTGGGCGATTATGTGCATTATTTAATCCGTTTTGAAAATACTGGAAACTTCCCGGCTGAAAATATTGTAGTAGTTGATGAAATTAACACAGATTTCTTTCAGTTAGAATCCCTACGCCCGGTTAACGCCAGCCATGATTTTGTGACCCAAATTACAGAAAACAAGGTAGAATTTATTTTTGAAGGCATTAACCTCCCATTTAACGATGAAGACAATGATGGTTATGTACTGTTTAAAATTAAAACGGTGGAAAATTTACAAACTGGCGACAGTTTTAGCAATGCAGCTGAAATTTATTTCGATTTCAACCTACCTATCTTTACCAATACCTATGTAACAACTATAAAAACACCATTAGGAACTGAAGAAAATATTTTGGAAGACACCATATCGGTGTATCCAAACCCTTCAGAAAATAAGCTTTTTATAAACTCAAAAAATCATTCTATACAAAACTATGAAATTGTGGATATCCTAGGAAAAACTGTTTTGATGAATCCGGCGGAAACCACCACTCTGGAAATAGATGTCGCTACGTTACACCCTGGTAATTACTTTATAAAGCTTGTAACCCAAAACGGTACTTTTTATAAGCGTTTTATCAAAAAATAACATCTCAAAAGTAAGAGAAATGTAATACTATTGTTATATTGACGGTACTAACGTTGTATGTAATAAATCCATTTTTTGTGAATAGAAAAAAAATCTTAAATGCCTTTTTGGGAACCCGAGCTGCTGGACTTTACTTTATTCTTTTTGCTGTGGCTATTGGTGTTGCTACTTTTATTGAAAACGATTACGGGACAAGTGCAGCCCAAAAGGTAATTTTTAAGGCAAGGTGGTTTGAGCTGTTGCTGTTGCTGTTTGGAGCCACTATACTATACAATATCTATCAGTATAGAATGATCCAACAAAAAAAGTGGGCGCTAGTCCTTTTTCACGTTTCCATCATTGTAATTATACTTGGTGCCGGGGTTACCCGGTATTTTGGATTTGAAGGAGTAATGCATATCCGGGAGAATGATGCGGCTAATTCATTTCTTTCAGCAGAAACCTACCTTAAATTTGAAGTACAAAAAAATGGTACCACCTATACGTTTGACGAACCCGTATTATTTGCTTCTCTGGGGAACAATCGTTTTGAAGAATCGTACCTTATTGGAAACGATCTGATTCAAGTGTCCTTAAAAGAGTTTATCCCCAATCCTAAACAGAGTTTTGCTTCAGTAGAAAACGGTACGCCAACGCTTAAACTAGTCGTGGCAGGGACGCAGGGGCGTGAAGAGTATTACCTGGAAAAAGGGCAAACCCGCCGCATAGGAAATCTAACCTACAATTTTAAAGATACCCCCATGGCAGGCGCCATTAATTTGAAATATGAGGATAATGCACTCGCTATAAACTCTCAAAGAACACTTACGCAAACTGTTATGGCGACACAGCAAAGAGATACGTTGCTGGGCTCTGGAGCATATGTGCCTTTAAAATTGCGTTCCCTCTATTCAGATGGAACGAATAATTTTGTTTTTTCTGAATTTCAGCCAAGTGCTTCCACTGCTATTTCTTCCGAAGATCCTAAAGTAAGAGGGGAGAGCATGACCGCACTTTTACTGGAGGTTTCGGTAAATGGAACTACTAAGAAAAGTTACGTTTACGGAATGAAAGGGTTACCAGGAAGACCCACGCCATTTTCCTTTAACAATTTACAAATGGCTGTTTCGTACGGTGCCAGGGAGGTTACAGTTCCTTTTGCCATAAAACTAAACGATTTTCAGCTGGATAAATACCCTGGAACCAATAGTGCCTCTTCTTATGCCAGTGAAGTAACTGTTATGGATCCTGCTGAAAATGTAACAATGGATTACCGTATTTATATGAATAATATCCTGGATTATGATGGGTATAGATTCTTTCAATCTTCTTTCGATAAAGACGAAAAAGGAACCTACTTAAGTGTTAATAGCGATTGGTGGGGCACTATTATTTCGTATTTAGGATATGCTTTGCTCACACTTGGAATGATCTGGACGCTTTTCAGTAAAAAAACGCGCTTTTATGACGTTCGGAAAAAGATCAAGAAAATCCGCGCTAAAAGCGGAACCTTTGTATTTGCATTGTTTTGTATGCTTTCAGCTTCTGGTTTTGCACAGGGAGATCACGTAAATTCTGCAGTTTCGCAGGAGCATGCAGAAGCTTTTAGTACTGTAGTAGTACAGGATTTTAAAGGCCGAATGAAACCCGTGCATACCCTTTCGCGTGAAATCCTTCGGAAAATTTCCAGAAAGGAAAGCTGGGATGGGCTAACAGCAGATCAGGTGTTGTTAAGCATGTTTGTAAATAAAACCGATTGGTACGATGTACCACTTGTAAAACTTGGAAAGCATCCGGACGTTCAGAAATTGCTGAATGTTTCCGGGGAGTATGCTTCCTACAAAGATTTTTTTGATGCAGAAGGACAATATAAAATGCGGGATGAGGTACGCCGAATCTATGCGATGGAACAAAAAGACCGCGGAACCTATGCCAAGGAATTAATCAAGATAGACGAACGCTTAAATATTTTGAGTATGGTTTTTTCAGGCAGCCTGTTAAAAATCATTCCCAACCCCAACAATCCTAATAACACCTGGGAAGGCTACAGCAACCACAGTGCTAATGATGGTCATAACCATAGTACCGTGGCAACTAAGTTTTTTAATGCTTATGGAACCGAACTTAAAAAAGCAACACAAACAAATGAGTATGCTCATGTAGGCCACCTCCTGGACGAACTGAAAGCCTATCAGCAAAATAGCGGCGGTAGTATTATGCCTTCAGAAACAAAAATCAATACCGAAATTGCCTTAAACAACATGAATGTGTTTTCACGTCTGGCAGGTTGGTATATGATATTGGCGTTAGCATTGTTATTTTTTCTGTTCGTTTCGGTCTTTAAACCGAACTGGAAACTAAAAACGGTTTATAAGATTTTGTTTGGATTGGTGATTCTTGGATTTATCCTGCACACCATAGGTTTGGGAATGCGTTGGTATGTCTCTGGAAGAGCACCCTGGAGTAACGGCTATGAGTCTATGATTTATATTGCTTGGACCTCGACCCTTGCCGGAATTTTGTTTACCCGAAAGTCGTTTGGTGGCTTAGCAGCAACTATGGTATTGGCAGGGACGATACTATTTGTTTCCATGCTTAGCTTTCTCGATCCGGAAATTACACCTTTGGTTCCTGTTTTAAAATCGTATTGGTTAACCATTCATGTTTCTCTGGAAGCGGGAAGTTATGGTTTTTTAATGCTGGGTGCTATCATAGGGCTTATTAATCTTATCCTGTTAATGTTTATTTCTGAAAATAATAAAACACGTGTAAAACGCATTGTACAGGAGATGTCTTACATAAGCGAACTTACCTTAATTGGTGGCCTGTTTATGGTAAGTGTAGGTACGTATCTTGGAGGTGTCTGGGCTAATGAATCCTGGGGGCGCTATTGGGGATGGGATGCCAAGGAAACCTGGGCTTTGGTTACTATTTTGGTCTATGCCTTTATCCTGCATATGCGTTTAATCCCCAAGATGAGAGGCTTATTTGCTTATAATGTAGCTACTATTTTTGGGTTGGCTTCGGTAATTATGACGTACTATGGGGTAAATTATTACTTGTCTGGGTTGCATAGCTATGCTACGGGAGATCCGGTACCTATCCCTAATTGGGTATATATTGCCGTAGCAGTTATTATTGTAATATGTATTGTGGCGTTTATTCGTAAGCGGAAATTTCCGATTATTTCTTAGCCTAACCTATTCCACTAAAACCCCGTCTTCCAGAATTAAATCATATCGATAGCCTGCTCCAAAGTCTTTGTTTAGGGTAACCTTGGCTCGCATCGTTACTGTCTGTCCTTCGGGAACAAAGGTGTTTGTTGTTACTACCAGATCATAATTGTTCTTACTACCATCTTGCAAGTGCAACCAGTTCCGTTTCATAATATTTGGGTTTACTTTTACCACTTTCCCCGTGAGTTGAACTGTTTTACCTTCGTATTGTTTTGGGTTGGCGACTATTTCAGCAATTTTTAAAGATCCTTTATGCTCAATTATGGTGTTTGTATGGGTTTCTATGGGTTGTTTTTGTGACGGTTCTGTTTTAGGGGTAGTGTTTTCAGAAAAATCTGCAGTGAGGTTTCCGGCCCCGTGATTGTGTGATACCAGATTTGACACCAGATAAATAGTATCAAACACACGATTGTGTTCCCTGCTCTCAAAATTTGTTTTTAGCAAGGGGTTTCTGTAATAATAGGTTTTACCAATATCAATGGGTTGCTTTGCAGTGGCAATCCAGAATTGTTTTCCATTTTCGGTTGCTTGAATGTACACGTATTTTTTAGTATCCAATGTTTTGGTAGCCACAACGGTATGCAGGTTATCGGTAAATGAAGTTCCGGTGGAAGCGGGTACTAAATTTGGGGATTCATTGGGGGTGGACTCTTCAGTAAAAATTCCGCTGGTGTTAGGTTGTGCCTCGTTTGTTTGTGCAGTGATCACTTTAGGGCCATTGTTGCAGGAAATGGCTGTAATAGCTAGTACTGGTATCAGGAGTTTATATAAATTCATAATTATCTTCTTTTCTTTTTACTGTAAAATCTTTTGGTAAGCCGTGTGTAAAAACGGTAGTTTTTTTCTTCTTTTATGGTTGAAAATTCCCCGTTTATAGAGAATTGCCACGAACGGGAGATAATCCAATTAAACCCACCTCCATAGTAGTTCTGTGTAAAAGTTTCATCCCTGTTTTCATAGTCGTATGTTGCATTTCTAAAATATACATCACCCTGAAGCTTGGACTTTAAAATGTCTCTGGAATACCGTACCGAAGCTATATTGCTTGATAAGTACCGTGAGGTGTTGCTGTTGTAGGAAACATTAAAACGCCCACCCACAACGGGAAGTTTTGAAAGGGTAGCATAGCCATATAAATTATCGGATTGGTTTTGGCTATCGCTCTGGAAACGACTACTGTAACTAGCTCCTAGCCAAAGGATTTTTACAGGTCTCACATTTAATCGAACCCGAACCCCCTGACGTGCTAAATCGTCATCCAAAAATTGCTCTATCTGCGATTGGAATGTCTGGTAATAAATAATTTGTTTCCGGCTGTCGTACGATACCATTGCATTTACCGCTTTGCTGAAACGATACCGGGCAGATAGGTATAAATTTGTGAGCCGTGAACTTGCGCCTTCCTCACTAAAAATATCCAGTTCCATAGAGCTAAAAAGGTTCAAATTGGTGGCAATTGTGCTATTATGCTGAAAGTAAACATAACGTCTATCGGTAGCGCCACTATTGGTTTGTTCCATCACTCCAAGGGTGGTTTGACTGTAAAACTGTTGGGCGTCCGTTTCTATACCTGCGTAGCCACCGTATTGCAATAAATCACCATTAAACCCATAGTCAAAAAAATCCGGTCGGAAGCCACCAATGGCCCCTACATAAAAATTTCCAAAAGACTTTTCGGCCATCAGCCCGTCGTTTGCTCCCAGCGATGATGCTTTTGGATTAATTTTTCTACCAGCAGCGACCCATAACGAAGGAGTGGCATCATAAGTAACATTCAGATTATAAATATTGAAAATACTGGTGCGGGATCTATAGTTTTCTGGAGGCGAAAGTATACTTCTATATGCAATATAGGTGTCTGCCGAAAATTTTGAATCGCCTATATGGTCTGCTGTTAGTGAAAACCTACCCTGTAATCTGTTTCGGCTCTCTCTCATGTTGGAAGACAGGTTATAGCTGGCAGCAGAAATTCTCCCCCTAATATTTTCTTTGTAATCAGATTCCTTGCTGGAGTACTGCGGGGTAACATCGGTGGAGGTTTTAGGCACTTCTTCGTCAGTGGGTGTAGCTGTAGTGCTTGGCTCTGTTTCTTCAATATTTGATGTAACATTTGTGGCCATAACCACTGCATCTTTTTCTACGGAACAGTTATTTATAACCGTACAAACTGCAGATGTAGAAGAGGTAGAAGTAACCTTTAAACAATCTTCCCCATTGCGTTTTAGGATATCTCCTATAGAAATTCCTTCCGTAGAATTAAAACGAACATATACATTGTTGGATGTTACAAAAGTCACGGTACCTTCCATAGTTCTTGGAGCATCTTGTGCTAACGCACTTAATGCAAAACCAAAAAACAGTATGCAACTAAAAAACTTTTTCATTATAATTTAATCTTCTCCCTGCGGGTGACATTGGAAACAGGCGTTGCTTTCATAAATATACCCAGGGACATCTTCGTGTTCGTCTGCGGTTATTCCAACGGGATGGCAATTTAAACAGTCAAAAATAGCGTAGTTGTTCGGGACCATATGGCAATCTGTACAGGATGTCCATACGTCATCATGCTTTCCGCTATAAATAGGAAAGTACATTTCGTCGTGGTTAAACGTAGCAGGCATCCACCCAGGGTTCGTAGTGTGACATTGCGCACAGTCTGTTGGAAAACCAGCTGCTTGATGATTTGGATCATTGGCATTCCCATAATCTTTCATATGGCAGGCAAAACAATCGGTCGGGGTATTGTTAAAATTACCATTTTGGTGGCAGGCATTACAATCTTCTATATCGTGACCCAGCGTAAGTGGGAAAAAGTCATGATTTACTATCGCTGGCATCCAGCCTGGATTGGTAGAATGACAGCTAGCACAATCTGTAGGAAATCCGGCCGCCTTATGGTTCGGATTGCTTGTACTTGCATAATCCTTCATATGGCAGGCAAAGCAATCGGTTGGGGTATTGTTAAAATTACCATTTTGGTGACAGGCATTACAGTCTTGTATATCATGTCCCGAGGTAAGTGGGAAAAAATCATGGTTTATTGTGGCAGGCATCCATCCTATATCAGTTGTATGGCATTGTGTACAATCTGTAGGGAAATTACCGCCCTGGTGATTTGGATTTTGGGCCATTGCATAATCGTCCATATGGCACGCAAAGCAATCTGGTGAAATATCACTAAAGTTATTTACGTTGTGGCAGGCACTACAATCCTGTATATCATGTCCTTTGGTAAGCGGAAAGAAATCATGGATCACACCCGCTCCGTCCCATCCAAAACCTAATGGATCATGACATTCAATACAGTCTGTTGAAAATCCAGCAAGGGCATGATTTGGGCTTTGGGTTGCAAAATAATCATCCCGGTGGCATTCAATACACTCGTTTCCAAGTCGGTTAAAAATCAGGCTGCTTTCCAGCGTGTGACACTCTACACAGCTTAAATTACTATGTGCTCCAATAAGTGGGAAACCATTTTGTTCGTGTATTTCAGGAATTTCAAATACCAGCCAGTTATCGGTAGTATGGCAGCGCACACAATCGTTTCCTACGCTTTGTGCGTGTACATCGGTATGGCAGGAAAAGCAATCGGTAGGAGTGCTGTCAAACACCAGGTCGCTATGGCAGGATTTACAATCCACCAAAGCGTGTGTTCCTTCCAGTTCAAAATCTGTAACACTATGGTCAAACTGTAATGTTTCAAAATCTATTTCCCAGCCTCCTGGATTGTGACAAGAAGCACAATCTATTTTTAAGTTAGAGCCGTGCGGAGATTGTCCCCACATAAAAACTGGGGAGAGACATAAAAGCACTATAAATGGCAGTCTTTGCAATCTAATTTGTTTAATCTATATACAACGGTAGGTTCCCCTTTTTCATTGTTTACCTCGTGACACGCCCTACAATCTATGGTTGCATGTTTTCCTTGTAAAGGAAAGCGGGTGTTGTCATGGTTAAACTTTTCTGGAAACCAGCTTGTGGTTACATGACAGCGGGAACATTCGGTAATACCATTAATGGCAAAAGAATCATCATGAACATTCTCGTGGCAGGAAGCACAATTGGTATCTAAATTACTGAAATTTTGTGAAAAACCCTCAGTATTTTCTAAATTTTCAAAATGACATGCCCTACACGAAACTTCTTGATGGGCTCCAGTAAGCGGCCAGTTTGTTTGTGTATGATCAAAAGCTACAGATGTCCAGGAGTCACTACTATGGCATACGGCACAATCGTTTTTAGGGTAATACGTTTCAGCAATAAAGCCTTCATGGATGTTATTGTGACAATCCACACAGTTGGTTCCCATATTGGCAAATTGCCATTTTTCGTCATCTTCGCTAACATGACAGGCAAAACAGGGAGTTGCTACGTGCGCACCTTCCAGTGGGAAATCAGATTTTTGATGGTCGTCTATGGTAAATAAAGTAAACTCAAAACCTTTTTCCAGACTGTGGCACGCTGCACAATCTGGCGTAATACCGTTTTCGGTAAAATCGCCATTGTGATAATCGGCGTGACAACTTTTACATTCTGAAAAATTAATTGGGGTTGAAAAACTTTCTGAATGACAAGCCCTGCAATCTACCCCCTGATGCTTTCCTTCCAGCGGGAAATCGGTAACAGTGTGATCAAAAAAATCCATATTGTTTAATGCAAGAAAGCTTTCTTCATTATGACATTTGGCACAGTCTTGCCCAAATTTATTTTCATGTGGGTCGGTGTGGCAGGCTACACAGTTGTTTTCAGCTACATTGTTTCTGTCCTGAAAAATTGAAGTAACATTTTTGGTGTTGGAGTGACACGTAAAACAATCTATGGCTTTATGACTTCCGTTGAGGTCAAAATCGGTAACCGTATGATTAAAATTCCCTTTCCCCATAAATATATCGAAACCATTTTCTACGTGGCATTGTTTACATTGCCCTGGTAAGTTCCCCTTGTGAGGATCTTGGTGACAGGCTTTACAATCGTTAAAAGCCAGGCCAGAAAATTGCTGAAATTCTTTTCCGTTTTTAACGGTGGTTTGGTGACATTCTTTACAATCTACCACCAAATGCTGTCCTCTAAGCTTGTAATCGGCGGTTTCATGATTAAATTTAGTTACGGGTGTAAATCCGTTCATGTTATGGCATTGCAAACAGTCGGTAGGCAAAGAGCCTTGATGGAAATCGGTATGGCAGGATAAACATTGTTGGTCAAGACCCAGGAAGGTGTCTTTGTTCTTTCTCAATTCCGGATCTGAAATATTTGAAGAGGTATGACATTCTCTGCAATCCACAACAGCGTGAGCTCCTTCCAGCCTATACCCGGTACGATCGTGATTAAAATTATTAGTATCAAACCGAATCATATCAAAATTACGGCCGTGGTGTTCACTGTGACAGCTAAAACAATTTTGAGCTTTAACACTGCTGTTGGCATGAAAGCCACGATTTTGATTCAGCAATGATTGAATTTCATTATGGCAATCCAGGCACTTGGCATCTGAAACTTTGGCGCCCAGATCGTGACACAAGGTACAATTACTCATGCCCTCAAATTTGCTATGAGCTTTTGTGAGGTCTCCCGGCGAAATTTGGGCAAAAACACCGCTGGCTCCCAAAAGGAGCACTACCAAAACATATGTAGCTTTCCATCTCAATGTTACTTGTGTTTTTTTACGGTATAACCAAACCTTTTAGTGACTTTGATCCCAGCTTTTTCTAAGAATGTTGTGGGAAGTTCACCTCCTGCAAAGATATAAACTAAATCATTTTTAAACTCCTTGGTACTTTCATCTTCCAGTTGCAGTAGGATGGATTCCGGATGTATTTGCACTAAATTTGAATTAAAAATAATAGAAATACTGTTATTTTTTTCAGCTGTTATTATTTTTTCTTTGTTTTTGGGTTTCAGTCTTGAAAATTTATCCTTTCGGTAGGAGAGGATTACTTCATTTTCATCTTTTAGTAATAATGCCGATTCTATGGCAGAGTCTCCACCGCCAACAACGATGATTTTTTTACCGGAAATTAATTCGGGCTCCAATAATCGATAAGCTACTTTTTGGGTGTCTTCCCCTGGAATACCTAATTTTCTTGGGCTACCGCGTCTTCCAATAGCAAGCAATACGTTGTTAGCAATATACTCGGTATTCCTGTTGGTTACAAGTTTGAAGGTTCCGTTTTCTTGTGGAAAAATATTTTCAACTTTGGTGTTTTCGGTAATTTCAATATCGTGTTCGGTTATAACTTTTTCCCAGAGTTCCAGTAATTCTGCTTTGGAGGTGTCGTAGAGTTTTGCTTTACCGTGCAAGGGGAGGTTCATGGGCGATGTCATAACTACTTTGGAACGCGGAAAAGTAAAAACAGTACCCCCCAGGGAGTCTTGTTCTAATGTTATACTGGATAACCCATGTTTTTTTGCTGCCAGGGTAGCCGAAATTCCTGCCGGACCAGCACCTACTATGGCTACGTCTATAGCATTGTCAACTTTTTGTTTTTTGTTTTTTAGAATACTGTCTATGGCTTGTTGACCTTGCTCCACACTGTTTTTAATTAACCCCATACCGCCTAGCTCTCCTGCAATATAGATGCCTTTCATGTTGGTCTCAAAATTTTCGTTTACATGGGGAAGGTCTACACCTCTTTTTTCGGTACCAATGCGTAATGAAATTGCTTCAACAGGGCATGCATGAAAACACGCTCCGTGACCCACACAATTGGAGGCGTTTATTACTTCTGCCTGTCCGCTTACCATGCCTAAAATATCTTGTTCGGGACATGCTTTAATGCATGCGCCGCTGCCAATGCAAGCGTTGGGATCTATAAAGGGGTGTAGTGAAACAGGTTCGTAAAGTCCTTCCTCCTTGGCAATAGCCACTTTTTTGAGGGTTTTTTTGGACGTTTTCTTTTTCTTGCGTAGGTAAAAAAAGAAAATTGCAGCACAGAAAATGAATACTGTGCCGTATGTAATAAGCTGTTCTAAAAAAACGGAGTCCATAATTTAAAATATCCAGCGATAACCAAAGGTAAAAGCCACAACCACATGTACAACGACAATTACTAACATAATAATGGCAAAAGGCATATGGGCCACGTGCCAGTATCTAAAAAGTTTTTTCATGTGTTCTAACCGCACTATTTTTTTTGAAAGTGAACGTTCCTTCTTTACCATTGAAAAAATCTTGCGTTGTTCTGTTTTTGGCACTTCGTGTTTGTCCAGCGATTTTTTTAAATCGGTTTTCGTAACGACGGCACCTTTACTTTTGTCTATAAAATTTAAAAATTGCACAGTACTTTCTTCATCAATATTATATTTTTCAGAAAGCACTGTTTGTATGTCGGTCTGGGAGTTTTTTACTTCTTGTAAGCTCAATGCCCTCCCTTCGATAGTACGGGGGATTTGTAGGTATAAAAATCTGCCTATTACCCCACTTGCCACTACGGCTACCATACTCCAGAAAGCTACCGAAACAATGCCGCCAAACTTAAAAGCCGTATGGTATAAAATTAATACAGGGCCCAAGCTACATAAAAAAATATGAAATTCTAAAAGGTACTTTAAGCGAACCCATTTGCCCAGTATAGTATAACGTTTGTGAAGTATGTATATAAAAACCCCAAAAAAGATAAGAAAGGTTCCAATTACTCCTAACCCTTGTCCAAATAATCCGCTGGGCTTAAACCATTCGTGACGAGGATGATAAAATCGCTCTTCTAGCGGAGTACTGTAATAACTATATCCTGTAAACCCAAGATACAAGGCGACAGCTGCCACAATAAGTGCCATAGTCCATAAATAAATAGCGTGTACCGTTTTGTTCAAATTAAAAATACATTTAGTGTTAAACTCATCTACAATTTATTTATTATTGAATAAATAAAGTTCTTTATAATTGTTAAAATTGAAAGTTACCATTAAAATACCACTGCCATACATCTTTTTTTGGATGGTTTTATTATTTTTTAGTGCCGAAAGTCAGGCTCAAAAAAACCTTTCCAGAACCTATATTTCTGAGGGGATTGAGAATATTGGTATAGATGGTAATGGAGTACATACCTTAAAAATACTAGCTATGCCCGTTGAAGAAATTTCAGTAAACGTATACTTGGAAGGGGAAACTTCTGAAGAAATAGTAATTAAAGAACAGCTTAAAAGCAACCAGCTCATTCTAGGGTTTGGCTCCTGGCCACTTGCCAAAACGTATAACGATAAACTTTCGGCACATAAAATTGTAAGTGTTACCGTAGTTGTATCCGTTCCGGAGAGATTGTTTGTGTCTGTTACATCCAATTCAACAGCTGTTTTTGCTGAAGGAACTTTTGCTTTTTTATCTATAGATATTGAAGATAAAGCTTGCGTTGTAACTAATTTTAATGGAGACGCCCAATTACAAACCAATCAGGGTGCTATTGAGGTTTTTGTTCAAAATAATAGCACGCGTGCTGTAGCGAAAACTACTTATGGAACACTTCAAAATATGTTGAATACCACCGGAATCTACACA
>PANU01000051.1 GCA_002707745.1 Flavobacteriaceae bacterium
GGCAGCAAAGGATTGCCCACAACATTTTGGGGCTCTGTAGTAAACAACTTTTTCGATTTTGAGCTTGGCGAAGGGTTAGACGACCAGGCGCTGATCGCGTCGATCACTACCGCTAGCCTTAATCAAATTGTTGATATTTTCGCCGGTCGTGACTTGCAGATTTTCACCACTGCAGGCGAGTTCTTCATTCCGCAATCAGCGCTTGACCCAATCACGCCATCAAATCTTGCGGTAAAATCGGGAACTCGTAACGGCACAAAATCCGGCGTCCCTGTAGTTGGCCTAGATTCCGGCACAATATATGTGCAGCGCCTTGGTAAGACATTAAATGAAATGGTGTTTACGGACGCGGAACTTAGTTACACAACCGCAGCTGTTTCCATGCTGAGTGGTCATTTATTAAAAACGCCAATTGATATGGCAATCCGCCGCGCAACAAGTACGGAAGAAGCCGACAGACTATTCATCGTCAACGGCGGCGATGGCACAATGACATGCTTTAGTTTGTTGCGGTCGCAGCAAGTTGTGGCGCCAAGCAGCCTAACAACGACCGGGCAATTTCAATCCGTTGGTGTCGACGTTGATACAGTCTACACGGTGGTCAAGCGAACCGTTAATAGCGCTGATGTGTACTATGTCGAGGTCTTTGACAACACGCTGCACACCGACAGTGCCGTCTATTCAGCGTCTGTCGCCTCAACGGGCGCAGCAACGCACCTCGAGGGTGTAGCCGTCGATGTAATCGTTGATGGCAATGTACAATCTCAAAAAACCGTTGCTAGCGGATCGATCACATTTGATCGTGCGTCGGCTAGCAATTTTGAAATCGGTATTCCTTTTGAGATTACTGTCAAGACAATGCCCTGTGAGCCGCGCCTGGCGTCTGGAAATTTAAAGGGTTTCAAGAAACGGATCCTCGAGGTCAACGCGGAAGTATTTCAGAGCCAGGCGATGAGCGTCAATGGTCAGCTAGTAGCGTTCAGACAGTTTGGCGAGGATGTGCTGGATAGTTCTGTATCAAAATTTACCGGGGTGAAAAAGGTCGGGCCGTTACTTGGCTTTACCGATGAGGGCGCAATAACGGTGGGCCAGACTGTGCCCCTCGATCTAACGCTGCTGGCCCTGGATTATAAAGTGAGTGTAGGCCAATGAGTGGATTAGAGACATCAACCATACTTATGCTTGTTGGCGCTGGAAGCACGGCGGCGGGCGCTGCCAGCACAATACGGGCCGGGCATCTTCAATCCGCCATGTACGGCGCCCAAGCTGACCAAACCCGCGCACAAGGGCGGTCCCAGGTTCTTAAAGCCCGGCAAGAGGCTTTGCAGCACCGGGAAAAGGGCCTGCAAGTGCTTGACCAGATGCGGCGAACCGGAGCCACAATCAATGCCCGTGGCGCAGCAAATGCCATAAATCCGTTTGCCGGATCCACTGGCAATCTAATGACCGTCAACCTCAAGGAAGGCTTTGAGGACTTCTCGACGACAAAAACCAACCGTCTGATCGCCGAGGATAATATGGTGATTATGCAGAAGTCTGCAGAGCGCCAGGCCTCTATCTACGGACTAGCCGCAGGACAGGCAAAGTCTAGCGCGTATGCGTCGGCATTCATGCAAATCGCGCAAAGCGCAGCCATGATGGGCATGAGCGGTTTCGGTGGCGCAAATTCGTTAGCCGGACCCACGACAGGCGTACCAGGCGTACCAGTAAGCACCGGCCAGGGCGGCTATACCCCCACTTCGGCGGTAATTTAAATGGCTATTTATCCAACATACAAGCGGCAGCTAATTACGAATGCCAACATTGCTGCGCCTTCCAATATTGATTTTGCCGCAACGCGAGAAGCAATCCGAGGGGCAAACCAAACCAAGGAGGCAGCGGCCCGCGTCACGAATTTTGCATTACGCAAATACGATGAATCAATGCAGTTTGCCGGCGCTCAAGCTGGCGCCGAAGCCCCGCAAGAAACTTTAAAATCAATGCGCGGCAGTACGCCTATAACAACTTTCGATAGGGCTGCGTATGCTTCGGCGGTCCAGGTTGGTTCTGTGCAGATTGAGGCAGAAGCCCGGGAAACATTTACCAAGCTGCATTTAGACGCAAAGAAAAACAAGACTCCGCCGGATGTTTTGCAAAGTCAAATACAATCCGTAATTGATGGCTATGGTAGCTCATTAAATGACCTAGACCCTTTAGCAGCTGAAAAGCTACAAGCGAGACTTTCCGGTTTAGGTCGCGGCATATTTTTAGACCGCAGCGACGACTATCTAAAAGAACAGCAAAAAATATTAGACGGCAAAGCGGTGAGTTTGCTTGACAGTTACGTCGAACAAGCGGCCAGACTAGGATCCGGCAATTCGGCAACTAAAGAAAAAGACCATACGAAGCTGCGAGAAGATCTAACCGAAAACTTAAAATTGTTTGGCACTGATCCGGTCAAAATACAAAGGAGCCTTATACAACTTAGTGACTCTTTTTATAAATCCCGTGTGTTTAACAACATGGAACGCGCTCAAGAAAAAGGAACGCTACCGCAGTATTTAAAAAAGTTTAAAGCTGATGCTCGTAAAGGCGCAGGCCTGGCTAAAGGATTAACCACAAATCAAATTCAATCACATATTAGAAGCGTCAACGTTAGAATAAATAACGAAGGAGTTTTGCAACGTAGAGCCGCCGCAAACTTGAAAAAAGAACTGACGGCAGCGGAAAACATTTTAGAGAAAGGCGGTAATGTTAGCGACAGCGATTTAGAACAACTGAGCAATGTTGCCAAAGGTTTGGGCGATGGGCAGCTTGTGAAAGCAGCTAAAGACTTGCAGGCATTGCAAGCGGCTGTCAAAGACATCACAAAGGACGGGCTTTCAGCGACAGATACTTATGCCAATATGTTAGAGGTAATAAGGAACAGAGATAAATTAGAAAATAAAACTACAGATCTATTTAACCTAAAACTTGAAAAATTATTGCGCCGATCCGCCACGGCAATAGAGCAAAAAATACTTAAAGATCCTTTGGGGTTTTCGTATGGGCAAAAGGGCCAATTGCCCCCGCGTGTAGATGTTTTTGATGTAGACTCACTAAAGGAGCATTTTGCAGAAGTTGCGGAAATACAACTTTTCAATGGTGTGCCTGTGACGCATGTAGGCAAGCAGTTAGCGGATAGCCTCAAGCCGTTATTCGCTAGTCAAAATTTAAATGATCTCGAAGGCCAAACCCAAGTATTGCAAAACATTGCGACGGCGGTTGGCCCTCAACAAGCCAGCAATGTTTTTAAACATTTAGACATTGGGCCAGATTCACGCGAACTATCAAATGTAACCGTTTTAGGCAATGTAGACCTCACAAGAGAATATTTAATCGGTCGTTTTGCATTCAAAGAAGGGGCGCGACTTGATGAAATCGCAGAGAAAAAGCAAGATTTTGATTTAGGGTTTGGCAAAGCATTTAGCAAACGCCCCGCAGATGCTGCCGCTGTTTTTGAAGCATCAATGAAAATTGCAATTGCAAGAGGAGTGGCGCAAGAAAATAGTATTTCTAAGTCAGACAAAATGTTGACAGATATACAACACGAACTTGTCGGCGGCTCGACAAATAACGGTGTAGAGTATGGCGGTTTTGTTGAGGCAGATAGTTCGCAAGGTGGGCAAGTTTTAATTTTACCGTCTACTATGAAACGCAACAAGGCGGCTTTAGAAGAAAGAATGGACAATCTGCAGCCCGAAGATATTGGCTTGGCAGGGGCTGCGCCTATAGGTGATCCTGATGATTTGCCGGGCGTGTTTCCTATTTATGAGACAAGCACGGGGCCGAAGCCGATGCAGATCGAAGATGTCCGAGATGCTACTTTGATGCCGTATCTGGACGGCCGCTACTTTATAAAGGTTCGTGGTATCTCCGTAGTAAATAATCTCGGCGAGCCCTACGTTCTTGACCTCCGATGACAATTTTAGCGCCAGCCGAGGGCGACCTTGTAAGAACTGATTTTAGGCCCATCACTGGCCCAGAAACCGGCTTTCTCAAAAATTATAGAGTAGCCCGTGAGCGCACGGCGCTGGCCGGGGGGCCGGGCATGGTTTTAGAAATATTGACCAGGCAAATAAACCCATTCGTAAAAGCCTATGAAGAGCGTACCGGCAAAAAGGTGCGGAGGGGCGTAAATAAAGAGCCGAAATTTGAAAGGGGTGAAGATGGCGTTTTTTACGTTTCAAACGAAAATTACGAGTATCAAGCCCTGCAAGATACGGTAATAGAATTGGGTAAAGAAGATCCGAATATGCTTACTTGGGAAGAGATTACCGAAAATATACCTAAAATGATGCGTGAGGCCGAGGCGCAATATTTCGACACCGTGGGCCGGCAAACAACTTTAGGCCTTATAGGAGAGATTTCGGGAGACGTTGTTGAAGACATTAACCAGCTAAAATATGCTCCAGCAGAATTGGCGTTTTGGCTAATAGGAAAAAGAGCGGGCCCTGGTTTTAAACCATTAGTTAAAGCGGCAATGATGGACAGTGCTGCAGCGGCTATGGCCGTTGGATCACGGCAGCCGGCAATAAAATATTTTAGAGAAAAACATGGCCTCGAATATACAACTGAGACAGCGTTAAAGAATGTTGGCGGTGCGGCGCTTGCAGCGTTTGGGTTGCGCGTCGGAGTGCAAGGAACGGCAAGAGGTGTGCGTCGGGTAGGTGGTGCAGCCACTGATGCCGGGATGCGGCGGTTTGCCCCGAGCGCAGCGTTTGGGCGCGAACTAAATAAGGCTATTAACGGCGCAGACATGGCAGCCGTTGATGAAGTTTTGCGGCGGGCAAGTTCTCGGGATTTGTTTAACATGCAAAAATCGCTTGAGGACTCGGGAGTACAGTTTACCCCAGAGATTAAAGGTGCAGCCCAGTTACTAGAGCGCGATGCCGATATTGTGGAAAGCAACCCATTTCGCGATGATCAAGACATTGCCGCTGTAGCAGAACACGAGCAAAGAATGGACGCTGCAATTGATGCACACCTCAATAATACCAATCAAGTTGATTTACCGCCTTCTTCGTTGCCCGTTAAAGAAACCGGCGTTCATCATTTCGATAATTTAAACGGCACGCTCCAGCGCATAGACCTAGACAAAGTCGAAGTTGACGCAAAGCTGTTTCAATTTAAAGAGGGCGGCGATGAGTTCGGTGTCACTGATCGCCTTGCTGGCGTGGAAAAATGGGATCCAATCAAGGCGGGCACTGTAACAATTTACGAATTTATGAATGGGCGGCAGTTTATTGCCGATGGGCATCAGCGGTTGGGGCTAGCGAAAAGCATACGATCAAAGGACCCTGCCCAAGACGTAAACCTTTATGGCTTTGTTTTGCGAGAAGCTGATGGGATTTCGCCGGATCAAGCGCGGGCTATTGCGGCTATGACCAATATAGCACAGGGCACAGGCAGCTATCTCGACGCTGCAAAGGTGTTGCGCGTCAATCCCTCTGCAATATCCGAGCTACCACAACAATCGCAGCTAGTGCGAGTAGCGGGCGATTTAGTCGAATTAAGTGATGAGGCGTTTGGCTTAGTAGTTAATGACGTTGTAAAGCCTACCTATGCCGCGATTGTCGGACGCCTAGAAAAAGACGCCGCCAAGCAAATGGCTATCATGCGCCTCATAGCAAAGACAGAGCCTGCAAACATTACTCAGGCCGAGGCCATAGTACGCCAGGCGCGAGATATAGAATTCACAAAAACGACACAAGACTCGCTATTTGGCGAGGAGGTCATGTTGGAAAGTTTGTTTGCTGAACGGGCCAAGGTGCTTGATGAGGCATTGAAAATTTTGCAGCGCGATCAAAACACGTTTGCAAACCTTGTGCGGAACGAAAAGACCATTGCCGAGGGTGGCAACAAACTCGAAACCGAAAGCAACAAGCAAAGGGCAGAAACCAATGGCCAGGCGAAACAGATCATACAGACGCTCTCAAGCAGAACGGGAGCTATCTCGAGCGCTCTCAGCGCAGCGGCTAAACGATTTAAAGAAACCGGAAAAGCAGCGCCCGCCGCTCGGGACTTCGCTGAATTTGTCAGAGGAGGAATTGAACGCGGCGATTTCTCTAGGGTATCAGCTGAGCCACCAATCCGCACTTTCGAGCCTCCAGCGCAAAATGATCAGTTGGCAGCAGGGCCAGCAGCGGAACAAATAGACGCCTTTGCTACCCCTATTGGGCCAAAGGCCGATGCAGCTTTAGACCGCTTAGAGAATGAGTTTGTAGAAAGCATCACGGCGCAGTTAAGCGCTGACACAAATCGAGAGGTTGCAGCAGAGATCGCGCAAAAGAACGCGCAAAAGATTGTAGAGATGGGACCAGGCGCGAAGAAAAAGCGCTTAGTGCTAGCACAAGATCTAAGCGAGGCGGAGCTTGAAAACCTTGCTAGCATACTTCATTCGCGCCAGGCGTATGCGTCTATCGACGATATCATGGCCCGCAATGAAGCATTCAACGTCGAGCTAAATGCAGCGGTGCAGAAAGCCGCTGGCGAACATAAGGTTGATTATTTCGCGGGGCCGCTTAAAACGCGAGATCGAGTTGAGGCAAAGATTAATGATAAATACGTCGGTGAATTAAATCGCATTTCCGACGCATCACGGGCAACGATTGCGGTATCAACGCCAGACGAAGCCGACGCGTTTATTAAGTCACTTGCAAAAAAATATCACGTTGTTGATGAGGGATATCAAGCAGCCGGCACGACTTCATATTTCGACAAAAAATTAATGGTGATCGATAAAGACGGCACTGTTGGCGAAGTAAAAATTATTGAACGCAATCTGTATGACGCAAGCACAATGCAAGGTGGGCATGGCCTTTATAAAATTGAGCGCGGCGATCTTGACACAGCCGCCATAATTGCAGAATTGCCGGATCCAGAAATGCGGGCGCGGCTTGAGCGTTTAAGCGGTGATGAGCTTATTGAGGCAGCAAATCGAGAACAAGCGCAACTATATACCGCTGCCCGCGCTCAAATGGGTTCGGAGTTTTCAGAAATTGCCGACAGCGTACTAGGCTCAATGCCCGCTACCACAAGGCGCGTTTCAAATTCGGATGCGGTAAGCTCTGGTGTGCGCGTATCTGCTAAAAGCTCACGCGCAGACATTTCGGCCCAGGATTCCCGTGTATTAGACCAGGAAAACGCCTTGCCGTCATTGCGTAGTACGGCGGGAAATCTGCCCTCAAGTGAAAAAAATCTCATAGATGAAACCTCTACTACTAATGAGAAAATTGCAAGAGAAATAGTCGAGTCAGGCGAACAATTCCTTGACGAAGGCGGCGGCGCAATGGACATGGTTCGCGCTCAAAATACTTTGCTCGAGGCTATGGTTCCAACTGGCCGAGTGGTTGATGGCGAGGCCGAACGTGTAACGGCCCGCAGCTTGTTTGAAGAAATTGAGAGCGACAAATCAATGCTAAATAGACTTAAGGATTGCGTCTGATGAGCCTGCGAGAGTGCATAATTAACGGTGTAAAAGAAGGCGCAATTACTGAAGCGCGAGGCAAAGAGGCAGAAGATCTATTTGATGATTTCCTCGCCCGCAGCGCCGGCGATGAAGCTGCTGCAGCCACAAAGACTTTTGATCAATTGAAGCACCAGGCCGCTCGACGACGCCATCTAAACATGCTGCGCGTCAAGACGTTCAATAGAACCCGCACAGAGATGGGCAATTTTGTGCCGACATTCCGAGCATTAATGCTTAAAGGAAAAAAGCTAACTTTGGCGGATGTTCCGCGTCCAGGCAAATATATGCAAAGCCTCGTAGAAGGTGGCGAAGGCACTGCAAAAATAACTAAAAATTTATACGGAGTTTACCACGCAACTCGTAGCAATGCCCTGGCAATGTTTGATGAGGGCTTGTACCAAAACCGGCAAAAGATTTTTACGCGAAAAGGTAAGGCCGGCGCACATCACCTTCTTATGGAGGTGTTTGGCGAAGACAGCGGCAATGCGGCGGCTAAAGTTGTTGCAGACCAATGGAGGCAGACCTCTGAATATTTGCGCCTACGCGCCAACCAGGCAGGCATGGCTATACCTACGCGAATAGATTGGCACCTACCACAGAGCCATGACGCTGTTTTAGTATCGAAGGTTGGGGCCAAAGGCTGGAAAGACGCAATCCGCGAGGATCTCGATTTAGATAAAATGATCAACGAGCAAACTGGCAATAAGTTTACTCCAGAGGAACTAGAGTTTGCACTTAATGAAGTTTATCGAACCATCACCGAAAATGGCCTTAACAAAATGAAAGAGGGCATGACCGGCGCAGGCAAGGCTCTGGCAAATCGCCGCCAGGATCACAGGTTTTTGGTTTTTGAAACTCCAGAGGGCTGGATGCGCTACCAGGAGCGATTTGGCGACCCTGATGTGTTCGGCACAATGATGAGCCATATCGAAACCATGAGCCGCGACATTGCGATGCTCGAGGTGCTAGGGCCAAACCCAAACACAACAATCTCAGCGCTTAAAATTGAGGCGGAAAAAATGGCGCGGCAGCACAATGTGAAAAATGCGAACACACGCGCCACAGACATGCTCGGCAATGATCTCGCAAGGTTTGAGTCGATGCTTGATATTTTCACAGGCGAAGCCATGACCGTTGCCAATGTTACGCTTGCCAATACAGCATCAGGATTACGCAATTTAGGAACAGCCTCACTGTTAGGGTCCACCGCTCCTATAGCTTTAGCAACTGATCTAGGCACAATGCGAATGGCAGCACAGATGATTGATATGCCTGTTGCCAAAATTATGTCTGGGCTGTTTAAACAATTAAAAGATGTGAAAAAGAAAGAACGCGCAAGGTTTGGTGTGCGCCTTGGTATAGCTGCCGAGAACTGGATAAGCCGCAGCCACGCGCAATCTCGATATTTTGGCGAAGTAGTCGGACCAAATCTCTCAATATTTGCGAGTGATTCGGTGCTGCGGGCTACTGGTTTAAGTAGTTGGACCCAAGGAGCCCGCCAAGTATTTGGCATAGAATTTTTAGGGCATTTAGGGGATCTAAAAACTAAAAAATATAATGCTCTTCCGGCGCACACTCGAGACACTTTAAAAAAGTATGAAATTACTGAAGACCGCTGGAACATTATCCGCAAAACCGAAATGGAAGTTTATAAAGGCGTTGATTTTGTGCGGCCTTTAAATATTGAAGCTAGAGATGATCTAGCACCGGGTTTAGGCAGGGAAATTAGCGTTGCACTGCAAACATTAATTCACAACGAAACGAACCGGGGCATACCGCAAGCCACTATTAGGTCGCAAAGCACGCTGAAGGGTAATGCAAAACGCGGAACTTTTTCGGGTGAAATGATTAACAGTGCAGCACAATTTAAAAGTTTTCCCGTGAGTATCATGCAGGGAAATTTACTCCGCTACATGAGCGTAGAGGGTTGGGCAAACAAAGCGAGATGGACAGCAGACTTTTTAATAACGGCCACAATTGCAGGCGCTCTGGGTTATCAAGCCAGGCAAATTGCCTCTAATCGGGATCCCGAAGACATGACCACCAAAGAATTTTGGGCTAGGGCTATGCTAACCGGCGGCGGTCTTAGCATTGTGGGTGATTTTATGTTTGGAAATGTCAACCGTTATGGAGGTGGGCTAGCAACCACTTTTCTAGGGCCGTCAGTTGGCAGCCTTGATATGTTCCGAAATTTAACAGTTGGCAACGCGCTGCAAGCTGCGTCTGATGAGTCAACTAACTTTAATCGAGAGCTAATAGATTTTGTGGTTCGTAATTTACCGGGCCAAAATATGTGGTTCTCGAGAGCAGCCTTTGATCGCCTGGTAGTAGATCAACTCAAAATTGCTGCAGATCCGCGCTCCTACAGAGAATTTAGGCGCAAGGAGCGGAGGCTATATAAAAACACAGGGCAGCGATTGTGGTGGCGTTCCGGTAATATGTCACCTGATCGCTTCCCAGATTTCGGCGCAGCGCTCGGACAGTGAAATGATATTACATGGCCTTTTTTTTCATTTTGAATTATAAATACCAGACCGGAGTATTGATAAATGGCAGACTATAGTATAACAGCGGTGGATCGCCGCGTTGTGTATGATGGCAGCGCGGGTACCGGGCCGTATGCCTTCAGCTTTCCAATTTTAACTACCACCGATATTGCGGTTTTTAAGGACAGCACAAGGCTAACCGAGGGCTCTGGCTCAAGCCAGTACCAGGTTACAATAAGCTCAAGCAACGGTACGGGTTCCGTTACGCTCGGAAGCGCGGCGTCTGCTAGCAACACCATTACAATCACCGGCGCAAGGACGATTGAGCGCACAACGGACTTTGTGACGGCTGGCGACCTACTCGCATCCAGCCTCAACGTAGAGCTAGATAGTCAAACGATTTTCGCGCAACAGGTTAGCGAGGATGCGGCCAGGGCAATCAGGGCCCCAGTGACTGATCCAACATCGATTAACATGGAATTGCCGGCAAAGGCAGATCGTGCAGATAACCTCTTATCATTTAACTCATCAGGCGATCCGACCGTTACATCTGTCAGCGGCCTGGCGACGGTGGCTGCAAGTCTGCAACGCACAGTGGATGTATTCTCAGGAAACGGATCCACCACAAGTTTCACATTATCTGTTGCGCCTGGTCGCGAAGAAAATTGCCAGGTATTTTTTGATGGCGTTCATCAGGCGCACTCAACCTTTACCGTGAGCAATACAACCCTAGCTTTCAGCACAGCACCGCCGTCAGGCACTAACAATATTGAAGTCGTCCACGGTGCGGCTCTGGCAGAGGCCGGGCCACAAGGTGCGACGGGCAGTCAGGGCCCAGCCGGCCCGCAGGGTCCACGGGGCCAAGGCGGTGTTGAGTATAATTTTGAGAGTACGACGACAGACACCGATCAAGGAGCCGGCAAGGTATTCCTTAATAATAGTACAGTGGCTAGCGCGTCGGTGCTGTACCTAGATGACCTCGATGCTAACGGTGTCAATTTAAATACATTTATCGATACGTTCGATGATAGCAGCACCACATCGTATCGCGGCTCTATACACCTGGTTGAGATTGCTGATCCCAGCAACTACGCCATCTTTGCCGTGAATGGCAGCGTTATTTCAGCTTCGACATATAGTAAAATCCCGGTCGCGCACCAGGCCAGCGGTGGATCCTTTACCGATGGAAATGCAATGTCGGTGCTATTTGTCAGAACCGGCGACACGGGAAGCGGATTGGCTAGCGTAGTGGCGGACACGACACCTCAACTCGGTGGCGACCTCGACATGAATGGAAAGAATATAGACTTTCCGACCACGGCTAATGTCAGCGACGTTCTGAATGAAAGCAACATGGCCAGCAATAGCTCAACCAAACTGGCCACGCAGAGCAGCATTAAGGCATACGCTGATTTAAAGGCGACGAAAGGCGCAAACTCCGACATCACCAGCCTTTCCGGGTTGACCACTGCATTGTCGGTAGCGCAAGGCGGGACCGGGGCGACGAGTTTGACGGACGGCGGGGTATTATTAGGCTCCGGCACAGGGGCCATCTCGGCCATGTCGGCCCTTGGGGATGGGCATATCATTGTCGGAGACGGATCTGGCGACCCCGTAGCTCTAAGTGCTTTTTCAAGTAGCACGGGCAACCTTCTTGGGACCAAGGGCGGCGTAATCGGGCAGCAAACGATTTGGGTGCCAGCGGGAGCTATGGAGCCTGCCGTGTCAACGGCACCCGCCGTCAGCAACGCGGTGGAGATAGGCACAAGCCTTTTTGCCGCACGGACGATGGATTTCGCCGACGGCAGCGATTTGTATTGCTACTTTGGTATTCAAATGCCTAAGTCGTGGGATGCAGGAAATTTAGTCTTGCAGTTCGTGTGGAGCGCTACCGGCACCAACGCGAACACGGTGGCCTGGGGTGCAGCCGCAATATCACTGGCAGACGACGAAGCGCTCACAACCGCTTTCCCTGCTCCCACCGTAGCAACAGCCGATACAAACTCCACAACCGCCGATGATCTGATGATTTCAGCGGAGGTGTCTTTAACCGTTGGCAGCTCACCAGCGGCTGAAAACTATGTGATGTTTGAAATTATGCGCGATGTGTCTGCTGACACTTTGGCAGAGGCCGCTCGTCTCCACGGCATCAGGATTCACTACACAGTAAACACGGGGATTGATACCTAACATGACAAAATACGCAAGGATTACCTCCTCGACTGGAGATATTATAGAAGAAAAAGACGAGGCTGAGTTTCGCGGTGGGAAGCCGCCGCCTGCTAACACTGCCAAGGATTGGGAATGGCTGCCGGTTACGGTTGAAAAGCCTAGCTACAACATTAAAACCGAGGTGCTTGAAGGCCCGAAAGATGTTGTGACGGCTGAAAAAATCACACGCAAATGGACGGTTGCGAAGTTAAGCGA
>PANU01000052.1 GCA_002707745.1 Flavobacteriaceae bacterium
CACGACGCCATCCTTCACGAGCATGGAGAAGCGCTGCGAGCGCGTACCCATGCCGAAACCGGAACCGTCCATTTCCAGGCCGATGGCCTTGGCGAAATCGCCATTGCCGTCCGCCAGCATCACGACGTCGTCACCGGCATTCTGGGACTTGCCCCAGGCATCCATCACGAACACGTCGTTGACCGACATGCAGGCGATCGTATCGACGCCCTTGCCCTTGATTTGCGTTGCCTTCTCGACGAAGCCCGGCAGGTGCTTGGCCGAACAGGTCGGCGTGAAGGCACCGGGTACGGCGAACAGGGCCACCGTCTTGCCGGCGAATACATCATCCGTGCTCAGCTTCGTGGGACCGTCAGCGGTCATCGTCATGAAGCTGGCTTCGGGAAGGCGATCTCCGACCGAAAGGGTCATGGCTGGTTCTCCTGATGGTTACGATAAACCGTGCAATGCACGGCAAGATAGCGGGAACACGTCTGGACGCATCCCCCTTTTGGGAGGAACATGTGTACATGTCCCGCAAGACCCCGACAGATGTGAACGAGACGACCCTCTCCGGCAAGCTCCTGATTGCGACGCCGAGCATCGGCGACCCGCGTTTCGACCGTACGGTGATCCTGCTCTGCGATCATTCTCCGGAGCATGCCATGGGCATTGTCCTCAACCAGCCGGTCGAAGGACTGAGCCTGCGCGAGCTGTTCGAGCAGCTCGACATCACCCGTCCCGAGCTTGCCCCGGACAAGTCCGTGCTGATCGGCGGGCCTGTCGATCGCGATCGCGGCTTCGTCCTGCACACAGTCGATTTCCACGCGCCGGACTCCACCCTCTCCGTCAATTCGCAGATCGCCCTGACCGCGACCAAGGACGCACTCGAGGCGATCGCCTCGCACTCGCCGCCGCGGCGCAGTCTTCTGGCACTCGGTTATGCCGGATGGGGTGCCGGGCAGCTGGAGGACGAACTGGCCGCGAATGCCTGGCTGGTCACCGATCCGGACGAAGCGCTCATCTTCGGCGAGCACGGCGAGGCGATGTGGGAGATGGCCCTGCAGCGCATGGGCGTCACGCCGGAACACCTCTCCGCCATGGCCGGTCACGCATGACCGCTATTCTGGTCCCGGGCCTGTACGCCTCCCCCGCGAACGCCTAATCACGTCTCCACGAACACACAGAAGGGAGCGGGGCATGGGACCCACAGTCGTGGAAGAAGGCGAATTCGCCGGCTGGATGATGTGGCCGCAGGACCCGTTCGAGCACGCGGCCGGTCCCTTCTATTTCCGCAAGGACGAACAGGGCCCGGTTTGCGCCTTCCGCGCCGAAGAGCGTCATATGAACGGGCTGGGCAGCCTGCATGGCGGCTGTTTCATGAGTTTTGCCGATTTCGCCCTGTTCGGCATCGCCACGGACGAGCTGCACGGCAGCGAGGAAGGCGGCGCCGCCGTCACCGTGGCCTTCAATGCCGAATTCCTCGCCGGCGCGAAGCCGGGCGACTGGATCGAGGCCCGCGGCGAGGTGCTCAAGGCGGGCCGCTCCATCCTGTTCGTGCGCGGCATCATCACCGCGAACGGTACGCCTTGCCTGAATTTTTCCGGAACGCTGAAGCGCGTCAGGCGCTAGACGATCAGGCGCTGATCGCCGCGCCGAAACGGCCGGCGACGCCTTCGCGCACGGCGCGCTCGGCCGCATCCGGCGAGAGGGCTCCGGCATAGCGGAAGCCCTGGGCGTAGTGACAGCCCATATCCGCGAGCTTCGCGGCGGCTTCGGCGCTCTCCACCCCTTCGGCGACGACCTTCATGCCGAAATGACTGGCCAGCTGAATAACCGACTGCACCACCGTGCCCGCGCTCTCGTCTCCGCTCATGGCGCGAATGAAATAGCGGTCGATCTTGACCACGTCGAAGGGCAGACGGTCGAGCCGCGCCAGCGAGGAATAGCCGGTTCCGAAATCGTCGAGGGCCAGGGCGATACCGCCCTCGGCCAGCCGGGCCATGGCCGTGGCGGCCACATCCGGATCGCGCATGATTTCGGTCTCGGCGATCTCCAGCTTGAAAGCGCCTTCGGGCAGTTTGGCCTGGGCCACGCGTTCGATCAGATGGGCAGAGAAATCCGGATCGACCAGCTCGCTGACCGTCGCGTTGGCGGACACGAAGAGACGCTCCGCCTCGGGAATGGCCTTGCGCCAGGAGGACAGGTCGGCGGCCGCGGTATTGCGGACCCGCGTGCTGATCCGGTCGAGCAGGTCGAGATCGTCGGCCATGTCGAGAAAATCGTCGGGCGCAAGGACGCCGAAGCCGGGCCGCTCCCAGCGCGCCAGTGCCTCGAACCCGGCCAGTGCGCCCGTGTCCAGCGCGATGATCGGCTGGTACCAGGCCAGAACTTCGCCGGCATCGACGCCGCGCGCCAATGCGTGCTCCTCGGAGATCCGGTCCACCGGATGGGCGTTGGGCCCTGCCGGCGTCATCAGCCCCTCGATGCGATCGGAACCCTGGCGCGCGCCCATCATGCGGACATAACTCAGCCCGCCATGATCGCCGATGAGACGAATGCGAAGATCGATGCGGTCGCCCTCGAGCGCCTTGCCGATGCGGGCCTGGTCGGCCGGTCCGAGACGGTCGAGAAATTCCGGCCAGTCGAAATCCTGTCCCGCCAGACCGAAACGGGCGCCGTCGCCGGTCAGCCGCATGCGGCCGGCCGAACCGTCATAGGCGAACGCAACCGCCCCGGCGGCGCGGACGCCGGCTTCGAAATCGGTTTCCGTCATGGCCTCGGATCGGTGCAGAGGATGGCCAGCTTGTCGTGGTCGCGCCACTCGCCGGCGATATTGAGATAGGCCCGTGCCAGCCCCTCATACTGGAATCCCACCTGTTCGAGCAGGGTGCGCGAGGCGGTGTTGGCGGGCTGGCAGGCCGCCTCGACCCGGTGCAGGCGCAGCTCGTCGAAGGCGAAGGCCAGGACCCGGCGCACGGCGGCACGGGTATGGCCCTTTCGGACGTAGGGCGAGCCGATCCAGTAGCCGATATCGGCGCTTTGCAGCACGCCGCGGCGGACATTGTTGAGATTGCAGGCGCCGAGCAGGACATTGTCCCGGCTGCGCACCACGAAGAAGGGATAGCCGACGCCGGCGCGGCGGTCGGCTTCATAACGTTCGATGCGGCGGCGGAAGGCGCCCTTGGACAGCTCGTCCGCCGTCCAGGCGGGTTCCCATGGCTCGGTATGCGCGCGGCTGGCGCTGCGCAGTTTCGCCCAGGCTTCGTAATCGTCCAGCTCGGGATGCCGAAGACGGATGCCTTCGCCGATCAGGGGTTCGTCCCAAGGCGTTTCGCGCCAAACTGCCACCACGCTATCGCTCCTGTCCGGGCGGCTCTTTCTGGCCGCCTTCTCTACTCTTTCCCGTCCTCTCTTCGGAGGCTCAGGGCTCTTCGGGCGTCCGGCCCAACCGCCCGCGGGAGGCGTGAAGGGCGAAGTATACCGCAATCAGGGCGAGAGCGAGACCATACCAGGTCAGCGCATAGCCCAGATGCTTGGCCGGCGGCGTCTGGGTAAGGCTCGCCGGCATGCCGGTATCCGAGCGCAGCCACACGCTCGCCACCTGCTCCGGCGTGGCGCCGAGCGCCTCGGCCATCGCGGCAGGATCGAAAACATACCACTGATTGGTATCCGGATCGTTGCGAGAACCGAATCCGCGTGCAGCGGGCAGCGGATCGAGGCGCCAGGCCTGCGGCGTGGTGCGCGCACCGCTGGTGAAGCTTTCGTATGCGGTCTCGACAAAGATCAGCCGGTCCGCCGCGCCGGGCTCGCAGGCCGGCACGCGCATCAGGCCGATCACCGCCCATCCCGCACCGTCGCGCAGATCGTAATAGCGCAGGGTCGGACCACTCAGGGGCACCGGTCCGCTGACACGCGGCCCGAAGGCGGCGGCCTCGTCTCTCCCGCAGAGAGCGGCCTGGATGCTGGCCACCTCGCCCCGCGCCTCCCAGGCATCGAGCAGATCGGCCTTCCAGGACATGCGCTGCATCTGCCAGCTGCCCAGCCAGATCAGCAGGACGAGGCTCGGTATCGCGAAGAGCGTCAGCAGGGGAAGCGGTCTGAACCGCATGCGCGGCCTCCGGAGTGCAGCGTGGCGTGCCGGCGCGGCCTACTCGTCGAGCCGGGCTTCCTCGGCGTCATGTGCGAATTGCAGTGCGAACAGCATGCCCTTGATAGGGCGCAGCAGCAGGATCGAGACGACGGGGATGAAAGGAACCTGGAAAATCAGGTGCACCCACCAGGGCGGGTGGAACGCGACCTCAAGGAGGAGGTAGAGCGCAACGGCGAGAAAACCGACGATGAACATGACGAAGACGGACGCCCCGTCTCCGACATCCGCCTTTTCGAAGCTCGCACCGCAGACATCGCAACGCGGCGCGATCTTCAGGACACCGTCGAACATGGCACCCTCCCCGCATTTCGGGCACCGCCCCTGGAGGCCGGCTGAAATGGGGGAGGGTTTGTCCATGCCTGTGCCTGCCTAGCCGAAGACGACGTAGACGAAGGCGAAAAGGAAGAGCCACACCACGTCGACGAAGTGCCAGTACCAGGCCGCGGCCTCGAGACCGAAATGCTTCTCCGGCGTGAAGTGACCCGCCAGCAGGCGCATCAGGCACACGGCCAGGAAGATCGTACCGATCACGACGTGCGCGCCGTGGAAGCCGGTCGCCATGAAGAAGGTGGAACCGTAGAGATTGCCGCCATCCGCCATGGAGAAGGCGAAATGGGCTTCGCTGTACTCGTAGACCTGCAGCGCGGTGAAGCAGACGCCGAGGATCACGGTCACCAGCAGGCCGAGCTTGGCGCTGCCGCGATTGCCGTGCTGCAGCGCGTGGTGCGCCCAGGTCACCGTTGTGCCGGAGAGCAGCAGGATGAGCGTGTTCATCAGCGGGATGTGCCACGGGTCGAAGGTCTCGACGCCGGCCGGCGGCCACTGGGCCAGCCCCGGATCGAGGCGTACTTCGTGGAAGATCGCGTATTCGAAGAAGGCCCAGAACCAGGCCACGAAGAACATCACTTCCGACGCGATGAACATGATCATGCCGTAGCGCAGGTGGATATCGACCACCGGCGTGTGGTCGCCCTGGCGCGATTCCTTGATCACATCGCCCCACCAGCCGATCATCGTGTAGATGATCACGGCGAAGCCGAGGAGCAATCCGCCCCAGTTTCCGTCCGCATACATGAAGGCCAGCGGATGGTCGGCCCCGACGAGGCCTTTCATATTGCCGACCGCACCCACGGCCAGCAGGAAGGCGCCCAGCGATCCCACAAACGGCCACGGGCTCGGATCAACCAGGTGATAGTCGTGCTTTACGGCATGCCCAGCCATCGCGAATCTCCTGCGATATCAAATCAGACCTTTGCGCCGGTCTTACTCGGCACGAAGGAAAGGTTCAATGTTAAGGCGCGGCGTCGCTGCTCGACGTCGCATCCCCCTCGGTTTCAAAAAACGTATAGGACAGCGTCATGGTGGTGACGTCGTCCATCCGGCGCTCCTCGTCGATCAGCGGATCGACGAAGAAAAGGACCGGCATGTCGATGCTCTCGCCCGGCTGCAGCGTCTGCTCGGTGAAGCAGAAGCATTCCAGCTTCGAGAAATAGGACGCGGCCTTGAAGGGCGCGACATTATAGGTCGCGACCCCCGTGACCGGCCGGTCGGACGTGTTGGTGGCGCGGTAATAGGCCAGCGCGCTCTCGCCGACGCGAACCGTCATGGAGCGCTGCAGCGGCTCGAAATCCCAGGGCAGGTCGCGATTGGTGTTGGCGTCGAACTGGACCGTGATCTCGCGATCGAGAATGGCCCCCGCCTCGCCCATGGCGACCGTGGTGGTGCCGCCATAACCGGTCACCTGGCAAAACAGGTTGTAGAGCGGCACGGACGCATAGGCCGCGCCGACCATGGCCACGGCACCGATCGCCGCAAAGGCGGCCACGCGGGCATTCTTGTCTTTCGGCAAACGGATCATGCGCCTGCTCCCGCCGCGATGTTCTGGCTCAGCCGGACGACCGTGACCAGGAAGACGATGACGATGAAGGCCACCAGGCTCCAGGCGATGGTGACATTGCGGCGGCCGCGGGCCTTTTCCTGCTCGGGCGTCAGCTTCACCGTCTCGGTCGAGGTGGTGTAGTCGGGCTGTCTGGAATCGATCACGCGCTCGACGAAGCTGCCGCCCTGGGCGGTATCTTCGGTCGTGGTCTTCTTGTCTTCGGTATCGCTCATCACGCACTCACTCCGGGAATCCCGATATAGGCGCCAAAGGCGTGCTCGACGATCAATGCGGCAAAAAGTACCGCCAGATAACCGATCGAATAGGCGAACAGGTCTCGCGCTGCCTTGTCGCCGGCGCGGACGGCATAGAGCGCGCCCTCTTCGGCGGACCCGGCTTCGCCGGCGCGTGAATTGAAGACGCGCCAGGCCAGCAGCAGGAAGAGCGCACCGCCGCCCAGCGAGGTCGCGGCATAAATGACGCCGCCCAGCGAGGTCAGCACGGGCGCGCCGGCGAAGACCACGAGGACGAGCGAATAGAGCAGGATCTGCAGGCGGGTGGACTTGGCGCCTTTGGCCACGGGCATCATCGGCACGCCGGCTGCGGCGTAGTCGCCGGACTTGTAGAGCGCCAGCGCCCAGGAATGGGGCGGCGTCCACAGGAAGATGATCATGAAGAGGATGACCGCGTCGAGCGAGACCTCTCCGGTCACGGCGACCCAGCCGATCATCGGCGGGAAGGCGCCGGCGGCGCCGCCGATGACGATATTCTGCGGCGTGCTGCGCTTGAGGATCATCGTGTAGATGACCGCATAGAAGAAGATGGAAAAGGCCAGCAGGCCGGCGGCGAGATAATTGCTCGCCAGCGCCATCATCAGAACCGAGAGAATGGCCGCGACCACGCCGAAGCCATAGGCATTGGCGACCGAGACCGCACCGCGCGGAACCGGGCGCTTGCGCGTCCGCTTCATGGTGGCGTCGATATCGGCGTCATAGGCCATGTTGAGCGCCCCGGCGGCTCCGGCCCCCACGGCCACGCAGAGGATCGAGATCGCTGCGAGGAAGGGATCGGCATCCACCGGCGCCGCGATCAGACCGGCGAAGGCCGTGAAGACGACAAGCGTCATCACGCGCGGCTTCATCAGGTCGAAAAAGTCGCGGGGCGAGGCCGTCGAAACGGCCTCGCCCTCTGCGCGATGAACGCTCGGGTTTGTCATGGCGTCCAAGAGCTTTCCTATTTGATCTTCGGCAGCTCGGAGAACTGGTGGAAGGGCGGCGGAGAGGACAGGGTCCACTCGAGCGTCGTTGCCCCTTCACCCCACGGGTTCGCATCCGCCTTGCGGCGCCGGACCATGGCGTCGATCAGCACCAGGAAGAAGAGCGCCATACCCACCAGCATGATGAAGTAGCCGTAGGTGGAGACCTCGTTCCAGAAGGCGTGACCGTCCGCATAGTCGACATAGCGGCGCGGCATGCCCTGCAGACCCAGGAAATGCTGCGGGAAGAAGATCACGTTCGCGCCGATGAAGAAGAAGGCGAACTGCAGACGGGCCAGGATGGAGTTGTACTTCACCCCGAAGATCTTCTCAAACCAGTAGTAGAAGCCCGCGAAGATCGCGAAGACCGCGCCCAGCGACAGCACGTAGTGGAAGTGCGCCACCACGTAATAGGTGTCGTGCAGGGACTGGTCGACGCCGGCATTGGCCAGCACCACGCCCGTCACACCGCCGACGGTGAACAGGAAGATGAAGCCGATGGCCCACATCATCGGGGTGCGGAACTCGATAGAGCCGCCCCACATCGTGGCGATCCAGGAGAAGATCTTGATGCCCGTCGGAACGGCGATGACCATCGTCGCAGCCACGAAATAGGCCTTCAGATCGACCGGCATGCCGACGGTGTACATGTGGTGCGCCCACACGATGAAGCCGATGAAGCCGATCGCCACCATGGCGTAGGCCATCCCGAGATAGCCGAAGACCGGCTTTTTCGAGAAGGTCGACACGATGTGCGAGATGATGCCGAAGCCCGGCAGGATGAGGATGTAGACTTCCGGGTGACCGAAGAACCAGAACAGGTGCTGGTACATCACCGGATCGCCGCCACCGGCCGGATCGAAGAAGGCCGTGCCGAAATTGCGGTCCGTCAGCAGCATGGTCAGCGCACCGGCGAGAACCGGCAGCGAGAGCAGCAGCAGGAAGACGGTGACGAGCACGGACCACACGAAGAGCGGCATTTTGTGGATCGTCATGCCCGGCGCGCGCATGTTGAAGATGGTGGTGATGAAGTTGATGGCACCCAGGATCGAGCTGACACCCGCGATGTGCAGGGACAGGATCAGGAGGTCCATGGCCGGCCCGTTATGCCCCGACGTCGAGAGCGGCGGATAGAGCACCCAGCCGCCGCCGAAGCCGATATCGCCGCCGGCGCCCGGCACGAACATGGACATGCCGGCGAGGATGAAGGCGAAGGGCAGAAGCCAGAACGAGATGTTGTTCATGCGCGGGAACGCCATGTCCGGCGCACCGATCATCAGCGGTACGAACCAGTTGCCGAAACCGCCGATCATGGCGGGCATGACCATGAAGAAGATCATGATCAGGCCGTGCATGGTCGTAGCCACGTTGTAATTGTGCTCATTGCCGAACCAGGCGCCCCAGCCGGTGTCTTCACCGGTGAAGAACTGGATACCCGGCTCCATGAGCTCGAGGCGCATCATGCCGGACAGGGCACCGCCGATGATCCCCGCGAAGATCGCGAAGACCAGGTACATCGTGCCGATGTCCTTGTGGTTGGTGGACAGCACCCAGCGGCGCCAGTCCCACATGCTCGGGGTGTGATCGTCGTGCGTAGCGGCGTCAGCAGACATGGTTCAGCCCATCCCTAGTCGAGTTGCGCCAGGCGCGTTTCCCGCGCGGCGGAATATTCAGCGATGATGGCGTTGGCCTCGTCCGAACCCGGACCGGCTTCCACCCAGCGATCGAAGACGTCCTGCGAAACCGCGTGGACTTCGATCGGCATGAAGGCGTGGCGAATTCCGCACAGCTCGGAGCACTGGCCGTAATACGTGCCCTCTTCCTGGACGCGGAACCAGGTCTCGTTGATGCGGCCCGGAATGGCGTCCATCTTGGTGCCGAAAGCCGGCATGGCCCAGTTGTGGATCACGTCCGCGGCCGTCACCTGGAGGCGCACCGTCGCATTCACCGGCACGACGACCGGATAGTCGACGGACAGATTGCGCAACTGGCCTTCCTCAAGCTGATCCTCGGGCACCATGGAGGAGATGTACTCGCCCACTTCATGGTCCGGATACTCGTAGCCCCAATACCACTGATAGCCCGTCGCCTTGATGGTGAAGTCGGCTTCCGGAATCTCGTCTTGGAAATACAGGAGCGGGAAGGAGAAGACCGAGATGACGATCAGGATCAGCACCGGCACGGCGGTCCAGACCACCTCGAGCACGGTGTTGTGGCTGTTCTTGCTGGCTTCCGGATTGGCTTTCCGGTTGTAGCGCAGCATCACCCAGATCAGCAGACCCATCACGAGGAGTGTGATCGGAATAATGATCCAGAGCAGCAGGTTATGAAATTCGTTCACGCGCTCCATGATCGGCGTCACCGCCGGCTGGAAACCCAGGTGGCCGTCGGTCGGCTGGCCCGGTGTCGCGTAAGCGCCGGCAATGGCGGTCGTCCAGATGAACGCAAGTGCGGTCAGGAATCGCATGGCTTCCCCATACAAGTCAGGCATTAATGCGGGAATCCCCGCCGATGGCGGCGGAATATAGAGAGGGTGTGGTGCGCTGTCAGGCCATCAACGGCATTTTTTGTAGTCCGTTTCACACAAATGATCAGAACCTCCACGAACTCGCTGTAAAATAAGGCGGTTTTTCCCGCCACGGAAAGTTGATGAATGAACTCGCTTGTTCAGTGTTAGGATAGAGTTGTCTAACGAGAGCAGAAGGAGCCCTGCGATGCGTCCAATCGTCTCACTCCTGGTTCTTGCATCGGCAGCAGCGAGTTCGCCGGCCGGCGCCCAGATGCTGGTCCTCGGCGAGACCCCTGCCGCGTCCTGCTACCAGCACGCCCTGAGCGGCCGGGCCGACCGTCAGGCACTTTCCGATTGCGACATGGCCCTGGAAACATACGGGGAACTGCGCCGCAATATCGTCGCCACCCATGTCAATCGCGGCATCGTGCTGATGCGGATGGATCGGAACGAGGAAGCCCTGGCATCATTTGACGACGCGGAAGACGGCGGCCTCCGGGACATATCGGCCCTGGCCCTGAACCGATCCAGTGCTCTGATCCGGCTTGACCGCTCGCTCGACGCGATCGCGCAGACCGATCTCGTCATCGAAGCGGGCGACGGCCATCTGGCGGCGGCCTGGTTCAATCGCGGCGTCGCTTTTGAGGCACTCGGCGATCTGGAAGCCGCCTACGATGCCTATTCCCGCGCGCTTGACGCACGCCCCGGCTGGCATATGGCCGAGCGTGAACTGGCGCGCTTCACCGTGCGCTCGGGCAGCTGACCGGCTGCATCATTGTCGCCCGGCAGCAGTCCGGCAGCGTCCCGCATGTTTCCTCCGACGGTCGGCTCGACTATGTCATAGAAACCGAGCCGTTCCGGAGAGCCGCATGTCCAACGATCCCATCGAGCAATTCGAATTCACTGCGGACGAGGTCCGTCCGGTTCTCGCCGATGCCGTATCGGGAGCGGATGATGGCGAGCTTTTCCTCGAAACAGGACTGTCGGAATCCCTCGTATTCGACGACGGACGGCTGAAGGCGGCAAATTTCGATTCCAGCCGCGGCTTCGGCCTTCGTTGCGTGGCTGGCGAAGCCTTCGGCTATGCGCACTCCTCCGACCCGACGCTCGATGCGGTCAAGCGCGCCGCCGAGACGGTCTCAGCTGCCAAGCGGGGCCATGCCGGCGTCCTGGCACCGCCCCCGGCCGGCACCAATCGCAAACTCTACGACGCCATCGACCCGGTCGCGCATCCCGGCTTCGAGACCAAGTCAGCCCTGCTGCAGGAGATCGATGCGTACTGCAGGACCCGCGATTCAGCCGTGGTCCAGGTCAGCGCCTCCATCGCGGGCTCCAAGCAATCTGTCTCGATCCTGCGGGCCGATGGCGACATCAAGACCGATGTCCGGCCGCTGGTCCGCCTCAATGTCTCCGTGACCGTCGAGCGCGACGGACGCCGCGAAACCGGCTCCGCCGGCGCCGGCGGCCGGGCGGAGTTCGACCGCTGGATTTCGCCGGATGCCTGGAAGCCGCTCGCCGACGAAGCCCTGCGCATTGCGCGGGTCAATCTGGACGCCGTCGATGCGCCGGCCGGCGTTTTCGACGTCGTGCTCGGCCCGGGCTGGCCGGCGGTATTGCTGCACGAAGCGGTCGGCCACGGTCTTGAGGGCGATTTCAACCGCAAGGGCTCGTCCGCCTTTGCCGGCCGCATGGGCCAGCAAGTCGCCGCGAAAGGCGTCACCGTCGTCGATGACGGCACCATGCCGGAACGGCGCGGCTCGCTGACCATCGACGACGAAGGCACGCCGACCGAGCGCACCGTGCTGATCGAGGATGGTATCCTCACCGGTTATATGCAGGACCGCATGAATGCGCGCCTGATGGGCCAGAAGGCGACCGGCAATGGCCGGCGGCAATCCTACGCTCACCCGCCCCTGCCACGCATGACGAATACCTACATGCTGGCCGGCGAGCACAAGCGGGCGGAAATGGTCGAAAGCCTGAAGGACGGCATCTATGCCGTGAATTTCGGCGGCGGCCAGGTCGACATCACCTCCGGCAAGTTCGTCTTCCAGTGCACCGAGGCTTACCGGGTCAGGAACGGGAAGATCGAAGCGCCGGTGAAAGGGGCCACGCTGATCGGCGACGGTCCGACGGCACTGACCCAGATCACCATGATCGGCGATGATTTCGAGATGGACCCGGGAGTCGGCGTCTGCGGCAAGGCCGGACAAGGCGTTCCGGTCGGTGTCGGCCAGCCCAGCCTGAAAATTTCGGGCCTGACGGTGGGCGGCGCTGGCGGCTGATCGCAGCCCCACCTTACCGGCCTGCAATGCAACTCACTCGCACGTGATTCACATTACTGTTTGTTACGTATGATCAAGGAATGGTCCGTACTACCCCTGCCATACGGGGGAGCGTGTCAGGCTCAAACATTGGTAGGCGTATGCGAGGGACTTTGATCAACTGGGCTGCTGGTACAGCAGCGACGGCGCTCTGGAGCGCACCTGTGCTTTTTGGAAGCGCAGCTTTTGCGCTGGAAGAGACGGCTGACGGCGAAACCGTCCAGAACGCGCTGGATACGGCATCCGGTCCGAGCGTGACCGAGAGCCGCCCTGGCGTTGCCGTCTATGTGCCGGCTTTCTTCACCGACTATTCGCCCGTGACGGCGCTGGACATGGTCCGGCGCGTTCCGGGCTTTTCGCTCTCCAACGGCAATACGGAGCGTCGCGGACTGGGAGACAGTTTCGGCAATCTGCTGATCAACGGGCGCCGCCCGTCGAACAAGTCGCTGCGCCTCGAAACCGTGCTGCAGCGCATTCCCAAGGACGATGTCGCGCATATCGAGCTGATCCGCGAGGCCCTGCCGGAATACGACATGCGCGGTCATCCGCGCCTTGTGAATGTGATCCTGCGCGAGGGCGCCGGCAGCTCCGGGTCCTGGGAAGTCCGGTCCGAACTGTCCGCCTCGAACCGCCTCGGCGGCCGCGGCGTGCTCTCCTACACCATGCCGGTCGGCGATGCGGAAATGACTTTCGGGATCAATGCAGGCTATTTCGGCAATCGTGTCCGCCGCCGCTACTCGCTGCTCGACGGGACCGGCCTGCCGCTCGAAGTCGCGCGCGAGAACGACCAACGCCGCTTCCAGGAAGCGATCCCGACCTTCTCCCTCGCCTGGCCCATTACCGACCGGACGCGGCTTCAGCTGGACACGCGGGGCAGTGCGTGGTCCTGGCATCGCACTCAGGTCCGCTTCACCGATGAGCCCGATACCGGCGCGCCGCTTCTCTATCAGCAGAATGCGACCGAGAACCACGGCTCGTCCTGGTCCGCGACCGGCAGCCTGCAACACGAGTTCTCGCCGAGCATTTCGACGGAGACCATCCTGCTGGCCAGCCGCGAACGCTGGGACGACGGTCCGGAAGCCTACGAGACCTATGATCCGGTCGCCGGCTTCCTCGGAGCTCTTATCGTCGAGCATGAGGGCGAATACGAGGAAACAGCCTTCCGCCAGACCCTGTCCTGGGATCCGAATGAAAACCACTCCTGGGAATTCGGTGCGGAGACCGCGCTCAATGCCCGCGACACCATCCTCGCCCTGACCGAGGATGACGGCGTCACCCTCACTCCGATCGACCTCCCCGTCTCCTCGACCCGCGTCGAGGAAACGCG
>PANU01000053.1 GCA_002707745.1 Flavobacteriaceae bacterium
AATAGCTGCAATTACTTCCAGTTGATACGTTTCTGTCATCTCTGGGGTAATGGTAAGGGTTGTTCCTGTGTGTATTAAGTTACCATTAGGGTCATACCAGTTATATATTGCATCCTCACTAATAGTTCCAGCACTCAACGTAATAGGTTCATTGCGGTCTACCTCATCGTCTGAGCCTGCATCCGCCAAGAACAGATTACGTTCTTTTTTATTTACCAAAAAAGTTTCACCACCTATAAATAGAGTATCTGCAACTTCTTTTTGGCCCAAATGATAGGTAAAATGTTGTTTATCTGTTAGTTGTTTTGTAAGAAAATTAAAGGAAACATAAGCCGTACCAATCTCACCAGGATTTAGGGTAATATTTTTTATAAGTACATTGCCACCCGTGGCTTTAATCGTTCTGGTTTTAATCTCTGTAGCTTCAAGCATTTGTTTTCCTCCATTGGACCAGGCATTATACAATAAGCTATCCAGCGTAATTGTTACCTCTGCTTCTTCATACAATGCCTTTCCTTGCTCATTGGCTTCTGGGAACAACTTTAGTTCGTATGTCTTCGCTACAGCGTCTGGGTTACCAACACCAACCACCCCACCAATGGGTTGCGGAGTTGGGCTATCGGGTATAATATCTACTACGGTTGTATTTTTTAAAACAATATTATTATTTTTCAAGATATTATCACGTAAGTTACTCGTCTCAGAAACAGCCATTGGGTCAAAGGGTGATTCAATACGTGCCAAGAGACAAAAATGCCAAGGATTAATATTAATATGTTGATAATCAGCTGGGTTGGGCATCTGCCAAGGAATTTCCAAAATAGTGCTCTCTCCAGGATCAAGAGGGGGTAATGTATGGGTGGCAACTTCATCGCCCATAAGCACTTGTTGTCCTGTTACAGGGTCGGCTTGGTAAAGCGATCCGTCCCAATGCTCTGGCCAGGTCAGTGCTGTGTTTGCCTTGGACCAATACAATTTAAGGTTATTTTCATAAGAAGCTATGGTTTCGCAACTATTGTTTGTGACCCTTATATACACATAATTAGGATTGTTTGGGTCATATTCTGGGTTTTCATGCTTTTGTATAAGTCTTCCATCGTTTTGGTTACGCACCCAAATATCTGGGCTGTGCCAAAAGATTTCAGAATTATTTGTATTGGGCTCATAAAAATAATCTTCCAGGGTGTCTTGCATGCCTAAATCTAACCCAGCAGTTGGGTTCGTCATACACTCTGCTGTTTTCACAGCTCGAAAAGCATTGATACGACCTGTACCAAGTTGGCCTATGTATTGTTGGTTATGTGGTATATAATAAATATCATCCGCTGTATTTTTAATAATATTTTTAACTTCTGCGGCTGTAAAATTTGGATTAACAGTATAAATCAATGCCGCGAGAGCGGAAACATAGGGCGCAGCACCTGAAGTACCCGTGCCCAATCTATATCCATTATAACCTGGACTATCAGTGATGCCAGTCACTAATATTCCTGGTGCAGAAACATCTACTTTATCGTTATGGATGTGTGACCCCCAATTAGAACCGTTAGGGTCAGGTCTAAAATCATGGCAATCTTTCCAAGATCTTGTTTGGTAGGGATCTCCAGTTACAGGGTTAACCCAATTATGAAATTCTCCGATATTCAGTTTACTCCCTACACTTGTAACCGATATTGTATTAGGAAATGAAGCTGGATATCGATATGTGTTTTCAAAAGTGTTTCCCGCCGATGCTACAATCAAAATATCAGTATTGGTCTCTATTTCTTGTATTACCTCGCTTAAATAAATAAAAACTGAATTAGTATCTCGCATGGCCCAACTACAATTGATAACTCTTATTCCAGGGTATTGCGAGAGTTGAAGTAATCCATTTGTTAGAGGTAGTGCGTATTCATCACAGGTAGCACCTACTACTTTGACACCGTTTGCAAGTGATGCCACACCAATACTATTATTTGTTAGGGCATTTATCTTACCAACTGAACCAGTCCCATGTGGAGCATTGTTCGGTTGGATTATTATATTGTCTATTATTTGTCCCTGTAATTCTGGGTGGGTAAAATCAAATTTTGAATCTGCAACTCCTACCAAAATACTTGGATCACCATTTGTAATTGTCCAAGCTAAGGGTGCCTCTATTAAATCCAGTTCTTGATTTCTTCCTCCTATAAGTATATCATCCTAATCGTTAGGGGTGGGCGAAATCGAAGGAGTAGAATCTGTTAATATATCGACATCATTCAATTTAAAATGATTTTCAATTTCCGGTTTTGAGTTAAATTCATTAAAAGTACTACCTTCCAATGCTGTGATTATATAAACCCTTTGAAGTTTTGGCGTGACTGAAGTAGGAAATGCTTTTTTAAAGTTATAAAGGGTTTTACTATTTAAAATAGTTGCTAAACTGCTATTTGCCATATTTAACAATATTGTTTGATCTGGATTTACGGTTTTAGTTACGACGTCTAACTCATAACCATCTTTAATTTCAAACAAATATTCCTCAGTATTTTGAGAAAATGAGAACGTTAGGTTTCCAATAATAAGAAACAAGAGAGAGAGAGAGAGAGAGAGAGAGAGAGAGAGCTTACTTACCTCTCTCCCCAGAAAGGTACTAGTATTCATAATTTTTTATTTTAAGTTATCTTTAAAACTACTAAAATTTTCTTAAAACTTAAGTGTGATACCTGTTAAAAATAAATTCTCTAAAAAACTTTCCCCTCTTAACAACCCGTTAATTTCCAAGGAGTTTTCATAAAAATTTCGGTACTTGCAGTCGTGAACTTTAACTATTCATACCGCGCATTCATTATTACTTGTTTGCTTTTTGCCATCTTTTTCCTCGCACTTTACAGTTGGAAATTAGGAAAAGGACAAGAACCTTTTAATCCAAAATACGATATTGAATATGTGGAAACCGATCCTTTTCTGGAAGAAGAAAAACTGGAAGAATTAATGGCGCTTTCAGAATTGGAAAAAACCCAAATAGAAACCAACCGTGCCTACAATGAAGCCGAAGCTTTTTTAGAAAAAGGCACCAATAGTGAAGAAGAAGAGGAAAGTTTTGAAGAGAAACTCGCCAAAATGGACGCCGCCATTACCGAAGGACTCACCAACACTACAGATGCAAACATTAAAGCTGCTAAAGAAAAAATGGCAGAAACGTATGACAGTTCTTTAAAAAAGGACCCCGGCAAAAAGAAAACCACAAAAGGAAGCAACCGCAGAACAACCATTAGTTACAGCTTAAAAGACAGAAAAGCATTAAAGTTACCCAATCCGGTGTACACCTGTGAAGGCGGCGGAAAAATTGTTATCTCCATTGAAGTGAGCGCACTAGGGAACATTACTAAAGCAACCTATAACAAGGGGCTTTCTACTACTACAAACGGCTGTTTAATAGACAGTGCTTTAGAGTATGCCAACCAGGCCAGATTTACCACTTTGTCTGGAAAAGAGGGGCAGGTAGGGACCATTAGCTATAATTTTCCTGGACAGGATTAAAATACCGTTCGGAAAATTAGTTCTACCTTTCTTCCCAAGAAACTAAAAGTATGAATAAGCAACGCTGTTGGTGGTGTGGTAACGATCCACTTTATATAACATATCACGATACGGAATGGGGTGTCCCGGTAAAGGATGATGCCAAATTATTTGAATTTTTAACGCTGGAAACCTTTCAGGCAGGACTGAGTTGGATAACCGTGCTTCGAAAACGTGAAAATTTCAGAAAAGCTTTTGACGCTTTCAACTATAAAAAAATTGCCGCATATTCTGAGGAAAAGGTTCAGGAATTATTACAGGACGCAGGCATTATTAGAAATAAACTAAAAGTGCGGGCCACCATCACCAATGCACAGGCGTTTATGAAAGTGCAGGATGAATTTGGTAGTTTCAGTAATTATATCTGGGGGTTTGTAGACGGGAAGCCTATTCAAAATAATTTTCAAAATAAAAATGATGTCCCGGCAAACACACCACTGAGTGATACTATTAGTAAAGATTTAAAGAAACGGGGGTTCAAATTTGTGGGAACTACTGTAGTGTATGCACATATGCAGGCCACAGGCATGGTGAATGACCATGTTACAAATTGCTTTAGGCACAAAGAGGTTTCAAGAATGAATTAATGGGACGGTGGAGTAACCACAGCAAGATACTTATTGTTTTCTACTGAAATTTTAAGTGCTTTTAGAGTTTGTTTGTACCGGTATTTTGGTGTAGCTTCTTTAGGCATTTCCATATCAAACCATTTTTCGAACCACTTTTTTGCTTCTGCATAGTTGTTACGAAAATACTGTGCATTGGCAAGTTTTTGATAAATCTCTAAGGTGGGATACCCTTCTTTTATGGTTTGCTCATATACTTTTACAATGTCAATATCTCTGTTTACATTGGTCTTTTGTTGTGCGTAACAAGAAAAAGACACACACAAAATACACAGCCATACGCATAGCCTGATGCCTTGCTTTATCATAATCCTGAAACGTTTGAGTATAAGATGAGACAATATCTTAATTATATGGTTAAAAACCAAACAAATACGACAAAACACAACTTTTTAGGAAATAAATGAGGCTGTCTAAAAAGTATCAAAAACATGAATTTGTCACATTGAGCCTGTCGAAATGTATGGATTGTTAATACTGTTAAAACAAGCTTAGTTTGACAATTGAGTACACTTTTTAGCCAGCCGCTTTATTTTTCAGATTGCTTGTAGTATTATCTTTTCAATAGTTTTTTTACGGTAGTTCCTTTTTCAGTTGTTAATGTAACAAAAAGGGTTCCCGACCAGCTTGCAGGCAGCTCCATTTGTAAAGAACCATTAGTAACTACATACTCTTTTGCCATTAATTCTTGTCCAAGTACATTATTAACAGTAATACGTACGGAAGTACTATCACGGTCAAATCCAAATGTCACCTGATCTGTTGCTGGATTTGGAAACGGGCCTGTTACTAAAGCAGCCTCAACGGTAGTTACATCCAGAAGCTCACCCACATTCATTGTCCAGTATCCCTGTGGTGCTACAATAGGACGTACTTGCGTTTTACCAGAATTTGCTTCGGCAGCAATGTAATATTGAATATTTTCTAAAGTATTTGGAATTGTGATATCTGCTACCCACATATCGTTTCCAGCATTGGACATAGTAGTTTCTTCCCAGGTTCCAGCGTTTTCCTCTTTCCAGAAAACAGTTGCATTGGCTATACCAGAATTATGCTTAATCTGTGCCTCTACCGGCACTATAGTGTTTGCCTCGACCTGATCAATCTTTTGATGTACAATCCAGAGCGGATCTGCCACCCCAATGGTATGTGTAATACAATGAATGGCACCTAATGAAGAAATCAGATTTTCCTCGGCATTATCCACATCTATTCCAACAATAGTATACCCGGGCATCATTTCTTGCCACTGGGTTATAGCGGGTTCGTCAACTTCGGTTCTATAGGTAGGGATAAGAATTGTCTTGTTTACAAAAGTTGCATTGGTAAAGGTTCTGTAATAGCCATTGGTATCTGGATAGTCTCCCGAAGTGCTTGGGGGGGCATCAATCCATTTTATGTCGTAAGGTGTTCCAAAAGGAGATTGAAAATTACTTAACACATAATTTATATTTTCTTCAATTTGTGGTCCATCTGCCACTCCTTCCGGATATTTACTTACCAGAAGTGTTTCTTCGTCCAGCAATTTCATATGCATGTCTATATGGTGGATTCCGTCATACGGTAAGGTTTCCATTTTAATATAGTTTTCTATCCCCATATAATCGTTCATAATCTGGTCTATCTGTGCTTCGGTCTTTGCACTTACCCCATAGGGATTTCCAGGTTCGTTTTCGTTCAAAATTAATTCTGAAGCAAACGCATTCCCTAGGCCATCGCTCATAAAATTTCCGCCAGTGTTCACCAAATCATTACTACCGCTATCGGTAACATAAATAGGAACCCCTGTTGTAGATGCGTGTGCCAACGGCATTATATCGTCTGCAGGTCGCGGACGGTTGTATATCCAGTCGGTTAACGCGCGTTCTCCCACATCATCACTATAAATGGTATTTGCTGCGTAATCTCTAATCCATATACTGTTCCAGTTTTCGTCTAAAAAGGTGACATTAGTTAAGTCCACCCCGTTAGAGGAAAGATAATTTGAAACACTGTTTTCGTTCTGTGTGGTAATAATTACTTTACATTCCTGTACAGCTGCCTCCACTATTTGTCTGATAATAGTAGGGTACCCCGGATCCCAAGTAACCACTAAATATTCTACCTCTTCCCACTCTGCCATAGTACGTACAGGACCCGTGGGTGGCGGGGTACGGTTTTGACTGCCAAACGTATAATTGGGCAGGAGGTCTTTTTCGGCCTCGGTTAAATATTTGGGTAAGGATTGTTCTTGTGCTGAAAGCGGCACTGCACAAAGAAAAACCAATACAAACAGAATTTGGGAAAAATATTTCATGGGTATTAAAACTTTTTAGCGAAGATACTTAATAATTTTTCAAGTGTAAAAAACTGAATGCTATATGTTTAAATGTTTTATAAATTGTTTTCTAGGTATTTCTTGTGCTCCTAAGCTTTCCAAGTGTGGTGTGTACACCTGGCAATCTATTACTGTATAGTTGTTGGTTTTATATTTTTCAACCAGGTTATAAAAGCCCACTTTTGAAGCATTGCTTACCAAACTAAACATACTTTCTCCACAAAATACTTTGTATTGTGGAAGGTTTACCCCGTACCCGCCGCCAACCAAGTGCCCATCTTGCCATACTTCAAACGAAACCGCATGCCCATTTTTATGAAGCTGGAGGTAGGCGTTTAACATTTCTTTGGTTATCCAAGTGCCCTGCTGCCCATCTCTTTTAATACGTGCACAATGGTTAATAACAGCTTCAAAGTCTTGGTTGAAAGTAACTTTAAATATGTTTTTTTGAATAATCTTCCGAAGTGACTTTGAAACCTTAAAATCTTCCACAAACAGGACCATCCGTGGATCCGGGCTCCACCACAAAATAGGTTGTCCGGCTTCATACCAAGGAAATATCCCCGAACGGTACGCCAACAGGAGTCGTTCTTCACTCAAGTCGCCTCCTACTGCCAGCAAACCATCCATAGAAGCTTCAAAAACAGGCGGAAAAAGTAATTCTTTTGTAAGAAATTGAACCATAATACCGCAATTTAAAATTTCAGTTTAAAAAAGTAAAAGACCCATTAGAAAAACAGCACTTCCCACAAGCATAAGCAAAAGTGTGTAGGGTAAAATCTCTTTTGCTTTTAGTTTTGTAATTCCCAGTAAAGGTAAAGCCCAAAAGGGTTGCAACATATTGGTTATTTGGTCACCATACGCCAACGCCATAATTGCCTTTGGCAACGGAACTCCGAGTTTTAAAGCAGATTCTACTATAATAGGTCCCTGCACGGCCCATTGCCCACCTCCGCTTGGCACAAAAATATTTACAAGTCCGGCACTAAAAAAGCTAAAGATAGGCAAGGTGGTTTCGGTGGCTATAGAAACAAAAAAGTCTGAAATCTGAATTATCATGCCGCTATCCCGCATTATTCCCATAATCCCAAAATACAACGGAAACTGAATTAATATCCCCGACGCACCCGTAATAGCTTCATGTAAAGCACTCATAAAGTTGGAGAAGCTTCCATGGAACAGCAAAGCCAACCCCAACATAAAAAAATTGAGCATATTGGGCGTAATCACGAGCTGTTGCAGGTTGGTAAAGTACTGATAAAAAAATGCTATAAGAACAATACTTCCAAACCCTATTCCAAATAGTTTAGAATGATCTATTTTATCGGCTCCAACCACCTTTTCTGATTGAATTACGTTAGTATTATACACAGGCAATGTGGTAGGTGTAGTCCCGACACGTTTACCTAAAAAATATAAAAATGCGGGTAATACCACCAGCAATACTCCAAAAATAACCAGATTGGAAACACTAAAAATGGTTTCATCAAAACCAATAAAATCTGGTAATTGTGATGCCAGCCGACTGTCTCCTACTCCCGCCATAAGCCCTGCTAAATGACCCATTTCCCCCACTTTTAACGGCGCAGAACCACTCATCCCCCCGTGCCAGACCATAAGCCCTATATATCCCGCTGCTCCCACGAGTGGATAGTTAATAGCAAATCCTCTTTCCTGAGCTGCCTCAGCCACTTTCCTGGCCATAATAGCACCAAAAATAAGTCCCAATCCCCAATTAAAAAAGGAAACCAGCATGGTTGCCACACTTATTAAGAGCACTGCATTTGACGTATTACTCACTAAATTAGTGAGCTTTACAATAAGGGCATTTACCGGGCTGCTCAATACCAAGATGTGTCCCAGCACCAAAATAAGCATCATTTGATAAGCAAAAACAAGCAACCCTTCGTTCCAAATACCGTGTTCCCAATAGGAAAGAATAGCCAGGATATGTGTTTCGCTAGCTGGAGCTTTGGTAAAAAGAAGTGCCATGAGCATTGTTACCACCGTTAACACCACTGCAATACCAAATGGCGATGGCAGGCATTTGTTAAAAACAGCTTCTATGGCTTTGGTGATCTTCATTGGGTAAAAATAGAAGAGACTGTCTAAAAAGTGTACTCATATTGTCAAACTGAGCTTGTCGAAGTTTTACCAGTATTGACTAGCAATACATTTCGACAGGCTTAATGTGACAAATTCATGATTTTAACACTTTTTAGACAGTCTCTATGAGTATGTATTTACAACACCTAAAATAACGCGTCCTTAGACAACGGGCATTTTACAACATCCTTCGGAGGGTCTAACCTTTAGAATGTTTTTACTAAAACGGCAAATCGTCGTGATCGTCTTCGTTTAGGTTGGTGGCTGGCTCAAATGTATCGGCTGGAGGCATTGGAGGCATGTCGCTAGACACCGATTGGTCTATATTTTCAATTCGCCATCCCTGGATAGAATTAAAATATTTAGTCTCTCCCTGTGGGTTTACCCATTCTCTTCCTCTTAAATTAATACTCACCTTTACGTTTTGTCCCACCTGATAGCTGTTAAGTAAGTCGGTTTTATCCTGCACAAACTCTATCATGATATGCTGTGGGTATTGCTCCTCTGTAGTTACTACTAATTCTCTTTTTCTAAAACCGTTGCTCCCGTAGGTTTTGGTTTCGTCTATCATTTTAATTTTTCCTTGTACTTCCATCTTTTTATTAATTATTAATTTCCTTCGGAAATTTATTATGTGTTCTTTATTTGTTACTCAATAACAAGCACCATGCTTCAGTTACTTTTCCTTGTTGTAAAAGTGATTGCGCTTCTTCGTGTAATTCGGTTTCAGAGCCTGAGGTAATAACATATTGGTGTGGCTCTGATGCATTGGAAACAAAGGTATTAATTTTTTCAGCATCTGGCAGGTTTTCTACATTGGCTAATATCCCTAAATCGTTTCCGGTAAGGGTTTTACTCAGTTTTATTGCCATAGGCAACCTGTCTACTCCCATTCCAAGTGTACGTAAGGGTTTTTCTACCTCAAAAATACCTTCTTTAGCACGGGAATACCAGTTTCCACCCATACGTGCCACAGTGTCAATCTTGAAAGGATCTATAGTTCCGTTGGCGTCTAATATTTCTTCATGTATATGCACTTTTACTACTTCACATACCACTAAATTACCTGCGCCGCCCTCGCTTCCCAGACCAATTACTTCATTCACTTTGCATTCAAACTGGACGGGAGCTTCCTTTACTCTGGGTGGTTTTACATAGCTGGAAGGCATTTGGGTAAACCCTGCCTTTGTAAATTCGTTTACCCCTTTTGCATATTCGGTAGAAGACAAACTCATTTGCTGAACCATGGCGTGGCTTACAATATTTATTACTACTTCTTTGGTTTCTAGTACATTTTCTAAGGTATGCTTTGTGGTATTGTCCCGAACCCTCCGCGCCGGAGAAAAAATCATGATGGGCGGATTGGCACTAAAAACATTAAAAAAACTGTAGGGTGACAGGTTAATGTTACCTTCGCTGTCCACGGTGCTTGCAAAACAAATAGGTCTTGGCGATACCGCTCCCAGCAAATAACCGTGCAACTTCCCTACTGGAACCTCTTTTGGATCTATACTAATCATGCCACAAATGTACCCAAAGTAAGAAGCATTAGAAAAACTAGTTACACAATAATATCAACATATTTGCTTTATATTTAGAGCTTGTCTTGACTTTTACTTTAAAAACGGAACTATAGCTTCCTGCCGTAGTGTTTTGGCAGATTGTACTATGGAAACGTAATTTTTAAATTGCATAGCTTTGACTGTGGAAATTTGAAATTGCGGAACTGAGATACAAATTGTTTTACCTATTAAATTATAAAAGCTCTAAAACCAAAAACCACACCCTATGCATAAAAGAAAAACTTTTGCGAGATGGATGATTGTACTGGCATCACTTGGTATTATTACATTGGTAGCTTACAATACCTATTCTTTTTTTGATAGACTTAAAGAAAACGAGCGTGCTAAAATGAAAATTTGGGCTGCAGCACAACAAGATTTTGAAGAGTTTAAGTTAAGTGAAGATATGATTATGAGTCCGGTGGTGCTTAAAGTACTGGAAGGGAACTCGACCACACCCATGGTGGTTCATAAAATTGAAGAAGACCTCTACGATTACCGAAATATACACATTACGAAAAAAGATTCGCTTCAGTTAAAGGAAAAACTCATAGAACTTTCAAAACAATATGCCCAGGAATACAAACCCCTGGAAGTTACCTATAAAGGCAAGGTTTTAAGTACTATTTACTACGGTAATTCGCCCATTATCAACAAACTAAAATTTTATCCCGCATTACTCATTATTATACTAATGCTCATTTTTACCGCAGCGTATTTCTTTTATCAGACGGCTAAAAACTCTGATCAGAACAAACTTTGGGCCGGCATGGCAAAAGAAACAGCACACCAGATTGGCACGCCCCTTTCCTCTCTTGTTGGCTGGGCTGAAATTTTAAAAACTGAAAACGTAAATCCTGAGTATGTAGTAGAAATTGAAAAAGATATAGACCGTTTGCAAACCATTACCGAACGTTTTTCCAAAATAGGCTCTACCCCCACGCTAGAAAAAAGCGATTTAGTTGCTGAAACTATTACTACATTTGAATATTTAAAAGCACGAAGTTCTAAACTAATAGACTTTGAGCTACTAGTGCCAGAACAACCCATTTACGTAAAATTAAACTCACAACTGTACAGTTGGACTATTGAAAATTTAGTAAAAAATGCTATTGATGCAATGAAAGGAAAGGGTAAAATTGTACTTTCTATTTCTTCTAAAAACAACAAAGCCTTTATTGAAATAAGCGATACTGGAAAAGGAATTCCGAAAAGAGATCATAAAAGAGTATTTTTACCTGGTTTTACAACCAAAAAAAGAGGTTGGGGTCTTGGTCTTTCTTTAGTAAAAAGAATTATAGAAAAATATCACAACGGTAAAATTCGCGTTTTAAAAAGCAACCCAAAAATTGGCACCACCATGAGTATTATGCTGCGCCAACTCAACTAACATGAAAACAACCCAAACTTTACATACGGCACGTCTTAACAATAATTGCCCCACTTGTTTTGCAACCGATGGTCTGGAACTTACATTTTCGCAAGAAAAACAGACCAATACACTGTACGACAAAACTGAAAAAGAAATTAATTCCAAGATGTATTGCCATACCTGTGGTCATGATATTTTTCCGGTAAGTTGGACCGATGATATAGAGCGGGTATACGATTACCACAAAAAATTAGCGACCCCAAGTAGCACGGGAATCAGACCAAAACCCCTGCTTTATATTCTTATGCTGGTGGCTGTGATTGTAGTTGCGGGTATTGTGTATTACTTTATCTCTTAAAAATTTTCACCAATTTCAGTAGCCAGCGTTGCCAGTTCTTCCTGGCTCATCTCAACTTTATGTTGAAATGTCATATCCTTCATTTCGTTAATTGGGATAAGGTGCACATGCACGTGAGGAACTTCCAGACCAATTACAGAAAGACCTACCCGCTTGCACGCTACTGTTTTTTCAAGCGCTTTTGCCACCTGTCTTGAAAATTGCATTAACTGAAGATAATCTTGTTCTCCAAGATCAAACACTTTATTTACTTCCTCTTTGGGAACGCATAACGTATGCCCCTTTGCATTGGGGTTTATATCCAAAAAAGCGATAAATTTATGGTCTTCGGCTACTTTGTGACAGGGAATTTCGCCTTCAATAATTTTGGTGAATATGGACGCCATCGTTATTCGCGGGTTATTTCAATAATATCAAATTTCATTGTTCCGTTGGGGACTTGTATTTCGGCGGTGTCACCAACTTTTTTACCCAACAAGCCTTTTCCAATAGGAGAATCTACCGAAATCTTCCCGGTTTTAAGGTCGGCTTCGCTTTGCGCAACCAGCTTATAGGTCATGGTAGCTCCGTTTGTCTGGTTTTTAATTTTTACGGTAGAATGTACCAGTACTTTGCTGGTATCCAATTGCGTTTCGTCTATTAAACGTGCGCCTGCAAGCGTTTCTTCTAATTTAGAAATCCGCATTTCCAGCATGCCTTGCGCTTCTTTTGCAGCGTCGTATTCGGCATTTTCGCTTAAATCACCCTTATCACGGGCTTCCGCAATTGCCTGAGACGCCTTAGGACGCTCCACATCTTTTAATTGGTTAAGTTCTTCCCGTAGTTTTTTTAATCCTTCGGCAGTGTAGTAAGATACTTTGCTCATAATTCCTTCGTTGTATTCTTATAACTAAATTTTATTGCTTCTGAAAAGTGTAAAAAAACAGCACCTTCAGATGTAAACACAAAAAATCCCATGCGTTGACGGGATTTCGTTACACAAATATACTAAAAAATAACTTGTTGGCTATTTTATCGTAATTTTGAACACAGAAAAAATACAGCAAAATATATATACACAAACCTATAAAACTCCGCTTCCATGGGCAATTCAGTAAAAATAATACTTAGCATAGCATTTGTAAGTGTACTTACATTTTCTTGTAAAAGCGATGACGATTTAACCGGCAACAACCCTAATCTTATCGATCCGTTAGTGAATATAAACCTGAACCTTAACCTGCCAGAATACGACGCTTTAAAATTTCCAGGGGGCAGTGTTTTGTTAAACCCCCCGCAGGGTATTAAAGGCGTC
>PANU01000054.1 GCA_002707745.1 Flavobacteriaceae bacterium
ACAACCGACAACCGACAATTAAATCAATGTACAATCCTTCCATCCTGCATCACCAACTTCCTATCGGCCATTTCGGCTAGTTCTTCGTTGTGGGTTACAATTACAAAGGTTTGTCCAAATTGGTCCCTCAGTTTAAAGAAAAGATTATGAAGATTTTCGGCACTTTCGGTATCCAGATTTCCGCTGGGTTCATCTGCTAGAACTATATCTGGATTATTAATAAGTGCCCTGGCCACAGCTACTCGTTGTTGTTCCCCTCCCGAAAGTTCGTTGGGTTTGTGGGTTTCTCGTTGGGAAAGGCCTAAAAATTTCAGTAATTCTTTAGCTCTTTTTTCGGCTTCAGCTTTAGGAGTTTTCTTGATGAAAGCAGGAATACATATATTTTCAATAGCTGTAAACTCTGGTAATAACTGGTGAAATTGAAATATAAATCCAAGCGAAGCATTTCTAAAAGCAGCCAGTTCCTTTCCACTCAAGGTTGAAATAGCGGTGTTATTAATTTTTAATTCGCCTTCAGAAAAATGATCCAAGGTTCCCAAAATTTGAAGCAAGGTAGTCTTTCCGGCTCCGGAAGCTCCAACGATAGAGACAATTTCAGATTTCTTAATGTGTAAATCTACACCTTTAAGTACATGCAGATCGTCGTAATATTTATGTATGTTTTGTGCGGTTATCAATTTATTTCAGTTTTTACGAAAGTACGTATTAAATTAAAGGCTTCCTATGCTTTTTTGCTGAAGAGATACTTTACATTATTATAATCTATAAAATAAGTAATGCGCAGGGATATGGTGTGTTGCTGGTCTTGTTCAAAAAGATTTTCCAGACTTTCCGTATAATTAAGTTGTGCTAGTTCGGTAACGTTAAATATTTTATTTCTATACAAAAGGGAAGCTTCGCTACCAGGAGCAAAACGCCATCTAAAGCTCAAATCCAGATTCCAGATATTAAAATTGGTGTTAGGATTATTTTCCGAAATATCATAATTGGTTCTATCACGTGTTCCGTCATCATTTAGTATAAAAAAGATGTTATCGCTATAGTCTGCCGTACTCTAGAAATTTCTAAAACGTAAATCGATTGCCTTAAAAGGGTCAAAATTATAACTTGCAGTAATGGTATTTTCAATACTTGTGATATCTCGCTGTCCAAAAAACACCTCTTCTTCTATATCGTCTATGTATCCAAAAATGTCATTATTAACAGATAACTCTGAGCTCAAGATCATCGCAAATTTATTTGAAAAACGGTACCGGGGAGAAAAATCTATAAAATACGATCTTCTGGGATTGTCAAATGCTTTTCTGCCTCCAACACCTAAATCGTACGCAAATTTCTTTCTAAAATCGGAAGAAACAAAAGCTCTTCCTCCAAGTGTTGCAGGAAATGTCACAAATTTTCCAGCAACACGCGGTTCAAAATAGTCGTCATCTTTAGAAAAATAACTGCCATTTAGACCAAAAGCAAAGCGTTTTACAGTAAAGAAAAATGTATCAAAGCTAAGGTCGTTTCTGGTTTGTACGCTAGGCTTATAGAGTCTGCGGTGTCTTGCGGTTAGTGAGATGTCATACCGGTTAAAAATTTCAGTAGGTTCAAAAATCTCATAAGACACGCCTGCTACGAAATTGTTGTAATTATTTGTAAAGTTTACACCTAAGTCATTAATGTCATAGGTTTTATTAGCAAAATCATGCCCTACACGATATCTGAACTTCCCTTTAATTCGTTGTATGTCTAATTCACTTCTAAAGCCTGTTTTAAACCCATCACTTTCATTTACATTACTAACAATAGCGCGTCCTGAAGTTCTAAACCGGTTTCCACCATCGGCAACATCAAACGCCAGTGCAGATACGTTGGCGTCTCTAAAGCTACCGTCTCGGGTTACATTTGTATTAATAAGCGAAATAGACGAGTTGTCGTTAAATTGCTGATCCAGGACAGCTACGTTATAATTGGATACTGGTTCTACCAGTATTTCTCTTATTTTTCCCGTGACAGTATCCTGTATTATTGTTTTGGTTTCCCCAGTAATGGTATTTAAAACTCCAATTCCCAGATTATTTTCGGTGCGTCCGGAGACCTTTACGGCGTTTAAAAGCTTTACGCGGCTGGGGTTTTCCAGTACTTTTTCCTGATCTTCAAGGTCGAAGCTTCCTGATGGGGCATTTCCAATTCTTCTTGAAAAGAAAATCCCCCCTTTATTAAAAAGTTCGGTACCTTCAGAAAAAAACTGTCTGTTTTCACCAAAGGTTTGCTCAAAGGGACCTAGGTTGAGTGTTACATTGTCAAAAGCCGCTTGTCCAAAATCGGGGATAAGGGTAGCGTCCAGGGTAAAACTGTCGCTTAACCCATATTTTACATCCAAACCAGCGGTTAAGCTTGTTTCAGTTTCTCCCTTAAAGTTGGTTATAGTACCCTGCGTAAAAGGGAAGAGGGTAAGCCTAATCGGGGGGTCTATATTTTTCACGCCAACTACCAACCCGTTGTATTGTGTTTCTTTACCAATACTATTATTGATAAAGCTCCACGTATGGGTTTCGTTTCTTGTTTTAATTTCTCTATAAAAATTAATACTCCAGTTTTGTATTTCCTTTTCCGGGAAGCGCAAGGCGTTGTATGGAATTTCAAACTCTGCGTACCAGCCTTTTTCATCGTAAGAAATCTGACAGGAAAATACCACGTTATAACCAAAATCCTGATTATTACTGCTTACCCGGGAATCGCCTATGGTTCCCGCGCTGGTTACATAAAATCGGGTTTCATTTAGCCCGTCATTATAGGTGTTTATTGCCACAGCAAGTCTATCTGCCTGTACAAAAACATCGTCCCGTTGTGAGTATTGTTTTAGGATTTCTTCAGGATCCGGGTCGTACATATACACCGCAATGTACACGGCTTTATCTGTATACGCCATTTTTACTTCGCTCTGAAATTCTGAAGGAATTACACCTTCGTTTCCTGGCTGGTACATATTAAAGTTTCCGGAAGGAGATATGTTTTGCCACACCACATCATTTAAGTTACCATCTATGGTAGGAGCATTTGTAATACGCTGTGCATTTAATATTTTTCTGGGTTTGTTATCCGGAGTTACCTTTTCCTGAGCAGAAACAAGGATGTAACTAAAAAATATAAAAAGAAACGTGTAATAAATCCTACCCATTAGAGACTATACTGTTGCACTGATTATTTTTTTCACGGAAAAATGTGATCAAGGCACAAAACTAACCCTCTACTTATTTTAGGCTTCCTAACAAAAAGTTAAAATAAGGCAGGGTATAGTCCCCAAAACTGTTAAACTCTAACTTTGTACTAATGAAAGAAAATTTTGAAAAAATTATATTTGCTGCAGGCTGTTTTTGGTGTACCGAAGCGGTGTTTCAGCGAATTAAGGGAGTTGAAAAAGTAATCCCGGGTTATACCGGGGGCGAAATTAAAAACCCAGCCTACCGTGAAGTGTGTCAGGGTCGTACAGGTCATGCAGAAGGTGTTGAAGTTACCTATAATCCCTCACAAATTAGCATTGAGGAATTATTGGAGATTTATTTTGCCACACACGATCCCACGACCTTAAATAGGCAGGGAAATGATAAAGGAACTCAATACCGTAGTGCTGTTTTTTATACTACTGAAGTTCAGAAAGAGGCAGCAGAAAAAATGATACATTTGCTTGACAAAGAGAACGTTTTTGAAAATGATATAGTTACCGAAGTAACAGCACTGGATGTTTTTTATGTTGCCGAAGTAGATCATCACGATTACTACAATACGTATAAAAGTCAGCCTTATTGTCAATATATTATTGATCCTAAGATAAATAAAATTAAAAAATACTATTCAGATAAATTGAAATAAGCCTACATGGGAAGCTATAAAAATACAGAAGAATATACTATTGAAACTACCGAAAAATTAGCAACAAATTTTTCTGAAATATTAAAAGAAATAGGGGAGGACGTAAACAGAGAGGGAATTGTAAAAACCCCCGAGCGTGCAGCAAAAGCAATGCAGTTTCTTACTTCCGGACATTGTCAGGATCCTGCTGAAATTTTAAAGGGAGCTATGTTTGCAGAAGACTATAACGATATGGTTGTAGTAAAGGATATTGAACTATACTCCCTATGCGAACACCACATCTTACCGTTTTTTGGAAAAGCACATATCGCCTATATTCCCGATGGCCACATTGTTGGACTTAGTAAAATACCACGGGTGGTGGATGTGTTTGCGCGTCGCTTACAAGTGCAGGAGCGCTTAACACACGATATTTTGGAGTGTATAAACAATACCCTAAAACCTAAAGGAGTAGCTGTAGTTATTGAAGCCAGTCATATGTGTATGATGATGCGTGGTGTACAAAAACAAAATAGCGTAACTACCACGTCAGGTTTTCGTGGGCAGTTTGAAAAAATAGAAACCCGAAATGAATTCTTGAAGTTGATTACGAGCGACTTGTCCTAACTGCCATAACAATTTATGGCATCTTTCTTGCGTTATACAGATTAGAATTTTTAACACAACAATACATGAAAAATACAAAATTTTCCAATCTAAGAAAGGGATTGCTGTTTGATGCTATTGGAATGGTTTCCATGGCAATACCAGTAATTGGTCCTTTTCTGGATATACTTTGGGCACCCTTTGCTGCAAAGAAAATGAGAGCTATGTACGCAGGGGAACAAGGAAAAATAGCTTCGGTAGTTGTATTTATTGAAGAGATATTACCTATTTCCGATTTCATACCAACATTTACACTTATGTGGTTGTATACCTATGTTTGGCAAGGGAAAAAAGATCCTGTTCCACAAACGATTGAAGTGGAAGTAGTAGAGTAAATAAAATAGACAACAATAAAAAATGCCTTCAGGAATAGTTCCTGAAGGCATTTTTTTAATTTATAACTTTTAAACTGAGCTTGTGAATGTTTTAAATTTAGTATTAAAACTTTTCAACAGATTCAAGGTGACGAAATGTGCTTAAAAAGAAGCAGTTATATTTACATTTATATTTCTTCCTATATTAGGGATGCGATCTACTTTTAAGCGTGACAAATGATTAATATACACTTCGTCTGTCAGGTTGGTTACATTTACTCCCAAACTCAAGTCTATCTTATTAAGTACAAACGTTGTGTTTGCTCCCAGACTTAATAGGTTATATCCATTTGTAGCGGTTTCAAAAGTGCTTACTTCGTTCTGGTCGAATGTATTTTGATAGGTTGCAAAAAACTGTGAGTTTTTCAATAACTTTCCATTATTTAATTCTACCCGTAGCGTATTTGTTAATGTATTTGCAGGGATGAGCGGGAGGGAACCTCCGTCTTTTAATTCGCCTGTAACAGTTTCGAAAGTACTTTCAATATGCAACCAATCCAGGGGGTGCGGGTGAATGTGGAGCCCAACTTCCCCCCCGTACAAATTAGCGTCGGTCTGGAAGTAATTAAACACCTGATTTTCATCAATAAAACTGGCAGTTGGGGTTATAAAAATATAGTCCGAAATTATATTGTAAAAACCATTTCCGAAGAACTCAAAATGTTCATTTCTAAATGCAATAGAAATATCGGCTTGTATATTTTGTTCTTCGGTTAGGTTTGCATCCCCTATTTCGTACCGGTTGGTACCTTCGTGAACTCCGTTGGATGTAAGCTCAGCCAGGTTTGGAGCTCTAAATCCTTTGGCTACGTTTAATCGTGCTACCCATTGTTTTCCAATATCAAATTTGGCTCCTACTGCTGCTGTAAGGCTAGAGAAATCAGTGCTTACTGGAGCTACAAAATCGGAATCACCTTCATTTCTGGCGGCAAGACTTTCAATAGAACGGGTGTCAAAACGTAGTCCTCCCTGTAAATCTATATTTTTTAAATGATAATGTGTCGTGGCAAAAATCCCATAGTCTGTTGTAGTTGCATCTGGTATCAGGATTTCTTCACCATAATTTTCATTTTCCTGATACATCCCCTGGATTCCTACTATGGTTTCAAAATTGCCAAAATCCGGCAGGTGGTATTGCACATTATAATTAAAGGTGTTTAGCTTTAATCCTATTGCCAGCTCCTCTACTTCTTCAAATTCTCTCCGGTTATTAAAGAGATATCCCGTTTTTATATTTAAAGAAGAATTACTGAAAAGCAGATTGTTTTCCAGACTTACAATGTGGTTGTCTATTTGCTGAAATGGTGCCAGAAGTTCTCTATTTGTGTTCTGCACCCCAATTTCTTCGGGAATGCCAATATTGCTCTGGTTGAAGTTATACCGAAGCGTAGTTTGCATTTTATCGCCTTGGTAGCGCGCTCCCGTTTTAAAATCGGTTTCGTTAAAGCGGGTGTTTGTTACGCGTAGGGTGTCGGCTGTTTTATAATCGGCATGCGTGGCATAGCCTCCCCGAACTAAAAATTTAAACTTTTCACCAGATTGCTGTATACCAAAATTCCCTAGTTTGCCTTCTGTATTGGTTGCGTAGCCTACCGAAGCATCTCCGTGTACTGTATTTCTTTCAGCAAATTTTTCAGGATTAATATAAAGTACCCCGCCAAGGGCGTCACTTCCGTAGAGAAGGGAAGCAGGACCCTTAATTACTTCAATGCTTTCAATACCATTTGCCGAAAGACCGAGTCCGTGCTCATCGCCAAACTGCTGATTTTCTAATCGAACACCCTGAGCAAAGGTAGCAACCCGGTTTGCACTAAGACCTCTTATTACGAGTTTTCCAATGCCTACTCCAGTTGAAATAGTGGAGACCCCAGGAATAGTTGTAATACCTTCAGATAGGGTTAAGGCGCCTTGTTTTTGTAATTCGGTTGCCGTTACCCGTTCCACCCGCATTACGTTATCGCTTTGGAGTTTATGAAATGGGGTAGAGATAACTATTTCCTCCATTTCTACCGCGCTTTCCTGAAGTGTAACAGTTTCGGAAATAGTTTCGCCGGCAGTAAAGTTTAGTTTTTTTGAAAGGGTCGCATACCCTAATGAGGAGTATACAATTTTAAAGGTTCCGTTGGGAATGTTCGTTATTTCAAAAGTTCCGTCTATAGCTGTCGCTGTACCAATTTGTAACTCTGGGAGGTAAATTGTAGCTAAAACAGGTTCGTTATTTTGATTTGTAATTGTTCCTTTAAATATAGATTGCGCATTCACGCAAATTGCCATGCATAGAGCGCACAGCGTGAAAATTGTTTTCATGTACTTGTTGTTTTGAAACCTTAAAAGTTTCAGTTAAAAAATAATTAAACTGTTGTAACAAGTACAGCCGGAGGGCCACGAAGGGAATGTGTTTGTTTTAATGAAGTATAAACCGCAGTTGCAGTACGTATGGTAACCGAAAAATTTTCTTCGGGTAACACGCTTGTATAAGCTTGCTGAGGAATAAAATTATATGTAATAACCTGAAAGTGATCTAACTCACAATCCAGTTTTTGTTCGTGTAAATGTGTTTCTACTGTTCCACAAAATGTATGCTCATGATTTTCAAAAATATGGGCAAACTGAACAATGGAGGGTAGCACAACAGCGAGAACCAGGCAATGTGCCAGGAATGAAATTGCTATGTGTTTTAGTTGTTTCATGGATACTTCCCAAACGGATGGGGGTCTTAATTTTTCAGCAAAAAACCTAATTTCATGCTCCGCAACATTTTCTTTTCAAAGTTCCAAAAAAAAGTGTATTCACCAAAGAGCCACCCAAAAAATACCAAGAGAACCTGGTAAATGGGGAAAATAATAAGGATTCTAACGGGCCAGTAAATATACCAGCCTACTTCTTTGGTAAGTCCAATGGCTTCTGTTAAGGGACCAGCAAATTTAGCAGCTGTACTACCTGTAAGTGCAAAGACTATAAATATTACCGTAAGTTGCCAATTGGAAGTGATATTCCAGCGTTGTTTTAATTTTTTCAATTTCTAAGTCCTGGGAATTTTTGATTGTATTCTCTTGAAAAGTATCTAAAATACTGAAACAAAAGGTAATTTACTTCTTTTCCGTAATGCACGGAAAGGTCATAGTCTATTCGTTGTGGATATAAATCACGGGAATAACGGTTGTCTAAGACCCTGCGGTTGTATTCTGCTACAAAAAATTGATTTCTTCGTTCTAAATAATCGATACTGTAGTAATCTTCGGGTGGTTGAGTGTTTAAAAAACGTGGGAAACCTAAATCTGTAATCGTAATTTCGTATTCCAGGCTATCATTGGCAATCCTGACGGGTTTTTCTTCATATGTGTCGCCATTAATTTTCCCCTCCATTGTTGTGGTCTTGGAAGTAGTACAGCCTATGATGGTTGCCAGAAATAAAAGTAAGAGCGCTGCCTTTTTCATAATTTATAAAGTTACAAATTAGACCTTTTAATAGATTGGTTTTAACTTCCTTTAACAAAAAGATACACTAGGGCACAAGGTTTATAAACGTTGAAAACTAAAGCGGCAAAAAGTAAAAATGCTCCTTTTACTCTGGGAGGATTAGCTTCAAAATATTACGTTGTATGGCGTTATTTATTTTCCGAAAATTCCACCAAGAAGACCTCCACCGCCTCTATTTCCTCCAAGTACCATTCCTGCAACATCGTCTATTACACTGCCATCGTTATCGCCATCCAGAATAGACTCTATTAAGGATTGTTGTTTTGGGGTATTCTGTTGTCCGCCCCCTAGCAAGCCTCCTAACAGACCTCCAATACCACTTTCAGAAGAAACGTTTTGTTGTTGTTTTTGTTTTCCTAAATACCCTAAGACTATAGGAGCCACTACGGTTAATACTTTCATCACACTATCGGTATCCATACCAGATTTATTAGACAGTGCTCCTACAACGTTGTTTTGAGAACCTCCCAAAACGTGTCCAAGTATGCCCAGACCATCCTGTTTAGCATCTTCGTTAACTCCGCCACCAAAAAAACCGCCTAAATTATCCAGCAGGCTTCCATCATGTTTGTTGTTTAAAGCGTTCATTAAGCCCGCTGCACCTTCCTGAGAGGTTGCATTACGTTTCATAGCCCCCATGAGCAGTGGCATTGCCATAGCTACTACAGATGCTGTTTTATCGGCTGGCTGATTGGTTTCCTGGCTTACACCGCCAATTATTTGTTTTCCTAAATCGCTGTTGAGTAAATCTAAAATTCCGGACATTTTGTTTTTTTTATGTTAAAGGGTAAGATACAAAATTACGCCTATGAAACAGGCTTTAATATACTAATAATCTGGTCTGCCAATTCGGTGCCAATTCTATCCTGGGCCTCGTTGGTAGCTGCTCCAATATGCGGACTTAAAGAGATTTTATGGTTCATTAGTACCTTAATGGCTGGGGTGGGTTCTTCTTCAAACGTATCCAGTCCTGCAAAAGATAGTTTTCCACTATCCAAAGCGTCCACTAGCGCTACTTCATCTATTACGCCACCTCTGGCTGCATTAATAATAGCGGCACCGTCTTTCATTTTTTCAATTTGCGTTTTGCCTATAACATACTCCCTTTGGGCTGGAACATGTAGGGTTATAAAATCGCTATGCTGGATAAGCTGGTCTACAGGTTCGGTTTTTATCTGTAAGGTTACTTCCTGGCCATCGTAAAAATTTAATGTAATGTCTGCTTCGCCTACAAACTTATCACTGGCAATTACTTTCATTCCACAACCCAGTGCAATTTTAGCTACTTCACGACCAATACGCCCAAAACCAATAATTCCGAGGGTTTTTCCTCGTAATTCTGTTCCCTTTGCATAGCTTTTTTTCAGTTCCTTAAACTTTGAATCGCCATCCAGAGGCATATTTCTATTGGCGTCATGCAAAAAACGAACGCCGCTAAACAAATGTGCAAATACCAACTCTGCCACAGATGAAGATGAAGCAGCTGGTGTATTTATAACCTGTAATCCTTTTTCACGAGCATACTCAACATCAATATTGTCCATTCCTACACCACCGCGACCTATAATTTTTAGACTAGGACAAGCATCAATAACCTCTTTGCGTACCGTAGTTGCGCTTCGTACCAAAATTACGTCGATGGCATGTTCGTTAATAAAGTTGATTAGCTGCTCCTGAGCTACTTTGGTTGTGATTACTTCAAAACCTGCTTCCTCTAATGTGTCTATTCCGCTTTGTGATATTCCGTCGTTTGCTAAAACCTTCATATATTATTTATTTTTGCTGCTACAGCAGACTCTGTTTCTAGTATTATTATTAATCTTTTTTCTAAGCTATGCATTCTTCTCTAACTCCTGCATTACATCTACCAGGACTTGTACGCTCTCTACAGGCAATGCATTGTACATAGAGGCTCTGTACCCACCTACGCTACGGTGTCCATTTAGTCCATTTATACCTGCTTTGTTCCACAATACATCAAAGTTTTCTTTGTGTGCATCATCAACCAGGTTAAATGTAGCATTCATAGCGGAGCGGTCTTCTTTATTGGTTACAAATCCCGTAAAAAGCGGATTGCGGTCAATTTCGTTATAGATAAGTTCGGCCTTTTCGTTATTTAATTTTTCAATGGCTCCAACGCCTCCAATTTCCTTTAGCCAGTCTAGCGTTAGCATAGAAACATATACAGGAAAAACAGCTGGGGTGTTAAACATACTCTCTTTGCTAATATGAACTTTATAATCCAGCATAGAAGGGATTTGTCTGGTAACTTTTCCTAAAATTTCTTCTTTTACAACTACCAGGGTTGTTCCTGCTGGTCCCATGTTTTTTTGTGCTCCTGCATAAATTAAATCGAATTTAGAAAAATCCAGTACACGTGAAAAAATATCGCTACTCATATCGCATACCATAGGGGCTGAAGTGGTTGGAAATGATTTCATTTGAGTCCCAAAAATAGTATTGTTACTGGTACAGTGAAAATAATCCACATTGGCAGGGACAGTATAATTTTTTGGGATGTAATTAAAGTTTGCATCTTTTGAGGACCCTACTTCTACCACTTCCCCAAATAGCTTTGCCTCTTTAATGGCTTTACTGGACCAGGTTCCCGTATTGAGGTAGGCTGCTTTTTTTTCTAATAAATTATAAGCTACCATTAAAAACTCTAAGCTGGCTCCTCCTTGTAAAAAAAGTGCTTTATAGCCCTTGTCCTGTAACCCCAAATGCTCCAGTGCCAATTGCGTTGCTCGATCCATTACGGCTACAAATGGTTTACTACGGTGCGAAATTTCCAAAAGAGAAAGATCTAGATTATCGAAATTTTTTACTGCAGCGGCAGCTTTTTCAAATACCGAAGGAGGCAAAATACAAGGACCTGCGCTAAAATTATGTTTTTTCATGGTGGTTATTTTATAGAACTGCAAAGATTAAAAAAACGGAGTGGATTGGGCGTTAAATAATTGATAACTTTCTTAGGAATTGTTAGCACTTATTTTTTATGTACGTTGGGTCAGTTTTAGTTTTTGTATACTTGAAACGTCCCTGTTCTATTTAAAAATTTGGCTTTACTGTTTCCTAACACTAAAATTACAATCCAAGTAAGAAATCAAGCGTGTCCACGCCATCGGCATAGTCTGAAAGCTTTGGTTGTTGTGCTTCTCCAAAAGCGATGTGTTTTTCTGAAATAATACATTGAATGTTCTCTTTTTCAGTTTTCAGTTTTTCTGAAAGTTCCTCTAACGAAGTGTATGTCTCGTAAAAAAATACCGAAATAGGGGAGGAGAAACCCGTGTCTTTCTTCAGTAATAAGAATTCATTGTCAAGCAGTTTTATATTGCTCATAAGGTATATTGCCTTGTTGTAGTCGTAATTGTTGATGTATTTATGATTATGAATCACATGTTTCCAGGCAAACATTCCATTAAAAAAGTGATCCCAGTTGTAGTTTAAAGGCACGTATATTTTTGAAACATTACGACAGCCTAGTCCAAAATACCTGAAAATATCGTCTGCCAGCGCTTCCATTTGCTGAGGTGTTTCATTTCCTGTTAGGATGGCAACACTGTTTCGGTTTTTGCGTATAATGTGAGGGTATTTCCCAAAATAATGCTCAAAATACAACGCTGTATTATCACTTCCGGTGGCGATAACGGCATCAAAATTTTCTAATGTTTTGGTAGTAAGTTCAATTTTATTTGAGAACAAAGGTTCAACGGCAATTAGATATTTACTTACAAAAGGAAGAAGTATTTTGTCGTTAGAAGACAATTTGCCAATAACGGCATGTCCCGAAAGCAAGACACATAAAAAATCGTGAAAACCAACTAAAGGAATGTTTCCGGCCATCACAATAGCTACCTTATTATTAACATCTTTATCAGAAATTTTATAACCTGAAAGCCAGGTGTTTATATTGGTTTCAGTTAATGCTTCTCCCCAGTTTTTACAAGTAAACTGAAGGTTTTCGTCTGTAAACCAGGTATTCTGAGCTTTTGCAAGTTGTAATGCTTCTTGCATTTCAGCAAAATAAAGCTCGTTATTTAAAACCGATTCATCCCTCTTTGGGGTATCTTCGGCAAACTGTAACAGAAACTTGCCTAATTGAGCAAACGCGTTAATTCTTTGTTGTAATTGCATCATTTTTTGGAGTTGCGCCCCTTAGGCATTAAATTTGCGCAAAGTTAGAAAAAGAAATTTCCTATGGCAATTATAATAACAGACGAATGTATAAACTGTGGTGCTTGTGAACCCGAATGCCCAAACACCGCTATATATGAAGGAGCAGACGATTGGCGTTATGCAGATGGAACCGATTTAGACGGCAATATTGTATTGCCAAACGGAAAAGCTGTAGACGCCAATGAAACGCAGGAGCCGGTAAGCGATGAAATTTACTACATTGTAGCCGACAAATGCACGGAGTGTAAAGGGTTTCATGAAGAACCACAATGCGCTGCCGTGTGCCCTGTAGATTGTTGCGTACCTGACGATGATAATGTAGAAACTGAAGAGGAATTATTGAGCAAACAGGCTTTTATGCATCACGAATAAAATGAATAAAACTACTGGAATAATAAAAAGCACCCAATAACTGGGTGCTTTTTGCTATTTAAGATATAGTATTTATTTAATACTACTTCTTCATTTTATTCTTTTTCATTTTTTTATCAGTTTCTATAGTATAGATGTAATTTGCTATACCATCACCGTCCTGATCGTAACTTTCTACTACAAAGTCACCGTCTGAATTAAAATATCCAAAAGAACTGTTTTTATCATCATAATAGATATAATATCCTTTCTGTGAAGTTGGATACAACCTTGCTGTTTGTATATCACGGTTTGCTTTATCTACAATGGCATAACCATTATTCTTTTTTACAAACCTGTAAGTTGTTCCATCGTAAGAATAATCTACATCTACATTGGCGGTAGTTGGCTTCATAATGGTGTTAAAATTATGGTAACTTGTTCTTTTTCCAAGTGCCAAATCTGTATTCGTAGACATTTCGGTAGTTTCAGTTTTTACTTTTACACCATCACTGTCTGTAACGTATGTTTTTTTAACTTGTTCAACTTCTTTCGTATTCGTGTTTTTGTCTTGTGCGATACCAGTTGTAAATGCTACAAGTGCCGCAATCATCATTATCTTTTTCATCATTTCTTGGTTTAAATTTTTACTAGTGTAAATATACTTTCTGGATATGTTAATTGGTCCCAAAGCACTATTAAGTCTTTTGTAAAACTGAAGCAATTTTGGCCTTTTTAATATAATTTAACTTAAAACTACCTCTAGTTTTCTGCTTTATATTTTTTGTACATTAGTGCTATGCCGTATTGGGGTCATTTTCTTATCTGGATTACTGCTGTTTACATTGTAATAAGTGTGCTTTTATACTATGTACAGGATTATTTTTTGTTTAAACCTGAAAAACTCCCTGCCGACTTTATATTTCATTATGAAAACCAGGAGGTTGAAGAATATCATTTGGAAACCAAAGATGGTGCGGTAATTAACGGATTGCACTTTAAAACGAAACACACCAAGGGAGTAGTTTTATATTTAAAAGGGAACAGCAAAAGCATGAAGGGTTGGGGTAAATTTGCTGTAGATTTTACGCGTCATAGCTACGATGTTATTATGGTGGATTATCGGGGTTTTGGTAAAAGTATAGGAAAAAGAACCCAGGAAAATCTTAAAAATGACCTTCAGTATGTGTATAACAAAATCCGGGAACGTGTTCCTGAAAAATATATCATTTTGTACGGTCGGTCTTTAGGGTCTGGGTTTGCTACTAAACTAGCTTCTATGAACCATCCAAAGATGCTTATTCTGGATGCGCCTTATTATAGTTTACTTAAAGTAACGGGGCGCTACATGGCGTTTATGCCGCTTTCTATTTTGCTGAAATACCCCATGCCTACCTATAAATGGCTGCAATACGTAACGTGTCCTATTCATATTATTCACGGCACCAACGATACGTTAATCCCCTTTAAAAGCAGCGTAAAACTTTCCAGAATCAACCTATCAAGAACCCGTCTCTGGCCTGTAATAGGAGGCGGTCACAAGAATTTAAATAATTTTGAATCGTACCACACCATGTTACAACAGATTATTAATTTTGAAAACGAAAAAATAGATTTATCTACTACAAGTTATAAAGTAAAACACACTTCAAAAAAAAGCTGAATACGTATCACATGAAACGAATTTTTAAATTTTTGCTGGCAATTGTTATAATAGTTGTTTTTGCTGTGGGAGGACTCTACACATTTCAGGGTATGTTTATTTTTATGCCCAAAGAACTCCCCAAGGATTTTACCTATAATTTTCCATCACTCTCTTCTGATATTTCTTTTGAAGAAATTTTTATTACTACCCAGGATGGTGCTCGTTTAAATGCACTTCATTTTAAAGTTGAAAAACCGGGAGGCGTTGTAGTTTACTTTCATGGAAACGCTCATAATTTGTCTAAATGGGGTGCTATAGCTTCTCAATTTACAAAACACGGGTATAATGTGCTAATGATGGATTATCGGGGTTATGGAAAAAGCACAGGAAAACGTACCGAAGAAAATATGTACGAGGATGCACTGACTTTTTACAAAAAAGCAAATGAATTATATCCAGAAACGCAAACCGTAGTATATGGAAGGTCTTTGGGAACTACATTTGCAACCTATGTTGCTTCAAAAAATAATCCGCGAAAATTAATTCTGGAGTCTCCATTTTACAGCCTGTCCGATGTTGTAAAAACAAGGTATCCGTTTCTACCAGCTGAAAAACTTTTAAAGTATCAGTTTAATACCGGTAGTTTTGTAGACAATGTAAAAGCTCCGGTTACGATAATTCATGGTACAAATGACGGAATAGTACCGTTTTCATCCGGGGAAAAGTTATTTCATGTTTTTCCAGAAGATAAACGGAAAATGGTTGCTATAGCTGGTGCAAAACATAATAATCTTGCTAAGTTTCAGGAGTTTTTTATCACCTTAACTGGTGTGTTAGGGTATGTGCCGGCACCTTAAATAATAAAAAACCCACCGTGTAAGGTGGGTTGTATATAGTAGGTACGGTAATTTTTTAGTTAATTCCGTCGCCGTCCGGATCTTTTTTCAGTTTTGCCATTCCTTTTGGTCGCGATTGGAGTTCCATACGTCTTTTTTCTAGCTCTGCCATCATCTCTCTCTTCTTTTGCTCAAGTGCCATACGCTCTTTTTCGGCTTTTTCCATTTGCATTTGTTTGGATCTTTCCAGCTCGGTTAGTTGCGCTCTCTTTTTTTGAGCTACAATCATTTTATTCGCTGAGTTCTCGTCAGTATTTTCACCAATTACTTTAGTTTTATCGGCATCTAATGTAGTTACTTTTTTTGCCTGGTCTTCCATGTTATTATTTTCAACCTGTATAACATCCACCTCGGCATCTACATCTTCAACTGTTTTAGTGGTAACTTCTTTATCATCGGTTACACGCACTTTTTTAACAGTGGTTTTTTTCTGTACGTCTTTTTGTACTTGTGCTTGCAGGGCTACTGTGGACAATAGCGCAATACAAAGTAGGCTTACTATAGTTTTCATAATAATAAATTTAGATATTAGATAAAACAAATGTAATTTACACTATGTTAAATAACTGCCAAAGGGTACGCAAAGTTTTCCTATATTTTTAGATATATCGCTTTTCAAAAAAACACATTGTATGGGAACTAAACCGTATATTTGCCGCCTGAAATAGCGAGGTCGCTACTTAAATATATTGAACCATGAAAGCAGGTATCGTAGGATTGCCAAACGTAGGGAAATCTACACTTTTTAATTGTTTGTCTAATGCCAAGGCTCAAAGCGCAAACTTCCCATTTTGTACTATCGAACCAAATATTGGGGTTGTAAATGTGCCAGACAGCCGTTTGGTAAAACTAGAGGAGTTAGTAAACCCAGAACGTGTTTTACCTGCTACCGTTGAGATTGTAGATATTGCAGGACTCGTAAAGGGAGCCAGTAAAGGAGAAGGTCTGGGAAATCAGTTTTTAGGAAATATACGTGAAACAGACGCGATCTTACATGTGTTACGATGTTTTGATAATGACAATATCGTGCACGTAGATGGAAGTGTAAATCCAATTCGTGATAAAGAAACCATAGATATTGAGCTACAGCTAAAAGACCTGGATACTACCGAAAAAAAACTTGAAAAGGTAAAGCGTGCTTCAAGAACCGGTAACAAAGATGCTCAAAAGGAAGAGGCTATTTTACTGAAAATTAAAGAAGGCTTGGAGCAGGGTATTTCGGTACGTGCTATATCTATTTCTGAAGATGACAGAGAAGAGTTTGTAAAGCCATTACAGTTTATAACCGATAAACCAGTACTATATGTGTGCAATGTAGATGAAAATGCTGCAGCTACCGGAAATGCATACGTAGAGAAAGTTAAAGAGGCTGTAGCCAATGAAAATGCAGAAGTAATCATTCTTGCAGTAGGCACCGAAGCAGATATTACCGAACTGGAAACTTTTGAAGAGCGCCAGATGTTCCTGGAAGATTTAGGATTAGAAGAGCCAGGTTCTGCGAAGCTTATACGTGGTGCGTACAGATTATTAAACCTTCAAACGTATTTTACCGCAGGGGTTAAAGAAGTACGTGCCTGGACCATTCCTGTTGGAGCAACAGCGCCACAAGCCGCAGGAGTAATCCACACCGATTTTGAAAAAGGTTTTATACGTGCCGAAGTAATTAAATACGATGACTACGTGCAATTTGGAAGTGAAGCCAAAGTTAAAGAAGCCGGTAAAATGGGTGTTGAAGGAAAGGAATACATCGTAAAAGATGGCGATGTAATGCACTTTAGGTTTAATGTATAACACACACCTGGTTCGCATTTCTGAAAACTTTAATAATACGTAGCTGTGTTTATGTAAATGGAAAACGTTACCTAAAGAAAACTAATTCCATGCCTGCCACATATTCCCTCCACTTTTTCTTTTATCCAACATACAGCAAATCTCCCTGTGTGTTTTTTTGAGGTAGTTTCTTGAATTATTTGTGTTATGCTTACAGAATCGGTTTTCATTTATTTTTCAGAAAGGTTCATGGGAGCACATTTAATTAGTTTTGAGAATAATTTTATAGTATACACTAAGCAGATACAATAATTTTGTGCCTGCACAACGTATTAATAATTAACATACACAAACCCTAAGTACGCTTCGGGGAAGTCCGGATCGTTTAACTGGAGCACATAGTAATACGTTCCAACAGGAACTACTTTATTTTGTTGTAAGATCCCTGTATTTGGAATAGCATCCCAAAGCCCATCATCATTACCGCCTTCGTAGATTAGATTTCCTTCCCGGCTGTAAATTTTTAGGTTAAAATCTTCAAATACATTCAGTAAAACTTCAATTTTAAAAACATCGTTTAAACCGTCGCCGTTGGGAGAGATTCCTTGCGGGATTTCTGGCTCACAGTTTTTTGTACGCACCATGAACGATGCTGTTGTAAAGCATATTTCATTTTCCAACCGTACAAAAATTTCCTGTGGATCGGTACTATTCACAAATTGCTCTGGATCTTCAATAGGGTTGGTATTGGCTAGCGCATCTTCCTGGGTAATGAAATAGGTAATTATATCATTTGGGTTGGTAGAAATAAGGTCATTTAATTCTTCAACCAGGTTAAAAGTAGCCATATCAAACCCTTCGTCACATTCTTCCAGATCTGGTAAGGGTGCAATAGGAGGGATGGTGCCAAAAACTACATCAATTTCAAACTCATTATTGGTGTCGTCCAGCTCAAATACTTCTCCGGTACCTGTTCCGTCGTCATCCACAACCAGTAACAAAGTAAAAGTATTGGGTACGTCTTCGGCCAGGGTAAGGACTAAAACACCTGGTTCGCTACCACCTGCCGGGATGGTATTTTGTGTTTCGGCTTGTGCTACCAGGGCTCCGTCCAGATAAAAAGCGATGGGTGTGTTAGCAGGAAGTGGCGCAGTACCTAAGGTGTTAAACACGGTGTACATAATGGTTAAATCCCGAAGGCGGCACGCATTGAGGTCGTTAGTAATGGCAATGGTAGCATCTGGTAAGGGGCATACAATTACTTCTACTATAAAACTATCTATACTAAAACAATCTGGGTTGGACGCCCGTACCCAAATAATTTGTGGGTTATCCACATTTTCGTACTCCTCTGGATTGAGGATTGGGTTTACATCATTTTGAGCATCGTCTTCCGTAAGATGAAACGTAATACTATCTGCATTTGCTACTTCTCCTACGGCATCATTCAGATCAAATGTCTCAGTTCCTATCACATCACATTGTTCCAGATCCTGAAGGTTTGTTGAAATATCCGGAAATACCTGTAAACTAAAATCGATAGAAAAAAGATTGTTGGTTTCGTCCAGTTCGTTCACGGTACTTACGCCGCCACCAGAATCGTCTACGGAAGCAGTTAATAGAAAATCCGGGGGAACCCCCGCAGGAATGGTAAGGTCTATAGTTCCACTTTCTGAACCGTCTATAGGTAACTCTATTGTGGTAGCTGTTTGTCCCAGCAGAGTAGAATCTGCATAAAATGAAATGGGGGTATTGGAAGGCAGTGGCCCTGTACTATTTGTGTTAAAAACAGTATAGTCTACCGTAATTTCACGGTCGCCACAGGTATCTGCTCCAAAGGCATCATCAATTTCAATAGTGGCATCGGGTAGCTCGACATTTAGCACGGTAATGATATTGTTAATCATTACTAAATCCTGTCCTGATGTGACTTGTATAGCTGCGGAGGTATCGCCTGGATTTATATTGTTTTCAATACTATAAAAATCGAGATCCATATTGAATAACTGGTCGGATTGGGTAAAAGAATTGGTGCCGTTAAACTGGTTGTTAGGAGGGTTTAGAGGCTCGTTACTTAAAACATTTCCATTTATGGAAAGAGTTTCGTTCACGGCTATTCCCTGATCTCCTTCCCAAGCCAGGAAGCCAATTTTAGCTCCTGTGTTGTCCAGAACGTTTAGGTTTTCCAAAAGAATGTTTATTTGGTTGTTAGCAGCCGAAACTGCCTCAAGGCCATCAAATAAAATAATTTGGTTAAGGGGTAAGGTAGCGTCCTCATAAATAACATAGATGGCCCATCCTCCAAAATTAGTCCCTGTACCACCATTAGCTGAACAAAATGGTAAAATAGCTTGTGTTAAATCTAATTCTGAAAGGGTGTAAGATCCACTTTGCGCAGCGTTTACAATAGCTGTAACATCGGCATAGGCTGCAAAATAGTTGAATACATTAGTGCCATTATTAAAAATAAATTCAAATTCTCTTGAGGAAGTAACTGGTGTGCCATTTAGTTCCACATCAAAATCTCCGTCCCCAGAACCAGCCCAATACAAAGCTGCCGCAACTACAGTCTGTCCAGGGTCTAAGCTTAACTCTGCGCTACTTTCAGTAAGAATAGTGCAACCCTCACCCCCATTTTCATTTATGTTTAAGGTATTACCAAGGGCTGTATAGTCAAATCTTCCGTTAAACTGAAGAAACTGTTCTATTTCCTGAGCTTGTAACAAGGTACTAACCAGTAGTAAAATAGCGAGGAGGTAGCGTTTTTGCATAGTATGAGATTGAAAGCTAAATATACGGAATATTTAGTACTCGCCATAATGCAAATGATAGCGTTATAGGACGCTTATAAATCGCGACGCTTTAAAAGGGCATAACTCCAGTATACAAAAAGGAAGGTCCAGATGCAGACCACGAGTACGGGCAAAAATTCAACTTCATAACTTTTGGTGAATTCTTCCCCTAATTGGTTCGCAGCAGATTGCACTCCACCAAGACGTGTAAATGGTTCTTTTATAAGATTACTCATAGCAGAAAGAGGAAAAAACTGGGTAATGTTATCGGCTATCTCAGTTCCCTTAAAAAATTGCCATTTCAACAATCCATAAATAATACTTTCAGCAATCCACCAGACTACTAAAAATCCGATGGCAAATGCCGAACGTTTTACCCAAACTCCCAGAAAAAGACAGAATGCAAAAAATCCTACAAGTTTAATGAAATAGGCAAAAAGGTATTCCATGTCGCTGAAAATAATGCCAAATTCCAGATAATCTGAAAAGCTAAGCCCTAAAATAATGGAAACTATAAAAACAAATAATGTTGAAATTATCGCAAAACCAATTACCGTTAGAAATTTTGAAAGTACAAATTCGCGCTTACTTAATCCATCAATGAGGTTTTGTTTTAGGGTGCGATAACTATATTCGTTACTCATCATAGAGACAATAACAATGGCAAAGAAAATCTTTAAGATTGCCGCTATGTAGGTATTAAAATGCCAAATAAAAGGGAAGTTAAAAATTCCTTGGTCTGCCACTCTAAAATTTACTTTTCCAATGTTAAACTCAATGGAAGCAATAAGTGCTATAAATGTGATGAGCACAAAGTAAATAATTGAAATTATCTTTGCAGAACGATTAAATTTCAGTTTTTGTAATTCTATAGAAAGTAGTCGTAGCATAGTGGTTAGTTGAGGTTTTTGGTGATTTCCAGGAACTGTTCTTCAAGACTTTCTTTACGCTTTACCAAATGTGAAAGTGAAATCCCTTTTGCATGCATATGGGCATTAAATTCTGAAGCGTCCATAGGCTCATTTAAATATGCAATTAAGGTGTCACCTTCTTCTTTTATTGTTCCAAATGCAGGATTACTGGCTAGGGCTTCCTGAAGTTGTTTTTTATTACTGGAACTTACCACAAAAAAACCGTGGCTGGCGTTCATTCCTTCTACACTGCCACTGTAAAGACTTACTCCTTTTCGTAATATTACTACGTGTGTACACACTTTTTCTACTTCGTCCAGCAAATGCGAAGCCAATAAAATAGTAGTTCCCTCGCTCGCAATGTGCTTAATTATCCCTCTAATTTGATGAATCCCCTGCGGGTCTAATCCGTTGGTAGGTTCGTCAAGGATTAAAATTTCAGGGTCGTTTAGCAACGCCGAGGCAATTGCCAGACGCTGTTTCATTCCCAGAGAAAACGTACTGAATTTACTATGTTTTCGTTCATGTAATTCTACCACTTCCAACTTTTCGTCAATTTTTGAAGGATTTACTCCCTTAATTTTACAGACTAACTCCAGGTTTTGAGCGGCTGTCATATACGGGTAAAAGTTAGGGCGTTCAATAATAGCACCTACTTTCTTTAAAGCTTCATGCGTAGATTGGGTTCCGTTAAACCAGCTATATTCACCACTGGTTTTATTTACAACATTCAGGACAATTCCAAGGGTGGTAGATTTACCACTTCCATTGGGACCTAAAATACCGTATACGTTTCCTTTTTCAATACTGAAAGAGAGATCGTTTACTGCTGTAATGGGACCAAATTTTTTGGTGAGATTGTTAATGGTAAGGATTGTTTCCAAGTGATTGGGTTTTGGAGATTAGCTACTTGTATGACGAACGGGAGGCATATTTGTTACAAATTTTTAAATGTTTCCCTCACCCCAGCCCTCTCCCGCTGAGAGGGAGAAATTGGAAATTGAAAAATAAATATACCAAGTCACTTCGAGTGAATTTCAAGGAATATGGTGAATGTGTATGCAAATTCAACATCTTGAAATTAATATCGAAAAGCCTCTCGATACAATTTTACCTTTTCGTATCGTCAACATTAAATCATTCGAGGTGACGTAAAGGGAGCTCTATAATTTTGGGACGCTAGCTCTTCTGCTCTTTGTTGAAATATACCAGGTAGTAATACATCTGTTTTTCTTCGTCCCATCCCTTTTCTACAAATTTTTCTGCACTTTCGGGGTTTATGAAGTCTAGTTTAATCTGAATATTAGTGTCCAGATTAATTACATTTTTAATTTTTTTGCGAGCCGCTGTAACAGCAGTGTTGGCTATAGGAAAGGTTGTTATGTCCTCAATTTTATACTTTGGGGCTTGCTCACTTTTATAGTGCTTAAACTCTGGTATAAGGTCGGGATTATCCAGTACTTCATTTACAAACAGGCTTTCCTCAAAATTGTCGTTTTTCGCAAAGTGGTTTACGGCACGGTTCATAAACATTACCTCCTGTTGCTTGTCTTCGGCAGGAAGCACCACGTCTTTTGCAAAATCCTGACAAAATTTCAAATATTTTTTGGTGTAAAAGTTATCGTCTGCCAAGGCTTCTACTCCTAAAAAGCTTTCCAGCCAATACCGGGCATCGTAGCGGTTGCTGTCTACTGAAAGTATTTTATACCCTTCTTCTTTTTTTACGTCAAAAATTAGTGCGCCCTTATCCAGTTTATTTAAATTAACACCCTCTTGTAGCACTGCATCCAGCTGGTGTTCTCCTTCGCGAAATTGCAGGAAATCCTGTTTTAATTCAGATTTAAAAATTCCAATGGCATTTACCTTTTCATTGTCCAGTTGCAGGTTTTCCATGTAGGCAATATACACTTCGCCACTTTTAATATGTGGATGCATAGACTGGTCGAATAAATATTTCGCAATTTTTTTGCTTTGCACGTGAATGTTTTCGGGATTTGCAAAACTTTCAGAAACTAAATTAAACAATTCGTGAAATTCAAGATCTGTGTCATTTTGAAAATTAAAATAATTTTCTTCTTTATCTCGAAACGGTTTTAGGAAAAACTCCTTTAGTAAAGGTGTTAGCTCATCGTCCATTTCGTAAGGAGAATCAGAAAGTAAAATTCCTTCATTCCGACTTTTATTACCAACGCGGTGAATGGAAAGTGATGCGATATGAGTGTTATAAAGGTTGATCATTTAAAGGGTCTAAGGTTAAGGGTTGAGGTACTATATTTAACAACTGACAACTGACAACTGACAACTGACAACTGACAACTGACCAATCAATTCCAGTTTTCATCAAAGTCTAGGTCTTCGTAGTCATCGGCATCTATTCCGTACTCATCTTCATCTTCAAAACCTTCTTCTCCATCAATTTTTTCAGCTATAAATTCTTTTTCTGGTGCCTGTTCTGGAATTTCTCCGTGGGAATACATCAGGTTAGGGTAGGGCATGCCAGGTTCTGCTTCGGTTATTTCGGCCAGTTCTACCATAAATGTCCACATACTTAAAAAATCGTATACATATAACAATCGTGGTTGATCTTCCCACACAGTATCTTCCAGAATGGTTTCGCTCATGGTACGAACGGTATCACCGCCTTCACTCATATCGAACAAAGCAATTTCTTCGCCTTGTTCCCAGAGTTCGTTACTTACATAAAATGATGCCATTTCCTGTCCGGCAAATCCAAAGGCTTGTGTAATGGCGTTGTGTAGGTCTTCCATGGTGCTGGAAGCTTCAATTTCTATATCTCTAAATACGTCTTCTTGGGTGTCCAGAATGGCTCTAAATCTGTAAATCATCTCCTAAAATTTTGGAGTGCAAAGATAGGGAATTGTGTTTGGAAAAAGAGTTTAAGGGTTCAAATTTCAGAATACTATTTGTTGAAATGTAATTGTTGTTTAGTGTTACCATGAAGTATCAAGTAGTTGAAATATTAAGAGTTTTTTACCTCAAACCTCAAACCTCAAACCTCAAACCACTATTACTACTCGTACCTTAAACTTTCAATAGGATCCAGTTTTGCAGCTTTTGCCGCAGGATAAGACCCGGCAATGACGGCAGTAACAAATGAAATAATGGTAGCTCCAATTAATGCACCCCATGGCAGACTAAAATCGAAGCCGGTAAAATAGGCAAAAAGCCAACCAGTAAGCAGTCCAAGGATAATTCCCAACACACTTCCTAGTTGTCCAATAACTATAGTTTCAATAAAAAACTGAGTAGAAATAGTTTTTCGCTTGTCTCCTAAGGCTTTCCGTACCCCAATCTCCCGGGTGCGCTCTGTCACCGAAACCAGCATGATATTCATTAAAGCTATAGAAGAACCTAAAATAGTGATAATACTAATAATCCATGCAGCAATAGACAAAGCTCCTGTAATACTTCCAATTCGGTTAATCAGGTCGTCGCTACGCTCTATTCCAAAGTTGTTTTCTTCAATAGGACTTAAGCCGCGTACGTTTCTGAATTTTACAATAGCTTCGTCCTGTGCGCCCTGCAACATCTCTTTATCGTCTACCCGTATGCTAATATTATAATTTATATTGGGATTTGTAAAAATACCGCGCGCCACTTGTATAGGGATAAGTACTTTTAGGTCCTGGTTGTTTCCAAACGTACTTCCCTTAGATTCCAGAAGACCAATTACTTTAAACTTTACCCCCCGAACACTTATGGTTTTATTAATTGGATTGTCGTTTTTAAATAGCCCTTTTTTAAAATCAGATCCTAAGATACATACTTTAGCATTGTTCTGAATATCGAATATGGTGAAATTCCTTCCGTTTTCAATTTTAGTTCCGGTGTTTTCAAGATAATTTTCATTTACTCCGTACACCTGCACTTCAGGATCTGTTTTTTCACTCTCGTACTTTACTTCCGCACCTGCAGTTCCTTGAAATGAGACCGACGTTTGTGAAAAAGGAAATTGATACGTATCCACAAACTCCCTTATATTGTTGTAGCTAATTATGGGGTTTATCTTCTTTTTTTCACCACCCCGATTACTGTTTACCTGAAACTCGTACCGCTGGATATTAAAGGTGTTGGCTCCCATAGAAGCAAAATCGCCAGAAATGGTGTTCTCCAGTGCTTTTACGGCACTTAAAATACCTACCAACGCCCAGATTCCAATCCCAATAATTATAATGGTTAAGATGGTTCGTAGCAACTGACTTTTAATGCTGTCTAGCGCAATGAGGATATTTTCTCGGAAGAGTGAAAACATAGGTTGGTGACTAAGGTTTGTGATTAGACTATTAACTACCCATAAAGTTACAAATTACAGTAGAAATTAAGATATTTGCAAAAATTAACTGTCACCCTGAGCCTGTCGAAGGACAAATTCTAATTATTTTGAAAAAACCCAGCATCCCAAAAGGCACCCGCGATTTTTCCCCTGTTGAAGTAACCCGTCGTCATTATATTATGGATACGATTAAAGGTTCGTTTAACAATTTTGGCTTTCAGCCTATAGAAACTCCAAGTTTTGAAAACAGCGAAACCTTGATGGGGAAGTATGGCGAAGAAGGAGACAGGCTTATTTTTAAAATATTGAATAGTGGGGATTTTCTTCGGAAAGTAAACGACGCAACCTATGCCGAAAAAAATAGTGTAAAAATAACCCCTACAATCTCTGAAAAAGCGCTCCGCTACGATCTTACAGTACCTTTTGCACGCTATGTGGTACAACACCAGAATGAAATTACCTTTCCGTTTAAGCGGTATCAAATTCAGCCGGTTTGGCGTGCAGACAGACCACAAAAAGGACGGTTTAGAGAATTTTTTCAGTGCGATGCAGATGTAGTGGGAAGTACCTCTTTATGGCAGGAAGTAGAGTTAGTACAATTATACGACACCGTTTTCAGCAAACTGAAACTGGAAGGCGTTACTATAAAAATGAACAACCGCAAAATCTTAAGTGGCATTGCTGAAATGATAGGTGCCGAAGATAAATTAATAGATTTCACCGTAGCGCTCGATAAACTAGATAAGATAGGCGAAGAAAAGGTGAAAACTGAAATGCTGGAAAAGGGTATTTCTCAAGATGCTATCGAAAAATTACAGCCGTTATTTTCGGTTGCTGGGAATGCTTCAGAAAAATTAGAAACCTTAAAGAAGTTGCTTTCTGTTTCAGAAATTGGGATGGAGGGAATTTCAGAATTAGAATTCATTGTAACTGCTATTGAAACGCTTCAACTTTCAGCAGCACAGTTAGAGATAGATGTTACTTTGGCTCGCGGACTCAACTATTACACAGGAGCCATTTTTGAAGTAAGTGCTCCAGAAGGTGTAGCCATGGGAAGTGTTGGCGGCGGCGGCCGGTATGACGACCTCACGGGCATTTTTGGAATGAAAGATATGAGTGGCGTGGGAATTTCTTTTGGATTGGATAGAATTTATCTGGTGTTAGAAGAACTCAATTTATTTCCGGAAACCGTTACTGCAACCACTAAAGTACTCTTTATCAATTTTGGGGAGAAAGAAGCCTTATATGCTATGAAAGCCATTTCTAATCTAAGAAACGCCGGAATACGTGCCGAGTTATATCCGGACAACTCAAAAATGGGGAAACAAATGGGCTACGCAGATAAGCGGGACATTCCATTTGTGGTCTTAGCGGGTGAGAGTGAAATGAGAGAAGAAATGTACACCCTTAAAAATATGAAGAGTGGGGAGCAGGAGTGTTTGTCATTAGCTAATTTGCTAGAGCGGCTGTCGTAGGAATGAGCAAAGATTTTCCACCTTTACTGTTACTATAATAGTGCTTATTTATAGAAAGTTAGTTCTAAAAACCGCCTGCTGCTTATTATAGACGAGAGGGGTTTAGGAAGACTAGATACTATAATCCGGAGTTTATAATACTGCCAATTGACTCAATTATAATTAGCTAGCATCTGCCTATTTTGCATTAAACATAAAAAAACATGACACGAAAGTATCACGTTTTGTTGTAGCGAGAACGAGACTTGAACTCTAGTCCGCCTCAGGCGGATATGAATTCCAGGGCTCTATATTTAGGTATTATCGTATCCCAGATGTATGCTCTG
>PANU01000055.1 GCA_002707745.1 Flavobacteriaceae bacterium
ACCAAAGCAATTTTGACGCACCATCCTTCCGGAATTGTAATCCATAATTCTGAAACACGTAGCCAACTGGAAAATCGTGAAAAAGCAATGCAGATGCTAAAGTCGCAACTGTACGAAATAGAACTCCGTAAACAACAGGAAAAACGCGCCGAGATTGAAGGCAATAAAATGGCGATTGAGTGGGGTAGCCAGATTAGGAATTATGTGCTACACCCTTATAAATTAATAAAAGACGTCCGCACGCAACACGAAACCGGTAATGTAGATGCTGTCCTGGACGGTTATCTGGATGAGTTTTTAAAAGCATATTTAATGATGACCGGACAGGGGGAGGTTAGTGATGAACTTTAAGTTAGCTGTCTGCCATTAGCGTACCAGTTAAACGCCCTAAGAGTACGTTCGGACGCGTTAGCTGTTTACAAAAAAAAAAACCTTTTCAATCCCGATGCGTATCGGGAGAAAAGGTCTTTTTTAATTTTTGTGGTATTAACTAAAGCTTACTGTGCTTCGGCTACTACGTCAAAGGTAAACGTTTCAATTACCTCTCTGTGGAAACGGATCGTTGCTTCATACTGTCCGGTACGTTTAATGGCACCACCAGCAATAGAGATGTATTTCTTATCTATTGAAACCTCTTCTTTTTCAAGAGCACTGGCCAAATCTGCACTGGTTACAGAACCAAACAATTTGTCTTTTTCTCCTGTTTTAGCAGTGATTTTAAACTCAACTAGTTTGTTCAGTTTATCTGCTTCTTTTTGAGCGTCTTCAATTACTTTCTTTTCTTTAAAAGCACGTTGTTTCAACGTTTCTTCCAGTACTTTTCTCGCAGACGGGGTAGCTAGTACAGCTTTTCCGTTAGGGATCAAGTAGTTTCTTCCGTACCCGTTTTTTACAGTAACAACATCATCTGTAAACCCTAGGTGTTCTACGTCTTGTTTTAATATCAATTCCATGGTTGTACTGTTTTCTATTTATATAAATCGGTTACGTATGGCATTAAAGCCAGGTGACGAGCGCGTTTTACGGCTACAGCCACTTTACGTTGGTACTTCAAAGAAGTTCCTGTTAAACGGCGTGGTAACAATTTACCTTGTTCGTTTACAAAGCTTCCTAACCAATCTGCGTCTTTATAATCTATGTACTTAATACCAGATTTCTTAAAACGGCAGTATTTTTTTGCTTTGCTGGTTTCTATGTTCAACGGAGTAAGATACCTGATCTCTCCGTCTTTTTTTCCTTTTGCTTGCTGCTGTAATGTTGCCATAGCTTATGCAGTTTGTTTTTGTTTCTTGTTTCGGTTTCTTCTTTTCTCCGCCCAAGCAATTGCGTGCTTGTCCAGGCTTACCGTAAGGTAACGCATAATGCGCTCGTCACGTCTAAACTCTACCTCAAGGGCGTTAATTGCCTCTCCGGCAACGGTGTACTCAAATAAGTGATAAAAACCACTTTTTTTGTGTTGGATTGCGTAGGCCAATTTCTTTAGCCCCCAATCCTCTTTCGATATCATCTTAGCACCTTTAGAAACAAGAATATCTTCGTATTTCTTTACTGTTTCCTTTATCTGTTCTTCAGATAAAACGGGATTCAAGATGAAAACAGTTTCGTAATGATTCATAAAAAATCTAATATTTGTTTAAAAACACATTAGCACCTTGCTAATGAGCGTGCAAAAATAGTACTTTTCTTAAAACTATCAAACCATTGTTCCGTGTATTTTATATAAAAAACGATACTTTTATAGTCTTTCAAAATGTAAGTTTATTCTTACCATTAAAGTTAAAGTGTAATATTAGCTAGATAAAAGTTAAAAAAAGTTACCATTCATCGATATTTTTTAATATACTTGTATATCAATTCAACATAACCGTGGAGAAAAATATACTAAAATGTGCCATCGTAGATGATTCTACGCTTCAGCGACTTTCAATTGTTAAATTAATTGAGAATCACCCTTCGTTGAACCTTGTTGCCGAATACAACAATGCAATTGAAGCCAAAATGGGACTCGCTACAACCGAAATTGATCTTATTTTTTTAGATATTGAAATGCCTATTTTATCTGGCTTTGACCTCCTGGACGACCTTACCCATAAACCCCAGATTATTTTTGTTACCGGAAAGACCAAATATGCATTTAAAGCATTTGACTATGATGCGGTAGATTACCTTAGAAAACCTATATCTAAAGATCGTTTCTTAAATGCAGTACATAAAGCTATTACTAACTTTAAGCTGAAAAATGACGATGGTTTTGATGAAGAAGATTTTATATTTGTAAAAAGTAATCTAAAAAAACGAAAAGTCTTTTTAAACGAACTACGATACATTGAAGCCCTGGGAGATTATGTAAAATTAGTAACCGAACACGATGCCTTAGTGGTACTCTCTACCATGAAAGCATTTGAAAGTTTACTGCCTTCCGATCGGTTTTTACGCATACACAAATCCTATATTGTAAATCTTGAAAAGGTTGAAAAATACAACAGTAAAGTAATTGAGCTGGACAAAGAACAACTCCCTTTAAGCCGAAACCGTAAAAACGAATTGGTGGAAGCGCTTGCCGCTACTATGCGCGCCTAATAATTATCTACATCTATACTAAGCCGAACACTGGAAAACTCCTTAACCGTATTAAAACTTTGTTCTATCTTACCAATAATGGCTTTTGTTTTTCCTAAAGATTGCTGTTTAGGGATTTTAACTATTATATTGGTAATAAACTGATTGCGAACTCTTGACACAGGTGGCGGCTCAGGCCCCAATACGTATTCTTTAAACTGTACCTGCAATGCGCTCCCAAACCAAAGGGAAGCTTTTTGCATGACATCAAAATTTCTGTGTTTAAATGTTAATTTGATGGTACGGTAATACGGCGGATACTTAAATTGATACCTATCCTCCGTTTGTTCTTGGTACATTTCCTCGTAGTTGTTTGCACTAACCTGCTGTAAAATTTGATGGAGTGGATGAAATGTTTGTATTAAAACCATCCCTCGTTTTTGAGTACGCCCTGCCCTACCACTTACTTGTTGCAATAATTGGAAACAACGCTCGTGGGCCCTAAAATCTGGAAAATTAAGTAGGGTGTCGGCATTCATAACTCCCACTAGGCTCACATTCCGAAAATCTAATCCTTTGGCAACCATTTGTGTTCCTACTAAAATATCAATTTCCCGATGTTCCAGTTTTTCAATAATTTTAGCATAGGCGTGTTTCCCACGGGTGGTATCCTGATCCATGCGCGCAATTGTATGCTCTGGAAATAAAGAATTTAATTCGGTTTCTATTTGTTCAGTACCAAAGCCTTTGGTGTCTAAGGTAGCACTTCCGCAGGCAAAACATGCAGCCATCATTTGCATGTTATACCCACAATAATGACAACGCAACTGTCCTTTATGCTTGTGGTAGGTAAGGCTTACATCGCAATTGGGACATTGGGGCGCTGTGCCACAGGTTGTACATTCAACAAAAGGGGAAAATCCACGCCTGTTCTGAAACAAAATCACTTGCTCTTTATTGTCTAGCGCTTCCTGAATAGCTTCCAGCAAACGGTCGCTAAAATGCCCTTTCATTAATTTTTTCTTGTGCTTTTCTTTAATATCTACAAGTTCAATCTCTGGAAGTAACACCTTTCCAAAGCGTTCTGTAAGTGATACCATTCCATATTTACCGTGCTGGGCGTTGTAATACGATTCCAGAGAGGGCGTTGCGCTTCCTAATAGGGTTTTAGCGGCGTGTAAATTTGCCAATACAATAGCAGCATCTCTCCCGTGATACCGTGGTGCAGGATTATATTGTTTAAAGGAAGGTTCATGCTCCTCGTCTACCACTACCAATCCTAACTTCTGAAAAGGTAAAAACAACGATGACCGCGCACCAATTACTATCTGTGCTTTGGCTTTATTTTCTAAAACGTTGTTCCATACTTCCACCCGTTCATTTATCGAATATTTTGAATGATACACTGAAACTTGTTCCCCAAAATAATTTTGTAAGCGGGTAATAAGTTGCGTTGTTAATGCAATTTCGGGGAGCATATACAATACCTGTTTGCCTTGTTTTAAAATTTCAGCAATTAGTTTTACGTAGATCTCAGTTTTTCCACTGGAAGTAACACCGTGAAGCAAAGCGATATCCTTTTCGGTAAATACGTTTTTAATTTCTGAAAATGCTTTTTCCTGTCCTTCGCTTAGCGCTTTTATAGGGGCGGTATCTTCTCCCGAATACTGCACCCGGTCCCGTTGCTCATAAAATTCTTCAAGAATATTTTTATCCAGCAGCGATTTTAACACACTGGCAGAGGTATTGCTTTTTTTTTGAAGGGTAACAGATTCTATTGGCTTTTTTTCTTTTGAAGAAAGCATAAAGAGGGTCATTAAAACTTCTTTTTGCTTTGGGGCACGGCTCATAGCATCTAACAACTTTTTTAAATTTTCTTCGGAAGTGTAACGGGGAGCTAATTTTATATACCGTTTCATTTTAGGAGTATACTGCTCATACACTTCTTCTTCTATGGTTACAATTCCTTTTTCAAAAAGTGCCTGGGTAACCGAAACCACATTTTTCCGGTCCAGAATGGAGCGAACGTCGTTTATATGAAGTGACGACTGATTCCTGAGTGCTTCCCAGATTAAAAACTCATCGTCCGAAAATTTCGTTTCATCTGCAGCCGTAATATCCTCATTGAGTTTTATAACAGTTTCGCTTTCTAATAAAAATGCACTCGGTAATGCTGCCCTAATTACCTCTCCTAAGGGGCACATATAATATGTTGCCATCCATTCCCAATGTTTCAATTGGGTTTCGGTAATAACAGGAGCTTCATCCAGTATTTGATCTATAGTCTTTGTTTCGTAGGCGGGCGGGTCGTTACTGTGTATATTGTAAACAATGCCAGTATATACCTTAGATTTACCAAAAGGCACGGCCACACGCATACCAGGACGTAAAAAGAACGCTTCATCCTTATTAACACTATATGTAAAGTGCTGTTTTAAAGGAATGGGGAGTATGACGTCTATAAAGTACAAATTGGTGATTTGTTAATTAGGTAAGCAGTTAGTTGATCTATCATAAAATATTGGGATAGCCTTTAGTTCGTAAAAATAAAAAAGGTCGCTCAAAACTTGAACGACCTTTCATGTTACTTATTAACAGTATTATTGTGCCCGAACCCAGTATTGCGTTCTTCCAAACATAGCTAAGCCAACATAGCCGCGAACTTTTAATTTATTTGGTTCTTCCAATTCTATGTAGCATTTATAAAATGTGCCGTTTTCAGGATCTAATATTTTACCGCCATTATATTCATTTCCATCTTTTTCAAGATCTCTTATAATCACTAACCCCTTAATAGGTTTGTTTTTATCGGATCCTTCACACTTTGTACATAAAGCATCTGCACGCTCTTTATTAAAAATTTCTAATATTTTGCCGTACATCTTTCCGTCTCTTTCGTAAATCTCTACATAAGATTTTGCTTCACCAGAATTGTCGTCAATTGTTTTCCATTTTCCTATGACACTTTGTGCCGAAAGGGTTGTAACCGTAAAAACTACTATAGCAATTGTGCTTAATATGTGTTTCATAATGGGGATAAAGATTAGAGTTTCAAATTAAATGTATATCCATTTTTTTTTCGTAGCAACGTTACTGATGTAAAGAAGCACACGTTAGTATAGTATGAATTATTTACCTAACATCGCTTTTTTAAGCTTGCTATCGGCTGGATTATCACCTAACCAAATTCCAAAAAGAGCCTTTTTAAATGCCATACCGGTAATGGTTCCTAACTCTTTTCCATTTTTATAGGCAACAACACCTTTTCCTTTCTGATAGGTAATATCAAAGACATTATCTTCAACAATTTCAGCACTAAAGAAACCTATAAACTTTTCAATTTCAGAAGAAAGAGAAGACGTATTTCCATTCATAGAAGCATCAAAACCCTCTCTAACAGCGTCGCTCATAGCATCACTGGACACAAAACCAGAGGTAATGTGTAATTTAATAGCCATGGTTTCGTCTGCGTTTACAATTTTTTTAGCGTCTGAAGCTTTATTCTGAAGGTAGAGTCCGCCAGAATATAATTTAAGTACGAATGCTTTTTTACGAATACCGGCACCGTTAAGTGCAAGATCTTCGCCACCAAAGTTTACCGAATTTGGTAAAGTAACAGCTCCAACCTGAGTTTGAGCAACAGTTGCATTTACAGTAAAAGCAATAACGAGGAGTACGAGTAATTTTTTCATTTTTAAGTAGTTAAGTTTATTTATAGTGATTAAAATTATATTTTATCTTTTAAGCGCTGCAACGAAATATTGAGTTCAAACCCCAGCAGCAGGAGGTTTGCATTTATCCAAATATATAACATCATTATTAATAAAGCCCCAATTGAGCCATAGAGTTCATTATAATTTGAAAAATTATTGATGTAAATGGTAAACAAATACGTGGTTACCAAAAACAGTAATGTGGTTATTAATGCTCCAACCGAAAGAAAACGGGACTGTTTTCCTTCCTTGGTTCCGTAATAGTACAGCACCGCAATAATAACATATACCATAATTACAAAGACCGTAAATTGCAGGGCGGTAATCCAAAAAACATCGTCGTTTAAATACCTGTTCCCTATAAGGTTAGCGATAACGTATTCGCCATATAGTATCACTCCCACCGTAATAAGCAACAACAATGCCAAGATGATAGATACTAAAATAGCGATCCCGTACTGCCGAAAGAAACTTCGGTTTATGGTGACGTGGAACGAATACTCAAAAGCACTAAAAATTGCATTTACCCCATTTGCTGCAAGGAATAAGGATAAAATAATAGAAATTGAAAGTAACCCACCTCTGGCATTTACGGCAATATCGGCAATAGTGGGGTAGAAAAACTCTGCTGTTTGTGCTGGGAGTAATTCTTCTATAAACCGCAAGAACCGCGTCTGGAAATCTTTGACGGGCACATAAGGTATTAAGTTTAAGATAAATAGCAAAAATGGAAAGAGTGCAACAAAAAAGCTATACGCAATAGAACTGGCTCGGGATGAAAAAGTTCCTTTAATTATTCCCGTACCGTAAATATCCAATAGCTGGTATAGTGTAAGTCCGCTGGATTTTGCAACAACAATTTGTTTGCTTTTTTTTAAAAAGTAGGTTCCAATAGGAAACAAAAACCTTGTTACCTTGCCAAAAAATCCTTTCTTAGGTTTTTCTTCGGGATGTTCTGCTACCTTTTCTTCGCTCATTAAACAGCTTTTAAACTTAGGTCCATATTATAGACAGAATGTGTTAGTGCTCCGCTAGAGATATAATCCACACCGCATTGCGCATATTCCCGTACTGTTTCCAGATTAATACCCCCGCTGGATTCGGTAAGGCATTTCCCGCCTATCATTTTAACGGCTTTGCTGGTATCTTCGTAGTTAAAGTTATCTATTAAAATGCGGTAAACACCTTCATTTTCTAAAATTTCGGCTATTTCCTGCAAATTTCTTGCTTCTACAATAATTTTTAAACCCAGACTATTTTCATTTAAATACTCCTGTGTTGTTTGTATCGCTTTTGTAATACCCCCACAAAAATCTATGTGATTGTCCTTTAGCATAATCATATCGTACAAAGCAAATCTGTGGTTTTCACCACCGCCAATTTTTACGGCCCACTTTTCGAGCGCACGAATTCCGGGGGTGGTTTTACGCGTATCCAGAATTTTGGTGTTGGTCCCTTCCAGTTTCTGAACAAAAGTATTTGTTTTGGTTGCAATAGCGCTCATACGCTGCATCGCATTAAGTACCAAACGCTCTGCTTTTAATATAGATTGTGAGTTGCCCGAAACGTAAAAAGCAATGTCGCCATATTTTACAACATCGCCGTCATTAATTTTTACGTCTATTTCCAGCCCGTTATCTACATAATCGAAAACTTGCTTGGCAAATGCTACTCCAGCGAGTATTCCTTCATCTTTTACCAGTAGTTTAGCAGTTCCTGTAGCGTCTTCGGGAATACAGGCCAGAGAACTATGATCGCCATCGCCCACGTCTTCTCGAATTGCGTTTGCAATAATACGGTCTATTTCTTTCTGAAATTTTCTTTCTGAAATCATATGAATTGTTCAATTTTTCAGCTAAGTTAAAAAAAGGAACGCACTATGACTAGGGGTAGCAGTTTTAAATGCGTTAAATTAAAAAAATACCCGTACTTTTTTCTTGCCTCAATTTCAGAAATAGTACCTTGCAATTGTATTTTAAGAACTTTTTAAAGTTCCTTCCAAAAAATTAATTTTTGTTACTTAAAATATATCAAACTACGTATTATAAAATTTAAAAACTCCCTGACACTTGAAGTTACAGAACGTTTTCATTTATAAGCTTAAAGCTTTTCCCTGGTTGGGAATACTGTTTATTTTAGCTTCTATTTTTTTTGCAAGTGCTTGCTCCAAAAACAAAAACGAAAGTAGGGATCATCTGGTTTTTAGATACAACGAACACAGTAATATTTCTTCTCTGGATCCCGCTTTTGCACGCGACCAACGAAATATATGGGCTACCAACCAATTGTTTAACGGTTTGGTACAACTGGACGATTCATTAACCATTAAGCCAGACATTGCCAAATCCTGGGAAATAATAGATTCTACCTGTACGTATTACTTTACGCTCCGTGACGATGTATTTTTTCATAAAAACAGCGTATTTGGAAAAGATAGCACCCGGAAGGTAACAGCTCAGGATTTCGAGTACAGTTTTAACCGATTAACAGATCCCAAAGTAGCATCGCCAGGTAGTTGGGTTATGAGCAATGTTGAAATGGTAAAAGCTGAAAACGATAGCATTTTAAAAATATTGACCAAACGTCCTTTTCCTCCCTTTCTAGGAATGTTGGGAATGCGCTACTTTTCGGTGGTTCCAAAAGAGGCGGTAGATTTCTACGGTAATGAATTTCGCCGAAACCCCGTTGGGACCGGTCCTTTTCAGTTTAAACTTTGGGAAGAAAATGTAAAACTGATTTTCAGAAAAAACAATCATTATTTTGAAACTGATGCGCAAGGCAACCAATTACCGTATCTGGAAGCCGTAGCTATTACTTTTTTACCCGATAAGCAGAGTGAGTTTTTACAATTTACACAAGGCAAACTCGATTTTATAAGTGGTCTGGACAATTCTTATAAAGACGAAATAATTACTACAACCGGTCAATTACAAGACAATTATAAAAATACAGTAACGTTAAGTACCTCTCCTTACCTCAACACCGAATATCTGGGGTTTTTTATGCAGACCCAAAGCCAGGAAATACAAAGTCTAGCTTTACGGCAAGCAATTAACTACGGATTTGACCGGGATAAAATGGTTAAATACCTTCGTAACGGAATGGGTATTCCCGCTATAAACGGTTTTATTCCTAAAGGTCTACCAGGTTTTAATGCTATTGAAGGCTACACATACAATCCTGAAAAAGCACGAGAATTACTAGCGCAATACATAGTGGACACAGGCGACACCCAACCCCAAATTACCATAGGCACCAATAGCCAGTACCTGGATATTTGTGAGTACATACAGCGCGAACTGGAGAAAATTGGTATTAATGTAACCATAGATGTGATGCCTCCTTCTACCCTACGCCAAATGAAAAGCAGCGGGGAGCTACCTATTTTTAGAGCCAGCTGGATTGCAGATTATCCCGATGCCGAAAATTATCTTTCTCTCTTCTATAGTGAAAACTTTACCCCAAATGGCCCTAATTATACACATTATAAAAATGAAACTTTTGATAGTTTGTATGTAACTGCTCAAAAAATTAGCAACATAGACAACCGTAAATACCTCTACACGAAAATGGACAGCATTGTTACTGCCGACGCTCCTGTAGTTCCGTTATTTTACGATATGGCGGTACGTTTTGTTTCAAAAAATGTTCATGGGCTGGGAATTAACCCACAGAATTTTTTGGTATTGAAACGGGTTAAGAAGGAAAAATAACAAATCATCCCATCCATAAACAATCCAGATAATCGGTTAGCATATGGAGTACCAATCCAATTCCGATAACCCTGGTTTTCTTAAAAAATAATAAAACCACATAGAGCACAATCGCCAAATACCAATGTAAAAGATGAAACCCAATACTACAGCGGTTAGGGTCAAAAATTGGGTTGGCAAATAAATGGTCTACATCTACTACCATTGTTGCCAATAAAACAAGATACACGCGTATCCAGTTTCTTCGGAAAAATAACAATGCAATAAACAACGGAACCACAAAATGCATCCCGTAATGAAAGACTGTTTGCACCATTACTGAAGTTTCATAGTACGTTTAATCCACTGTAAGCGAGACTTGGAATGTGGAAAATACTTTAATGGCAGTTCCAGCCACGTTGCTTTTTGCAAGATACTTTTAGGATGCGTAAAACAATCGAACCCGGCTTTACCGTGATAACTTCCTATCCCGCTATTTCCAATGCCTCCAAAAGGTAATTTTGGGTTGGTAATGTGCATAACGGCATCGTTTATGGCGCCACCACCAAAGGAGAGCTGTTGCAATACTTTTTCCCTGTTTTCTGCGGAAGAAGTAAAAACATAAGCCGATAAAGGTTTTGGGAGCCTTTTTACTTTAGCAATCGCTTCGTCTAAATTGGTATAGGTAAGCACAGGTAAAACAGGTCCAAAAATTTCTTCCTGCATAGAAGCATCTTCAAAAGTTGCATTTTGCAAAATAGTAGGCTCTATATACCGCTCTGAGGCATCTGTTGTTCCACCATAGAAAATTTTAGCAGGAGCTATTAGTTTTTCTAAACGTTCAAAATTATCAGTATTAATAATTTGAACGTAATTGTGATTGGCAATGGCAAACTGTTCTTTTTCAATTTCAGCTTTTAACGCATTTAAAAATTTTTGTTCAATTTCTTTTTCTACCAAAACATAGTCTGGGGCAATACAGGTTTGTCCTGCATTTAAAAATTTTGCCCAAACCAGTCGTTTTACAGAAATTTTCAGATTACAATCCTTTGTGACAAATGCCGGGCTTTTTCCGCCTAGTTCCAACGTTACTGGAGTCAGGTTTTTTGCGGCTGCTTTGTAAACAATCTTACCAACTTTAGTACTCCCTGTGAAGAAAATCTTATCGAAATCCTGTTCCAGAAGTTCGGTAGTTTCATCCACACCGCCCTCTACCACTTTAAAAATTGTGGGATCAAAGCTTGAATTGATAAGCTGCGCCATTACCTTGCTGGTTTCAGCAGGCAACTCGCTTGGTTTTAAAATTACTGTGTTTCCGGCAGCTAAAGCAGCTACGGCTGGTGCCAGCGATAATTGGTAGGGATAATTCCAAGCTCCAATAACCAGACAAACCCCCATGGGTTCTTTAATTATGTAGCTTTTGGCTGGAAAATTAAGCAGATTGGTAGCCACTTTTTCCCTACGTCCCCATTTGTACATGTTGCGTTTGGCATCTTTAATATCGTGATATACTAATGCCAGCTCACTAACGTAGGTATCAAATTCTGACTTTTTAAAATCTTTATAAATAGCGTCAAAAAGCAGCTGTTCGTTATCTTTTAATAAGTAATACAACTTATTTAACTGCTGAATTCTAAACTTGAGGTTTTTAGTGGTGTTTGTGTTAAAAAATTCACGCTGGGATTGAATAAGCTTTTGCATTTAGAATAATTGAATTTCAATAAAGATACGAAATTCAAGGCTATTCTTTCCCCCTATTTAGCACCTTGTACTCTTCGTAACAATCGCTTATGGCGTCTAAAATTTGAAGATCGTTAGCCGTGGTAATAAAGTTTTTGGAATAGTTACATTTATTCAAAATTTCATCAATATCTACCTTTTCCAATTGAAGGACAGCCATTAGGGTTTCCCGGTCAAATTTGGATTGTAGCAAGTTTCTAATTTCATCGTCTTCCTTCATTTTGCGGAGCTTCCGCATTTGTTTGGGTCGTTTTCCGAAGACATTGTAGAGAAAATCTGCCGGATTAAAAATAGCACTTAAAACTTTAGAAACCGCCCCTGGAGAGGTGTCACCGCCTTCATAGCCCGAACCAATCCCTGAAATCCTATACCGGTAATCGTCATACACAGGAATTAATTTCGCATCCAATTCTACATAGCCTGTTAATTGAATTGGCTTTACCACCACTTCTTCCAGTGCAATCCCTAGTTCGGTCATTTTTACTTTAATATCGCCAAATTTCAACCAGTCGTTCGTTACTCTTACACGAATAGATTTGAACCCCAAATAGCTAAAAAACAGCGTGTCATTCACCGAAGCGCGAATTTTAAAACTTCCTTCTTCATTGGTCGTACCCCCTTTTACAGTATTTAAATTTACAATGTTTACGTTTTCCAGCGGTTCATCTGTAGCACTATTAAGTACATTTCCCTCGATAAGAGCACCTTCTTGCGCCCAGGCAAAAAGGGTAAAAAGTAACGTACCTAATAAAAGTATATTTTTCATAGCGTGTGGGTGTAAAAATACATATTTAAGACGTAAAATTTATACGAAAGTTTCTGCCTAGGTACAATTTATTTTGCTCTCGTTTCATAAATCCCCCGGCAACCCTTAAATAATAAGGATATTTAACCTACACTAAAGTAGGTTCCTAAATAATTTTTGAAATTAAAAGGTCCTGAGTGATACCACTTTTTTAAGTAAAATTGTATCAAGGATTAACCTAAGAACGTCTTCTTTTCCCACCGGTTCCTTTGGTATCCGGTTTGCTTTTTCCTCTTCGTTTTCCTGAAAATTTAGATTTAAATTCTTCTCCGGAGCCTTCTTTTTTCTTAAAGCCTCCTTTGTTACCACTACGGCCATCTCTATCTCTACCGCTACTACTATTTCTGCCTCCACGACGCTCACCGCGCTCACGGCCTTTAAATTTACCGCCGTCTTTACTTCTGCCACGACCACGGCTTCTGCCACCTCCGCCGCCACGACCTGTATCGGTTGAAATTTCAACATTTACATTTCTTCCCTCCAGTTGAAAATCTGTAAACACACCAATAACCAACTCCTTATGCTTGGTATCTACATTAAAGAATGAGAAATTATCTTTTACATCTACTTTGTACACCTCATCCTGACCCAACTGAAGCAAATCTTTTAAGAAATCCTTTAAACTCATCCAGTTGAAATCGTCACGCTCACCCACATTTAAGAAAAAACGAACACTATCACTGTTTTCTTTAAAATTGGTGTCGCCAGCCGAAATATTTAGATCTTTCGCTTTCTGATAGTAATTATAAAAGCGTGTAAATTCTACCGAGAAAAACTTTTTAATGAGTTCTTCCTTGCTGAAATCTTTTAAGGCTTCATCGATCTGCGGAAGGTATACATCTATATCGTGGTTTATTTCCGTTTCTTTGATGTTATTTGCGAGGTGCATTAGCTGCTTTTCACAAATTTCCATACCCGAAGGGATATCTTTTTTCTCAAATTTCTGCTGAATAATTTTCTCAATCTGTTTTATTTTTCTTGCTTCACTTTTTGAAACAATAACCATTGAGATACCTTCTTTCCCTGCACGTCCGGTACGTCCACTACGGTGAGTGTAGGTTTCAATCTCGTCTGGAAGCTGATAATTAATTACGTGGGTAATGTCTTCTACATCTATGCCTCGAGCGGCAACATCGGTTGCAACCATCATTTGTATTTGACGGCTACGGAACTGTTTCATCACGATATCGCGCTGGTTCTGACTTAAATCTCCGTGGATAGCACCTGCGCTGTACCCGTCTGCTATGAGTTGTTCGGCCACTTTTTGTGTATCCCGTTTGGTACGGCAAAACACTACTGAAAATATTTCAGGATTTGCATCGGCCAAACGCTTTAAGGCTTGGTATCTATCGCGTGCATTCACCAAATAATATTCATGAGACACATTTACAGACCCTACATTTTTAGATCCTACGGTAACTTCTACCGGGTCGTGCATAAATTTTTTGGCAATGCTGGCAACTTCTTTTGGCATGGTTGCACTAAACAGCCACGTGCTTTTATCTTGCGGGGAATGAGATAAAATTTCAGTAATATCTTCGTAAAAGCCCATATTCAGCATTTCATCGGCTTCGTCAAGGACACAGTATTCAATTTTAGAAATATCGATCATCTGGCGACCAATCATATCCTTCATCCTCCCTGGGGTTGCGACAATTATCTGAGCGCCTTTTTTAATTTGTCTGGCTTGTTCAGTAATGCTGGCACCACCATAAATTGCAACTACATTAAGCCCTTTTAAGTGCTTTCCGTAGTTATTCATTTCATTGGTTATTTGCATACACAGCTCACGGGTTGGAGAAAGGATTAACCCTTGTGTAGTGCGGCTATCTACATTTATTTTCTGAAGCATAGGGAAACCAAATGCGGCGGTTTTCCCAGTTCCTGTTTGGGCTAATGCCACGAGGTCTGTATCTTCCTGTAATAAAATTGGGATTGCTTTTTCTTGTACCTCACTTGGGGTTTCAAAACCCATATCGGTAATTGCCTGAAGGAGTTTTTCCTCTAGGCCTAAGTCTAAAAATGTCATAAAATAGTATAAAAATTTATTTGTACATCCTGAAGCGTCTCGACAAATAAACCTTATCACTTCGTGCAGTACTACCTCACCCTGAGGATTTTCCGGTATTCTTTCTAAATATTCTGAATACGAGGGCGCAAAGATAGTCTTTAATTGAATACAACAAACGGTATTTGCTTTTAATTACCATTTACCCTTCTTTTAAGTAAGCAATTAACTGCCGCATGGCTTTGCCACGGTGGCCTATACTGCCTTTTTCTTCCAGGCTCATTTCGGCAAATGTTTCTTTATATCCTTCGGGAAGAAAAACGGGATCGTATCCAAACCCTTTTTCACCACGCTGCTCCTTGGTAATACTACCATCGCAAACACCAATAAACAATACCGACTCAAGCTTAATGGAAAGCGCTATGGCTGTTTTAAATCTGGCAGAACGGTCTTCCTTGTCGGTAAGGTTATGTAGTAATTTATTAATATTGTCTTCAGAATTTTTATCCTCTCCTGCATATCTGGCACTGTACACTCCAGGTTCCCCATGTAGTACAGCAACTTCCAATCCTGTATCGTCTGCAAAACAGTCCAAACCGTAATGGTTGCGAACGTACTCCGTCTTAAGTACGGCATTACCTTCAATACTGTTGGCTGTTTCAGGGATATCTTCGTTGCAACCAATATCAGTTAAGCTTAACAATTCTATGTGCGAAGGGAGTACTAATTTTACTTCTTCGAATTTATTTTGGTTGTGCGTTGCAAAAACTAGTTTCATATGGAGGTTTATACTATGGTATCGTATGTAAAAAAAAGCTTATTAAGCTTAAAAATATCATTGATAATTAATTTTTCATTTTCAAAAATAGGCATCCATTTTTTATGTTTAGCTTTTAATTTTAATAATATTTGCCTGGCATAGCTATGCGTTCAATCTTACAAAAATTACTTATCTTAGCATTGCGGAATTTGATAGCTATTTTTTAATAAAAACCACTACGCACTGCTGAATTAAAAAGAATTATTGTAACCCTTGGCACACCCCTCAAAATTTGAAAAATACTATCTAAAAATTAAAGCCAATAGGTGGCATTGGCTTTTTTATATTTTTTGTCGTGTCACCCTTGCAGCTGGATTTCTGGCAGCTGGAATGGTAAAAATAGTGGACGAACGTTTTGCCAGCGGGCTTTCTGAAGTGCATCCCATGGGTGCCTATCTGGAAGCTTTGCACCACACGGGGTATTACTACACTTTTATAGGGATCGCCCAGGTAGTGGCCGCCTTATTATTACTAATTCCGCGTACGGTAACCCTTGGAGCGCTACTTTACTTCCCCATTATTGTAAATATCTGGCTTTTATCTTTTGCGGTACGCTTTGACGGATCGTTTGTCACCTCCCCTCTTATGGTTCTTGCCAATGTATACATTCTTGTTTGGCACTACGACCGCTTGCAATATCTCTTACCCTTTAAAAATTCGTACTCTTTTGGTATTTTAAAGAAACCCGCTAGGTACAGCCTTAAATTTCCATTTGTGTTTTTTAGCGGAGTTGTTGCTACTTGTGCGGGCGTATTGGTATTTGCCACGTTTGCCCACGAAGTAATGCCCAGAAATTCACTTTCTGATTGTAAAAAACAATTTATAGATACTCAACATGAAGCTACAGGATATGTATTTTGCGAATGTATCCATACAAAAGGGCAATCCCTGGACGTTTGTTTGGAAGATTATAATCTTGCAAAAGAACCTAAACTCCCCTAAAATTTCCATGTTGTAATCCCCGTAATTTTTCATTCAATACTTAATAAAGTATGTTTGCAACCCACTGGTTTTCGACTGGATTGCAAGCAATATTCTGTATCTTTGCGCTCGTATGAAATTCAAAATTAAATCAGATTTTAAACCTACAGGAGACCAGCCAACTGCTATAAAATCACTTGTGGAGGGTATTGAAGCTGGGGAAAAATATCAAACCCTGCTAGGGGTAACCGGAAGTGGAAAAACATTTACAGTAGCCAATGTTGTAGAAAGAGTTCAAAAACCTACTCTGGTTCTGGCGCACAATAAAACTTTAGCAGCGCAATTGTATACGGAGTTCAAGAATATTTTTCCAAACAACGCTGTAGAGTATTTTGTTTCGTACTACGATTACTATCAGCCTGAAGCTTTTATTCCCAGTAGTGGGACTTATATTGAAAAAGATCTTTCCATTAATGAAGATATCGAAAAGCTGCGCCTAAGCACTACTTCTTCCCTGCTTTCTGGAAGACGCGATGTCCTGGTGGTTGCATCGGTTTCTTGTTTGTATGGTATTGGAAATCCTGTTGAATTTCAGAAAAACGTAATAAGCCTTCAAAAAGGACAAATTTTGTCGCGCACTAAATTATTACATCAATTGGTGCAAAGCCTGTATTCACGTACCGAAGCAGAGTTCTCGAATGGGAGATTCCGTATTAAAGGTGATACGGTAGATGTGTATCCCGGGTATGCAGATGACGCTTTCAGAATTCATTTTTTTGGAGATGAAATTGAAGAAATTGAAGCTTTTAATCCGCAAAACAACGAAGTACTCGAAAAGTATGACCGGTTAAATATTTATCCCGCTAATATGTTTGTGACCTCCCCGGATGTGTTGCAAGGCGCTATTAGAAACATACAGGACGATCTGGTACAACAAGTAGCTTATTTTAAGGAAATAGGCAAACATCTGGAAGCGAAGCGACTGGATGAGCGTACTAATTTTGACCTAGAGATGATTCGGGAACTGGGGTATTGTAGTGGTATTGAAAACTATTCCCGCTATCTGGACAGACGTTTACCAGGAACAAGACCCTTCTGTTTGTTGGATTATTTTCCCGATGATTTTTTGATGCTGGTTGACGAAAGCCACGTATCTATCCCACAGGTGGGTGCTATGTACGGCGGAGACCGCAGCAGAAAAGAAAACCTGGTGGAATACGGATTTAGACTTCCCGCTGCCATGGATAACAGGCCCTTGAAGTTTGAAGAATTTGAAGCGCTGCAAAATCAGGTCATCTTTGTGAGTGCTACTCCAGCCGATTATGAACTGGAAAAAAGCGGAGGCGTCTATGTTGAGCAGATCATCCGACCGACAGGATTATTGGATCCGCCTATTGAAATACGCCCAAGCTTAAACCAGATAGACGATTTGCTAGAGGAAATACACCTGCGGGTGGAAAAAGACGAACGGGTGTTGGTTACAACCCTCACCAAACGAATGGCAGAAGAACTGACAAAGTATATGTCGCGCGTGAATATTCGGTGTCGCTACATTCATAGTGATGTGGATACGTTGGAACGCGTGGAGATTATGCAGGATCTGCGTTTGGGTATTTTTGATGTCCTGGTAGGTGTAAACCTGCTTCGTGAAGGACTGGATTTACCTGAAGTTTCATTAGTAGCGATTTTAGATGCCGATAAAGAAGGGTTTCTTCGCAGCAACCGCTCGCTTACTCAAACTGTAGGACGTGCAGCAAGGCACATTAATGGAAAAGCAATTATGTATGCCGATAAAATTACCAATAGCATGCAAAAAACCATTGACGGCACTAATTACAGAAGGGAAAAACAGATTGCATATAACACAAAACATAACCTGACACCTACTGCTATTAAAAAAAGCTTTGAAAATGCGCTCACTAAAAAGAAAACAGATCGGTATACTTTAGATACTGCTGAAAGCATAGCCGCAGAGCCGGAAAACGAATTCCTGACCAAACCACAATTAGAAAAGAAAATAAGAGACACTCGTAAAGAAATGGAGAAAGCCGCCAAAGAGCTGGATTTTATGATGGCTGCCAAATTGCGGGATAAGATTAAAGCGTTTCAGGGACAATTGGAAAAAGTATAACGCTTTTATATAATCGGGAAAATTTAAGTGAGACGTCTATTTTATTAGCCTTCCTAATCCCTACTAATTTATTTTTGTTTACATAGTTTACCTGCTATAGCCAATAAAATGGCCCTGCCAGCGACAGATGCGCTAACATGCTGATTGCAAGCTTACTCCTATTCATTTTTTTTGTGTACCTTAGATTTTCAAGGATTCTGCAAAAAACCTTTTTAAATGAAAAAATCTCTTTTCAAACCCGCCCGAATTGGATTTTACATTTTAATGTTGCTCAGTTTTTTTATGCTCGGTCTTTTTTACGCAGACCTTGTTGATGCGGGTAAAGGTCAGGGCTTAGCAGGAGGTGCCATTGTTCTTGGATACGGTATTATGTTTAGTGCTATTGCTTTTGTGGCCTCTTTTTTTATTGCTCACTTTTTGGAAATTTCCCAAATTAAAAATATAAACTGGGTATTACTTGGTATACTTCTGACAACGGTAGGTTACAAAATGTATCAATTTAAACAACAGGACGCCTTAGAAAACGAAAAAAACGTACCCTACCAAAACAAAAATACCATCCCTACTGCAACAACAGAACCTGTTTCATACCTTATGTTTTCTAACTTTACTGATGCTACTATGCCTAGTATAGATCTTAAAAATCATTTATAAAATTTTATATGTATTGTGCCGTTTGATATTTGTATTTTTGTGAATAGTGAACCCACACATACATGGCGAAGAAGAAAACTTCAAAAACGAAAAAGACAACACAAACGCGTAAAAAGATAACTTTTGCGCTCTCCAAACAACAAAAAATTGTCCTGGGAAGTTTTTTAACCTTACTAGGCTTGGCATTGCTAATTTCTTTTGCTTCCTACTTTTTTACCTGGCAAGCAGACCAAAGTGATATAGGCATTCTGGATCGGGAGACGGAAGCTAAAAACTGGCTCAATAAATTTGGAAGTAATGTGGGGCACTTTTTTGTATACAAAGGGTTTGGAATTGCTTCATTTATCCTTGCCTTTTTAATTACAATCACAGGAATATATTACTTCTTGGATTATGCCAAAAAGCAACTACAACGGTTTTGGTTCTGGGGTGTGTTGGTAATGGTATGGATTGCCGTATTCTTCGGTTTTTTCTCAGAAACATCAACAATACTTAGTGGGGTCGTAGGTTTTGAAACCAATGATTATCTGCAGGATTATCTTGGTTTAACAGGTGCTATTTTAGTCATGACCTTTTTGGCGATAGTGTATTTTGTGATTCGCCTTAAAATAACACCCGAGAAAGTTTCAGCACTATTTCAGAAAACAAAAAGTGAACTAAAAGAAGATTTTAATACTGAAGAAATAGACCAGACAGATTATGAAAAAGATGTGGTTGAAAAATTAACAGATCAAGAAGCTACTGCAACTATAAGTACTTCGGATATGGAGGTTGTTACGCCGCCCGAAGAAACCGTAAAAGAACCTATTTTAAAAACAGAAATACAGAAAGAAATCGTTCAGGAAAGTGATGTGGAAATGGAAATTGAAACTGCCCAGGACGAGGACGAAGTTGAAGAAAACCTGAGTAAAAAACTGGTAGCAGATTTTGGGGAATTTGACCCAAAACTAGAACTTAGTAATTTTAAATTTCCAACCATTGAGTTGCTAAAAGACTATACCGCCGGCAAGGGAATTACTATAAACCAGGAAGAACTGGAGGAGAATAAAAATAGAATTGTAGAAACGCTTCAGAATTATAAAATTGGTATTTCAAATATAAAGGCAACCGTGGGACCCACGGTAACACTCTATGAAATTGTACCCGAAGCTGGTATCCGGATTTCAAAAATAAAGAATCTGGGGGACGATATTGCATTATCGCTTTCAGCACTGGGAATTCGTATTATTGCTCCTATTCCCGGACGTGGAACTATTGGTATAGAGGTGCCAAATAAGAATCCGCGTATTGTATCGATGCGTTCCGCTATTGCTTCGCCAAAGTTTCAGAATGCTGAGATGGAACTTCCCCTAACACTTGGAAAAACCATTAGTAACGAGACATTTGTTGTGGATCTTGCCAAAATGCCTCACTTATTAATGGCAGGAGCTACAGGACAGGGAAAATCGGTTGGATTAAATGCCATCCTTACCTCCTTACTCTATAAAAAACACCCTGCCGAAGTTAAATTTGTGTTGGTAGATCCCAAAAAGGTGGAACTGACGCTTTTCAATAAAATTGAAAGGCACTACCTCGCAAAGCTACCAGATACCGAAGAAGCAATTATAACGGACACCAATAAAGTAATTAATACGCTTAATTCGCTGTGTATTGAAATGGACGAGCGCTACGATCTCTTAAAAGATGCGATGTGCCGAAACATTAAAGAGTACAACACCAAGTTTAAAAACCGAAAACTTAACCCCAACGAAGGACATAAATTTCTTCCTTACATTGTACTGGTCATTGATGAGTTTGCCGATTTGATTATGACAGCCGGCAAAGAGGTAGAAACGCCTATTGCCAGATTGGCACAGTTGGCTCGTGCCATTGGAATACACTTAATTGTTGCTACGCAAAGACCGTCGGTGAATGTTATTACCGGGATTATAAAGGCCAACTTCCCAGCCAGGATTGCCTTTAGGGTTACCAGTAAAATTGATTCCAGGACTATTTTAGATTCTGGGGGCGCAGACCAGTTAATAGGTCGTGGTGATATGTTATACACGCAAGGGAACGATTTAACACGCGTACAGTGTGCGTTTGTAGATACTCCGGAAGTAGCTGAAATAACAGATTATATTGGCAATCAAAAAGCATATCCGGATGCGCATATGCTTCCAGAATACGTAGGTGAAGAAGGTGGCACAACAATTGATAATAACATAGAAGAACGTGATAAATTGTTCCGTGAAGCTGCCGAAGTATTGGTAATTGCACAACAAGGATCGGCTTCTTTGTTACAAAGAAAATTAAAGCTAGGATACAACCGCGCAGGCCGTATTATAGACCAACTGGAAGCCGCTGGCGTTGTAGGACCTTTTGAAGGTAGCAAAGCAAGACAAGTAAACGTTCCCACATTAGACGCATTAAACCAACTGTTAGATAACGAAAATGAAGACCTTTAACATGAAAAATTTAGTACTAATACTAGTAGCCACTTTAACATTCGGGATTGCTCAGGCGCAAGACCCAAAAAAATTACTGAGTGAAGTTTCGGCTAAAGCCAAAAGCTACGACAACATTAAAATAGACTTTAAATATAACCTCAATAATGCCAAAGAAGGAATTAACCAGGATACCCGTGGCGATGTGACCATTAATGGCGATAAGTATGTATTACATATGCTGGGAACCACAACTATGTTTGATGGTGGTAAAATTTACACCGTTGTTCCGGAAGATGAAGAAGTAACGATATCAAAATACAATCCAGCTGAAGATAAGCAAATTACACCCAGTAAAATGCTTACTTTTTATGAAAAAGGATACAAATACAAAATGGACATTACCCAAAATATTAAGGGGCGTAAGATTCAGTTTGTAAGATTAATTCCTATTGACAGTAACGCTGAAATTAAAGATATTTTACTGGGCATAGACGCACAAACAAAACATATTTACAAGCTCATCCAGACAGATGCCAACGGTACAAAATACACCCTTACGGTAAATTCTTTTAAAACCAATCAGCCCATTAGCACTGCAATGTTTACTTTTGATGAAGCCAAATATAAAAAAGACGGCTACTACATCAATAAATTAGACTAGGCAACTGGTGAAAATACTGGACCGGTACATATTAACCACTTATTTGAAGACGTTTGCGAGCGTCTTCATTATTTTAATGTTCATTTTTGTACTGCAAAGTATTTGGCTTTACATTTCAGAATTGGCGGGCAAAGACCTGGCAGTTTCTGTAATTCTGAAATTCTTGTGGTTTTTCTCTCCAAAACTCATTCCCATGGTGCTCCCACTTACCATTCTGGTAGCATCGCTTATGGTTTTTGGAAGTTTTGCTGAAAAATATGAGTTTGCCGCCATGAAATCTACCGGAATATCATTACAACGTGCCATGCGCAGTTTGATGGTTTTTATTTTTGCATTGGCTGGGGTAGCCTTTCTGTTTACCAATAATGTGATTCCTTATTCTGAATACAAATGGCAAAACCTGCGACGGAACATTGCGCAGTTAAGCCCCTCTATGGTAATTGCCGAAGGACAGTTCAGCCAGGTAGGTGATGATTTTAACATAAAAGTTGATCGAAAGTATGGGGATCGGGAACAATTTTTGGACAATGTAGTAATTCACAAAAAAAATCCTAAAAGACCCAACGGAAATTACATTGTAATGCTAGCCGAAGAGGGCGAACTTATTGGTGAAGAGAACAGCAACACCCTTACCCTGTTGCTCAAAAAAGTAAACTATTACGAAGATGTTCAAGCAACTAAGAAAAAAGAAAAGGATAAACATCCCTTTGCAAAAAGTTATCTGGAAGAATATGCTATAAACCTGGATTTAACCAAGTTTAACGACGTAGATGTGGATAAGGAAAACGAGCTTAACAGCCACAATATGTATCAGGTGCACGAGTTGGTAAGAGAAATAGACACCTTATCCAGAGCATTTTCCGGTGATATTTCAGCGTTTGGGGACAATATGTATTTTAGAACCGGAATCGTAAAATTTAATGATGAAAAAGTAGCAGATTCTGTAGCGGTTAATAATCCATCCGGAGTACTGGAACTTATTGACACCAAACGTAAGCAAGAGGTACTTTCCATGGCGTTGAACAATGTAAAAGGTACTATACAAAGCATAGAGGCGAAAAAAAATGAATTCAGGGTAAAAGTTAAGCGTATCAACAAGCATGAGATTGCCTTTCACGAAAAATTTGCACTTGCCATAGCGTGTATAATTTTATTTTTTGTGGGAGCACCCCTGGGGGCTATTATTAGAAAAGGAGGCATGGGATTACCCATGGTTATTGCTATCTTACTGTTTTTAACCTATCATTTTATAGGGATTTTTGCCAAAAACAGCGCAGAAGACGGGACTATGCATCCCTTTATAGCAACCTGGTTAAGCACTGCAATAATGTTTCCTTTAAGTATTTGGCTCACCTATCGAGCAACCACAGATCAAGGAGTGTTTGATATGGATTCGTTTTTTCAACGCATTGCAAGGCTCTTCGGGAAAAAAGATACCGATGCTGCTATAATAGATGGAGAAAACGCAGTGTTACTAACCCAGTCAGAAAAAGCATTGGTATTATCCAGAACCGACCAACAACTTATTGCCATTATTAAAAATAATGAAGGACAAGCATACTCCAATGAAGTGATTCAAGCCGCTAAGCAACAATTACTTAAAAAAGGATATGATCTGGAAAATTTATAAATTTTCTAACCCTACTTAAAAAAGACATCTCGTTTCTTTTTTATTCTCCCTGTAAGCGAAGCGTCCAATACCCCACCAACTATCTAACTAATCCGTATCTTTGCATTCTAATTTTATTGTAATGATTACTACCGAAAACGGCACAAAGATTAAACTAAACACCATACAAGAAGCTATTGAGGACATTCGTCAAGGCAAGGTAATAATTGTGGTGGATGATGAAAACCGTGAAAATGAAGGTGATTTTCTCGCCGCAGCCGAATTGGTGACTCCAGAAACCATCAACTTTATGGCTACACACGGCCGTGGATTAATATGTGCGCCTATTACTGAAACACATTGCAAAGAGTTACAGCTGGAAATGATGACAGGTAATAATACCGACCCCATGGAGACCGCCTTTACTATTTCGGTAGATTTAAAAGGGCATGGGGTAACTACAGGGATATCGGCCAGTGACAGAGCTAAAACAGTACGCGCTTTAATAAATCCTGCAACGAAGCCACACGATTTAAGCAAGCCAGGGCATATTTTTCCACTGAAAGCTAAAGATGGTGGGGTATTACGTAGAACGGGACATACCGAAGCGGCTATAGATTTTGCGCGCTTAGCAGGGCTACAACCGGCTGGGGTGATCGTAGAAATCATGAATGAAGATGGCACCATGGCTCGCCTCCCACATTTGGTTAAAGTGGCTAAAAAATTTGATTTAAAACTGGTTTCTATTGAAGACCTAGTGGCGTACCGCATGGAGCACGATAGCTTGATAGAAAAGAAAGAAGATTTTAACATAAACACCAAGTTTGGGCAATTTCGATTACGGGCTTATAAACAAACCACCAACGACCAGGTACATATTGCCTTAACAAAAGGGGCTTGGGCGGCAAACGAAGCCGTAATGGTACGTGTAAACTCTACTTTGGTGAATAATGACATTTTAGGCACCTTAACCAATAATGCCGACAAGAAACTGGACGATATGTTTAGTGTGATTACTGCTGAAGGAAAAGGAGCTATTGTATTTATTAACCAGCAAAGCCAATCGTTTAACTTGCTTAGTCGTCTTAAGACCTTAAAAGAAAGTCAAAAGGATGATGAATTAGTAAAGGCTCCCCGAATTGCTCTGGACAGCAAAGATTTTGGTATTGGTGCACAAATCTTGCATGATCTGGGCATTCATAAAATAAAACTGATTTCCAACAGCGAACAGACCAAACGAGTAGGTATGATTGGGTATGGGTTGGAGATTAAGGAGTATGTAAATTACTAACCTTGTATATTCTGAACGGTATTTCTCAAATCTCCGTTCGTATCATATAATTTTAATAAAATCTCATTTAAAAGCTGGGTATTGTCAGGTTCTTTTTTATAGGCTTTATAATAATCTGGCAGGAACTCTTTTAAATATTTTTTTATGTTTTTATCTTTCAGTTGATAAATAATCCCTTCCTCTATTGAAAATAAATAGTGTCTTTGCTTTGAAAAATAAAACAATCCAGACTTACCCATTGCCAGATAATAATTACTTTTTAAATTTTCATTAAAAAGCAAATAAGTACCAATTAAGTAAGATTTCACATAATATTTTGACTCTGAAAATACTTCAGAGTTAATATAATAGTGGGATCCATCCCACCATATAAAATACTTGGATGGACTTTTTTTGTTTTGAAAGCTTATTTCATATTTTTCAAATCCATCCTCATAATACATCGGGTGTATGGTCACTTCCTCTTCTCCCAAGTCCGAAACAGGGTTCCAATTATAAAAATCTACATACGTTTGGAAAAGTTTCGCTTCTGAATCATCAAGCTTATTGTTTATAAAACTTCCGGCTTTTTCAACTAAAATTTCCCTATTCTCCAGAGTGCCATTCTCAAAATCTTTCTGAAAACCCGAAAAACAAGATTTAAGGGCTTTCGCGGCTCTTTGTGTGTGCTTTCCTGTAACATCAAGGCTCTTACTATCATTCCATATGTTTGCTACATAATTACCTAAAAAATAGTAATTCCCCGATGTATCTTTTGTGAGAAAATCTACATTTAATGTTGCAATTCCATCTTCATTAAAAGCCTTTGTCACTTCTTTAATGAAAAATTCGTTAACTCTTAGTGTGTACTTTCTGGCATTTTCAATTTCAGGCATCTTTCGTTCCAGATACCATTTTATTTCTTGAGGAAGGCTTGTTTCAAAATCCAGAAAAAACCGCGTGTTAGCTGTTCCTCTTTGAATAATCCCGATACTTGTTTTATCGAACCTATTGTCAATTACTTCATCTATCTGAAAAGAAAAAGCCTGAAAATTTTCTGAATCTTTTGGATTCAATGCAAAAGATTTTTCTACTGCAACTTGACTAAAGACACTAAAACCAGAGAAATAAATAAAGCTTAAAAAAAATGCTTTTTTAAAAAACATACTATAAAATATCTTTAAGAACTGACGCCATACTTTGTGCTCTGTCTCTTACCTGCGCTTCGCTCCAACCAATTTTTACTAATGATGAGACTGTTCTACCCATCCAGGCATCACTTTTACTAAAATCGGTGTTGTTTAAATCCTGCATTTGTGCTTTTATTTCAGCAGACAGATTCCCTAAACTCTTTAAATTACGAAGGTGTTCCCAACCATGTATATAGTGCCAGTTATTCTTGAACCAATAAAAACAAGCATCCACCCCATTTGCTGAAAGTGCTTTATGAGCTTTTTCGGCTAATTCCTGTGTTGGTAAAAAGAAATTTACAAAGCTGTAATTTTCTACACCGCCTTCAGGAACACGTCTAAAGGTAACGCCTTCAATTTCTGAAAGTGCTTCCCGCATGATCGTATAATTGCGTTGCTGTGTTTTAAGGATGCCATCCAACTTGTCCAGTTGTGCAAGACCTACGGCTGCATTTAATTCAGAAATCCTGAAATTATACCCTAAAAATGGATGTGTCTCGGCTCCGCGGTCCTTCCCTACATGATCGTGACCATGATCCTGATAGTGATCTGCATTTAGCTTATACTTTTCTGAATTAGTGATGATTCCTCCTCCTTCACCACACGTAATTGTTTTTACATAATCGAATGAAAAACATCCCAGATCGCCGTAACTTCCTAATGGTTTGCCATTATAAGACCCCCCAATAGCCTGACAGGCATCTTCCAATAACAGCAAATCGTGTTTGTCACAAATAGCTTGTAATGCATCCAAATCTGCCATAGAACCGCACATATGCACGGGCATCACACATGTTGTTTTTGATGTAATGGCAGCTTCAACTGCTGCTGGGTCTAGTGTTAGGGTGTCATCAATATCTACTAATACTGGAACGGCTCCTAACATCATAATACTCTCAAAACTCGCTACAAATGTAAATGTAGGCATAATCACTTCGTCCCCTGCTCCTATTCCTGCAGCGGCCAAAGCAATTGTTAAGGCAGAGGTTCCGCTAGATACTAACTGGCAATGTGCGCTTTGCATACGTTCTGCAAACGCAACTTCAAATTCCTTGGCTTTCCAGTGATTATTGCGCATACCGTCAAAGCCATAGCGCATTAATACTCCGGTTTCCAGTACGTCATTTACTTGTTTACGCTCTTCGGCGCCAAAAACTTCAAATCCAGGCATATGTTTTCTTAAATTCTAAATTAATAAATTCCAAATTCCCAAAGGAAAATGGTTCATATCTTACAGATACTGGCAAAGGTAAAGGTTGCGCTTTGGGTATGCAATAATAAAATTTAAGGTATGGGAAATGAGAGGTGGATTTTATTCAATTTTACTTCAATAAGGTAACCTCTACATTCTCCGTTTCAATTTTAGAAAGCAGTTCTAATTCATTTTGCTGAAACAGGGAATCTAAATCGGTTAACGGAATTTTAAGACTCGCTGGCATGTAATTGTTGTAATCTACAAATCGAATTCCTTCTACAACTCTCGGGTTATACGCCTCTCTAAATCGAACGCCGCCACCATTCACGGCATAGCTATACGCCAGATAATCTACGTGAAAAGTTTCCTTGTTAATCCAATACACAAACTTGTCTTCAAAATCGGTACCACCACCTTCTTCCCTGAAGGTTACGCCTATTTCGTAATATTCTTTACCGCTTATTTTGGCTTCGCCCAGCAATTCTTTTTTAGCTGCGGGGGCATTTAAACCATTGGGCAATTGCGCAAAATAATGAACCGAGTTTACAGTTTCGGCATATTTACTGGCCGTAGTATCTGCTAATTGCTGCAAGGAATCATTTATAAAACGTTTAAATCCGTTATTTGAAACAACGTCCCTAACAGCGCCAATAGAATCGATAAAATTGCGTTCTAACTGATATTTCCCATGTTCGCGAACACTTTTATATTTCACTTTACGAAACACGAAGTTAATTTCGGCTTGATCGCAGTTTCCGCCACATGCTTCTGTAATGGTTTTATCCACAATCGCATTGGCAGTGAGGGTCTCTTTTTCCTGACAAGAAAATAAAATAACAGTAAGCAATAAAATGGAAAGCGATTTCATACGTTGTATTTGTAACAAAAGTAGGAATTAGATCACTAATAATTGGTAAACTTTACAGAAGAAATCATGAGAAAAAAACTTGTTTTTATCCTGGTACTATGTTGTGTCTCCACCTCGGTTTTTGCTCAAAATGAAAAAAATGTCCTGGCACTTACAAAACTTCAGGATTATTACAATGCAGGCAAAAATGATTCTATTCATAAGATGCTAAGCGAGTCTTTCCAGCAAAAGGTTAATGCTGCGGCTATGCATCAGTTGCTGAGTACGTTTCAGAAAAACTTCGGAAAGTTTACTTCTTTTTCATTTGTGGAAGGTCAGGACAAACGCGATACTTTTTTAGGAAATTTTGAAAACGGACAACAAAATATCGGAATTTATGTAAACGAGGATAACAAGATTTCGGGACTCCTTTTTAAACCTGTTGAAAGCACCGAACCCGCCAAATTTGACCGAAACACAACAAAACTTAGACTTCCGTTTAACGGCAAATGGCTGACCTTTTGGGGAGGCACCGACAAACGACAGAACTACCACGTAACCACCAGAGTACAACAAGGCGCTTTCGATTTTCTGAAACTGGGAAAAAACAATCGTTCCTACCAACGCAGCGGCACCAGAAATGAGGACTATTACGCTTTTGGGCAACCGCTGTACGCAGTTTGTGATGCCGTAGTGTACGAAGTAATCACAGGAGTTGAAGACAACCGTCCCACTATCATGAACCCTTCACAACCCCTTGGAAATAGTGTGATGCTTAAAACCGAAAATGACGAATACATTGTATATGCACATCTGGAAAACGGCACTGTTGCGGTTAAAGCTGGCGATACGGTGAAAAAAGGACAATATTTGGGCAACTGTGGTAACTCAGGAAATTCCAGTGAAGCCCATTTACATTTACACATTCAAGACGGGCCTAACCTGATGACAGCTGCAGGAGCCAGCTGTTTTTTTGAAGAAATACTTGTAAATGGAGCATTAAAACAGGATTACAGTCCCGTTAAATTTGACATAGTTTCACAGCCTGAAAAATAAGGACACCTAGAGCACCAGGTTGAGCCTGTCTTAGCATCTCTTATTTTTATTAGCCTTCAACAAGCTCTGGTGGTGACTTACATCACTAAAAGTTTTTATTAAACAATGCTGCTTTTAGGTTAATTTTAAACATTACAATCGTACTTCGTACATCTAAAATTGTACTTTTGTCCTATTATGGGTATTCAGAAAAACGTTAAAATAAAAAACAAAAAAGCCAAGTTCACCTACGAGCTGTTAGATACGTATACAGCCGGAATTGTCCTTGCGGGCACCGAGATTAAAGCCATCCGAGAGGGAAAAGCGAGCATCGCCGAAAGCTTTTGTGAATTTAACGACCGTGGAGAGTTATTTGTAATTAATATGACCGTACAGGAATACTCCCACGCTACCCACTTTAACCACAATCCAAAAAGTGAACGCAAGCTACTTCTCAATAAAAACGAACTTAAAAAACTTGAAAAAGAAGTACGAAATAGTGGGTTGACCATTGTTCCGCTTTTACTGTTTACAAACGAGAGAGGGTTGGCAAAATTAAAGATCGCTCTAGCCCGTGGTAAAAAACAATTTGATAAACGGGAAGCCATTAAAGAACGTGACACCAAACGAAACCTGAGCCGGATTAAAAAAGCATTTAATAATTAACTGTTCCTGTTATTAATCAAGGTAAATGTATAAAACGGTTTTTGAAATCAGTAAAATGGATTGTCCTTCGGAAGAAAATTTAATCCGAATGAAATTAGAGGGCATCACCTGCATTGCACATCTCGATTTTAACATACCCAATAGGACACTTACCGTTTTTCACGAAAGAGAAACACATGAAATTGAAACTGCCATTAAGGATTTAAATTTAGGCGGTGAAAAAATTAGTATAGAAGAAACTTCCAAGACTCATTTTGAAGCAGATACCAATCAAAAGAAGTTGCTTTGGACCGTGCTCCTCATTAATTTTATTTTTTTTGGTGTAGAAATGACTACTGGAATCCTTTCAAAATCGATGGGACTGGTAGCAGACAGCCTTGATATGCTAGCAGATAGCTTTGTTTACGGGATAAGCTTAATTGCTGTGGGAGGAACACTTGTCAAGAAAAAACGCATTGCAAAAATTGCGGGGTAT
>PANU01000056.1 GCA_002707745.1 Flavobacteriaceae bacterium
ATTTCTTCATAAGCGCTCCCAATCTGATCTACAAATTTTTGTTTTCGTTTGGGGTCGTCACTCAGGAAATCGGCAAGATCTACACTGGGTATATTATTCATAACCGTAAATTTTTAATACAAAGATACCAAAATAGTGGGGTATTTTCTATTCAAAAAAAATACAGCTTAGTAGCTTCCTACAACTTAAATTTTCTACTTTTGGTACTACAAACAACACCCAATGAAATCTGAAACTGCCGCTCCTATATTTTTTAAATACGATACAACCGGAATTGACAACCAGACCCTCTTAGCTTTATACACTCGTATGCTAAAGCCCAGGTTGATAGAAGAAAAAATGCTCATTTTATTACGCCAGGGAAAAATATCCAAATGGTTTAGTGGTATTGGTCAGGAAGCAATTTCGGTAGGAATTACAAGTGTTTTGGATCGTGACGAGTACATTTTGCCTATGCATCGTAATCTGGCGGTTTTTACAGGGCGCGACATTCCGTTATACCGGCTGTTTTCCCAATGGCAGGGCAAAGCAAGCGGATTTACAAAAGGGCGTGACCGTAGTTTTCACTTTGGCACACAGGAATATAAAATAGTAGGAATGATTTCTCACTTAGGCCCCCAGTTTGGTGTGGCCGATGGAATTGCTCTTGGGAATAAATTAAAAGAAAACAAACAGGTTTGTGCGGTTTTTACCGGAGAAGGAGGAACCAGCGAAGGCGACATACATGAAGCGCTTAACGTTGCTTCTGTATGGCAATTGCCAGTTTTGTTTTGTATAGAAAATAATGGGTACGGACTTTCAACCCCTACCAGTGAACAGTATAATTGCGAGAATCTTGCAGATCGAGGTAAAGGCTACGGGATGGAAAGCCATATTATAGAAGGCAATAATATTTTGGAAGTATACACCAAGGTAAAAGCAATTGTTGAATCTATGCGTGAGAATGCTAGACCCGTTTTACTGGAGTTTAAAACCTTCAGAATGCGCGGTCACGAAGAAGCCAGTGGTACAAAATATGTCCCTGACAAATTAATGGATGAATGGGGACAACGCGATCCGTTGATAAATTTTGAAAATTATCTGTTGGGCGAAGGTCTCCTTTCTGAAACTAAAATTGAAACCTTACACACCGAAATTAAAGATGAAATAAACGAGCATCTTGATATTGCCTTTGCTGAAGAAACTATTACTTCCAGCAAAAGTAATGAGTTAAATGATGTATATCAAGATTTTAATTATCAGGAAATTAAGCCTGGTGATACCACTGAAGAGCTACGATTAATAGATGCCATTTCACAGGGGTTAAAACAAAGCATGGAGCGTCATGATAATACGGTTATTATGGGGCAGGACATTGCAGAATACGGAGGTGTATTTAAAATAACCGAAGGCTTTGTAGCAGCTTTTGGTAAAGAACGTGTGCGCAATACGCCTATTTGCGAGAGTGCTATTGTTTCTGCAGCTATGGGACTTTCTATTACTGGTTACAAAGCTATTATGGAAATGCAGTTTGCCGATTTTGTTACCTCAGGATTTAACCCAATTGTAAATTATTTGGCGAAAAGCCAGTACCGCTGGAACCAGAAAGCCGATGTGGTTGTGCGTATGCCCTGTGGGGCAGGAGTAGGAGCAGGACCTTTTCATAGCCAGACCAATGAGGCGTGGTTTACCCATACTCCAGGTTTAAAAGTAGTATATCCAGCTTTTCCATATGACGCTAAGGGACTATTAGCAACAGCCATTGAAGATCCAAACCCGGTGCTGTTTTTTGAACATAAGGCCTTATACAGAAGCATCAGGCAGGAAGTGCCAACAAATTATTATACCCTACCACTTGGCAAAGCTTCATTATTAAGAGAAGGGAATAATGTGACTATTGTTACGTATGGCGCCGGAGTTCATTGGGCATTGGATACGTTGGATGATATGAAAGATGTTTCGGCAGACCTATTAGATTTAAGAACATTAGCTCCCTTAGATACAGCTGCAATAGTTACTTCAGTTAAAAAAACAGGGAAACTCATTATTTTACAGGAGGATAGTATGTTTGGAGGTATGGCTAGCGATATTTCAGCAATGGTTTCAGAATCATGCTTCGAATACCTGGATGCACCTATTAAAAGGGTGGCAAGTTTGGAAACTCCCATTCCGTTTGCGGCAAATTTAGAAGCACAATACCTTCCAAACAAGAGATTTAGGCAAGATTTAGAAGATTTATTAGCTTATTAAATTTTTAACACTTGTTGTTAAACTTGGCATAAACATAGTTGGAAGAAACACAAAGCTGTTTATCTTAGTACTATTACTAATCATAAAAACTAAAAAACTATGGTACGCTGGATTATTATTTTCCTTGTAATTGCACTTGTTGCAGCACTTTTTGGTTTTGGTGGTCTCGCTGAAGGAGCGGCCGATATAGCCAAAATCATTTTTTACATCTTTATTGTTTTACTGGTAATTTCGTTACTGGCAAGATTGTTTAGAAGGTAATATTATACAGAAACACTTAACTATTAATCAAAACCAAACACATGAAAAAAATCTCAATTCTCATGGTCTTAGCAGTTCTCGCATTTTCTTGTGGAACGCCTAAGACCGTAACCCAAGCAAAAAAAGAAATTAAAGGGTATTGGTCGCTAGACAATATAAGTTATAGCGAGTCTGGTACATTTAATGTAACAGTATTCAATGATACATCTAAAGAATGTTTTGAAGGCAGTACCTGGCGTTTTATTCCTAATAACAACAGTGGGCTATATACTATTAATAATGGTAATTGCCCGGTAGGGGATCGAAACTTTATCTTCAGCATACAAGAGATAGACCCAACAACAGGACTATACGATTTCTTGCTGAAACCAACCATGAAGTTAGGAAAGCCAGACAAAGACAACTCTATAGGATTTAGAGTACGTTTAGCGCAATTAAGTGAAAATAATATGCGTTGGGAGCAAACCGTAAATCTTGAAGGACAACCCTTTACAATTAGTATGAACTTTTCTAAAATAAATGAATAATATGAAAACTATATATAAACAAATATCAATTATAACATTAGCACTTGCAACCTTGGTTTTATTTACCAATTGTGAAGCTACCAGAAATGCAAACAACTCTCAAAAAGGTACTGTAATTGGTGCTGGGGGTGGAGCTATCCTAGGTGCCATATTAGGTAATAATATTGGTAAAGGAGGTAATGGTGAGCTTGGTGCCGTAATTGGTGGTGTAGCCGGTGGTGTTGCAGGAGCCATAATTGGTAGAAATATGGATAATCAGGCTAAAAAAATTGAAACAGAAATTCCTGGTGCACAAGTAGAACGTGTAGATGATGGTATTGTAGTAACTTTTGATGAAAATTCAGGAGTGTACTTTGATACTAACAAATACAATATTAATGCTGCCTCAATGGCAACGTTAGATAAACTGAGTGGCGTATTGCGTGAATATCCGGATACCAATGTATTGGTAATTGGACATACAGACAATACTGGAGCCGATGCCTATAATATGACATTGTCTAAGCAAAGAGCACAAGCTGTAACTAGTTATTTTACTACTACAAAAGGATTGAGCTCTGGTCGTTTTACAACCAATTGGTATGGTGAACAAAGTCCCGTAGCAGACAACAGTACTGCCGAAGGACGTGCACAAAACCGACGTGTAAATGTTGTTATTGTACCAAACGAGAAAATGATTCAAGATGCCGAAAACGAGGCAAACAAAGGATAATTTTCTTTGATTTATAAATTTTAAAATCCTGTACACTTTATAGAGTACAGGATTTTTTTATGTTAAAAACTATCCCGTACTTTAAATGATGCAACAACACCCTATGTTTCAGATTGCAATTTTAGGCGGAGGTCTTGCAGGCTTAGTAGCTGCTATTGAACTTGGAAAAAAATACAAGGTGCTATTGGTAGAAAAAGACCCCTATCCCAGGCACCGGGTATGCGGCGAATATGTTTCTAATGAAGTGTTGCCGTATTTACAAACTATGGGAATACACCCGCTTGCCGAAGGTGCCATACCAATAAACCAGTTTGAAATATCTACTCATAGTGGAAATTTAATTAAAACCAAGTTGCCCCTGGGTGGCTTTGGAATGAGTCGGTACGCACTGGACAACCTGCTGTTTAAAAAAGCAACTAAAATGGCACAGATAAAGTTTGAAACGTGTACTGAAATTAAATTTAAAAACACACATTTCTCAATTGCCACAAAAGAAAGTAATACCTATACAGCTCATTATGTAATTGGAGCTTTTGGAAAAAGGTCTGCCATCGATAAAGTGTTAGAACGAAATTTTATTCAGAAAAAATCATCCTGGCTGGCCGTTAAAGCACATTATAACTATAATTTTGATCCAAACGTTGTAGCACTCCACAATTTTGACGGTGGGTATTGCGGGCTCTCAAAAATTGAAGCAGGTGCTGTAAATGCGTGTTACCTTACTACCTATAAATCGTTTAAAAGAGCAAAAAACATTACCGAATTTCAACAAAAAATTATGAGTAGAAATCCGTTGTTAGCCAATTTCTTTCAACACGCACAACCACTTTTTGAAAATCCTTTAACTATTAGTCAGGTTTCATTTGAATCGAAAAAACCAATTGAAAACCATATTTTTATGATAGGTGACGCTGCGGGTCTTATTCATCCGTTATGCGGAAATGGGATGGCTATGGCAATTCACAGTGCCAAATTACTTGCCACGGTGTTTTTCCAAAACGATTTTAACAACAGAAATTTACTTGAAAAAGAATATGCTAAAATCTGGACACATACATTTTCAAGAAGATTGCAATCAGGGCAATGGATTCAAAAAGTATTGCTACGCCCGGCATTGGCGAAAGCATCTTTTAAGATTGCAAAAATAGTTCCTTCGGTACTGCCAAAAATTATAGAGAAAACGCACGGAGAAAGTTTTGTATGATTCACTATTCAGCCAAATATCGTTCTTCTCAAACCGAAATTTTAGACAGTTTTGAGCTCCATGGTCCAGAAATGGAACTGATGCTAAATGATCTTAAAACAGTTAATAAAATTCTGGGCGGACAACAGGTTACCTTAAACGGAATTAAAAAATTAATAACTAAAAACCAAAAACATACTCCTCTTACTATTGTAGATGTGGGATGTGGCGATGGTGAAATGCTTCGAAAGATAGCACAATTTGGGAGCCAGTGTAACTATCATTTTAATCTGGTTGGAATTGATGGAAATGAGCACATTATTAAAATTGCTGAAAAAAAATCTAACGCATACCCCAATATAGTCTTTAAAGTAAAAGATATTTTTTCTGAAGAACCACTACACAAATCGTACGACATTGCCCTATGCACCTTATTCCTGCATCACTTTAAAAATGAGTCCGTTGTGTCAATTTTACAAAAGCTTTCCGCCCAGGCGAAAGTTGGAGTGGTGATAAACGACCTACACAGAAGCCGACTTGCCTTTTGGTTATTTCGCCTTTTCAGTAGTATCTTTATAAAAAGCAGGATTGCAAAACATGACGGTTTGGTTTCTGTGGCACGCGGATTTAAACGAAACGAGCTGCATAGTTTAGCAGCGCAAATTCCAAAAACAACATCTACAGTACTATGGAAATGGGCCTTTAGGTGGCAATGGATTTTAGAATCTAAAAAGTGAAAGGAACAAACACAAATAAAAAAAATAATAGAATTTTGAAAAAGGGTCTTCCTTAAATTTATAACACCATACTAAGCAAAGGGCTTTTGGAAAAGGGCACACAATTAAAATAAATCACTCATAGTAATAATAAGAAACATCATAGAAACATCTGTAAAAATTAGTGCTGTAGCCAAGCAATTACCCGAATATACAAGAGATACCAGCGAAATCTTACCTTTTGTAGAAACCTGGCTGGAAAATCAAGACAGCCGCTTTAAGCGAAAAGTCCTAAAAATATTTGAAGGGGCTGGTGTGGATCGCCGGTACTCCATTATGGATGCGCACGAAGTTTTCCTAAATACCTCTTTCCAGGAACGGAACGATATTTATGCAAGGGAAATAAAAAAATTAGGAAAACAATCGCTCCAAAAAGCATTGAATAAAGCAGCCTGGATGCCTACCGATATAGATTTTATAATTACCGTAAGTTGCACGGGTATTATGATTCCTTCGGTAGACGCATATCTTGTTAATGAGTTACAAATGCGGCAGGATGTAGTGAGATTGCCTGTAACCGAAATGGGGTGCGCCGCAGGAATAAGCGGGATTATTTATGCCAAAAATTTTTTAAAAGCAAATCCCGGAAAGCGGGCCGCTGTAATTGCACTGGAGGCTCCAACAGCAACTTTTCAACTCGAAGACTACTCTATGGCAAACATGGTTAGCGCTGCCATTTTTGGCGATGGAGCTGCTTGTGTGTTGTTATCTTCGGAAGAAAATGCCCCAGGACCTAAAATTTTGGACGAAGCCATGTATCATTTTTACGATGCAACGGGTATGATGGGGTTTAAGTTGGTAAACACCGGCTTACAAATGATTTTAGACAAAGATGTACCTAATAAAATTGCAACGCATTTCCCCGATATACTCTACCCGTTTTTAGAGAGAAATAACAAAACAATAGAAGACATAGATCACCTTATTTTTCATCCGGGGGGAAAGAAAATTGTGCAGACCGTAGAAGAAATTTTTGGTAGTTTAGGGAAAAATATAGACGACACCAAAGAAACACTGCGTCTTTACGGAAATATGAGTAGCGCTACTGTTTTGTACGTTTTAGAACGATTTATGGATAAAAACCCAGAAAAAGGGGAGCTTGGATTGTTATTAAGTTTTGGTCCGGGTTTTTCGGCACAACGGATTTTAATAGAATTTTAATGAGGAAGCATTCACATAAAACAGCATTAATATTAGGCGGAAGTAGTGGGCTAGGGCTAGCCAGCGCTCATAAATTGGCTTCTGCGGGTTTTAATATTGTCATTGTTCATCGTGATAGAAAAAATAATATTCCAACGTTCGAAACCGAAGTTGAAGCAATGAAAAGTTATAAGGTTTCCGTGAAAACCTATAATAAAGACGCACTGAAAGAGGAAACTATACACAATGTTTTAGCCGAAATAGAAGCGGGTAGTATTTCGGTTGTAATTCACAGCATTGCCAAAGGAAGCTTACAACCCCTGTATTCTGAAAAAGAATCACTTTCTGTAGCTGCTATTACTATTACCCTTCAAGCTATGGCAACCAGCTGGTGGCAATGGACCAGCGAATTACTAAAACAAAATAAATTTTCAGAAAACGCAAAAAACATAGCCTTTACAAGCGAAGGAAACACCAAGGTGTGGCCGGGTTACGGAGCCGTTTCTGCGGCAAAGGCAACCCTGGAAGCTTTAATGCGGCAAATGGCAGTAGAACTTGCCCCCCATGGGGTTACCACCAATTGCATTCAGGCGGGAACTACCCTAACACCTTCTTTTAAAATGATTCCCGGAAGTGAGACGTTAGCCCAACTATCAAAACAAAGAAACCCTTTTAAAAAATTAACAACGCCCCAAAATGTTGCAGATGCCGTTTGGTTACTCTGCCAGGAAGAAGCAACTTGGATTAATGGCATAGTCTTAAAAGTTGATGGCGGAGAAAGTCTACGGTAAGGAACGATATACGAATTACGATCAGTTTCTTGACGGTAAGAAAACAACATTATAGCAATAATTGCGAAATTTTATACCATGCCATATCATACTATCTTAAGTAATCTACCATATACAAAGCCCTTTCTCTTTGTAGATGACCTGGTTTCAATTACTAGCAACAGGGTAGAAGGTGTCTATACGTTTAAGGCAGATGAGTATTTTTATAAAGGACATTTTACAGATAATCCGGTTACCCCTGGTGTTATCTTAGTAGAATGTATGGCGCAAATTGGATTGGTATGCCTCGGAATTTTTCTACTGAAAGATAGTTCTGAAGATAAATTAGGTGAAATGATGCAAATAGCATTAAGTAGCCACCAAATGGATTTTTATACACCCGTTTTTCCGAAGGAGCGCGTAACGGTAATTTCAGAAAAAGAATACTTTCGATTTAATAAACTAAAATGTAACGTAAAAATGCTAAATAAAGCTGGAGAGATCGTGGCAAAGGGAACCATTAGCGGTATGTTTAAAAATTAGAAGTAAAAAAGATTACATGAAAAAAAGAGTTGTCATTACAGGGTTAGGGGTTGTAGCACCAAATGGCGTTGGAATTCCTGCTTTTACTGAAGCTATTAAAAACGGAACTTCTGGTATTGAACATATACAGGAATTAGAAAATTTAAATTTTTCCTGCCAGCTGGGTGGTATTCCTACTATTTCAGAAGAAAAAAAGCTTGCTTACTTTACCCCCTTACAACTTCGGAATTTTAATAGCAGTGGGATTTTATACGGTGTAATTGCCGGAATGGATGCGATTAGGGATGCTGGAATAGAAATTTCTGAAACCGAGCCAAACTGGGATTTAGGAATTGTTTTTGGATCAGGGACCAGCGGTGTCGATAAATTTCGGGAAGCTATATATAAGATAGATGACAAAAATGTAAGGCGCTTAGGAAGTACCACTGTAGTTCAAACCATGGCAAGCGGGATTAGTGCTTACTTAGGGGGAATGACAGGAGCTGCAAATCTTGTTACTACCAACTCTTCAGCCTGTGCCACAGGAACAGAAGCCGTTTTAATGGGCTATGAGCGTATTGCTTCAGGAAAAGCAACCCAAATGCTCTGTGGCAGTACCAGTGATCACGGCCCATATATTTGGGGAGGTTTTGATGCTATGAAAGTACTTACCTATAAACATAATAAAACCCCCAAAAAAGCCTCACGACCTATGAGTGCATCCGCCAGCGGATTTGTACCAGGGAGTGGAGCAGGGGCATTGGTACTGGAGTCCTTAGAAAGTGCAGAAAAACGAGGCGCCACTATATATGCAGAAATTTTAGGCGGACATATAAACAGCGGCGGTCAACGGGATGGCGGTAGCCTTACAGCTCCTAACAGCAAGGCTGTACAGCGGTGTATTAAAAACGCTATGATAGATGCAGGGATTGCAGCAGCCGAAATTGATTATATAAACGGACATTTAACAGCTACCAGTAAAGATCCCGATGAAATTGTAAACTGGAGTACTGCCTTGCAACGAAAGGGAACTGGTTTTCCTTATATTAATTCGTTAAAGGGGATGGTTGGACATTGTCTGGCTGCCAGTGGCAGTATAGAGGTGGTATCCACCATACTTCAGTTGCACGAAGGCTTTGTCTTCCCAAATGTAAATTGTGAAGAATTACATCCAGAAATTGCAAATTTTGTAGCCTCTGAAAAAATTCCACAACAGAAAATTTCAGCAACTATTCATACTGCTATTAAAGCTAGTTTTGGCTTTGGAGATGTAAATGCGTGTGTTATCTTTAGAAAAAATTAAACTACTAATGACTACCGAAGAAATCTACGCTAAAATCTTACCAATTATAAAAACATACCTTCCTGAAGATGTAAACGAAGACCAAATACACCGGGATAGTGACTTAACAGGAGAGTTAAATATCAATTCGGCTCATTTGGTAGATATTGTGCTGGATGTGGAAGATACGTTTGCTATTGCCTTTGCAAATGAGGATATGGAAAACCTGCGAACTTTAAACGATGCCATTGCAATTATTCATAAAAAACTATAATGTTTAGCTGTACGTTTCCAAAAATTACCCCACAAGTTCTGGCCGTAAAACTCACGGCAAAGGGAGAACGCTCCGTTAAAAACGAACATCCATGGATTTTTTCTGAAAGTGTGGAAAAAATTAATAAAAAAGGGACTACTGGTGATATTGCGGTAATTTTTAGTCATAAAAAAAATAAGGCAATTGGGGTGGGGCTCTACGACCCAGCCTCTCCTATTGTTATAAAGATGATACATCATGGAGGGGGTGTAAAACTGGATGAAGAATTTTTTAATAATAAAATACAGCGGGCGTATGCTTTGCGTGTAGCGTTACTGGAAACCGAAACAAATAGTTATCGTTTACTTTTTGGTGAAAATGACGGCTTCCCGGGATTAATAGCCGATGTATATGCCCATGTTTTGGTGGTGAAGTTATACTCGGCCATCTGGCTGCCTTTTTTAGAAACTCTTTTTAAACTACTACTACAGGTTTCTAACACTGAAACCGGTGTAGTAAGATTGAGCAGAACCCTGCAACAGAAAGCTAGTTTTCCTTTAAAAGAAGGGACTGTTTTTTATGGAACTCTAAAAGACGAAACTATTGTCTTTAAAGAGCATGGGGTTTATTTTTCAGCAAATGTTATAAAGGGACACAAAACCGGGTATTTTCTGGATCACCGTGATAACCGAAGAAGGGCAGGAGCGTTAAGCAAGGGAAAAACGGTGCTGGATGTATTTAGTTATGCCGGGGGATTTTCTGTTCATGCGCTTGCAAATGGAGCAAGAGAAGTTACTAGTTTGGACATAAGCGAACAGGCATTAGAATTGGCTAAAGCAAATGGTGCTTTAAACACATGTGCAGGAACTCATGTAACGCTCGCTGGTGACGCTTTTAAAATGCTACAACACCTTATACAGGAGCAAAAGCGATACGATGTAGTAATCATAGATCCTCCAAGCTTTGCGAAACAGCAAAAAGAAATTACCGTTGCCAAAAAAAAATATGCGCAATTGGCGCAATTAGGAGAAAAGGTAACAGCCAGGGGAGGCTTATTGGTATTAGCTTCCTGTAGCTCAAGAATTTCGGCCACCGATTTCTTTAAAATTAATACCGAAGCCCTGCAACAACAACCCCGACGCTTTTCAGTAGAATTGAAAACAGGACACGATGCAGACCACCCGGTAACTTTTCCGGAGGGCAGGTATCTTAAATGTGGATATTACAGGTTCCATGAATAGCGTTACAACAGCCTTAACATTTGCTGTTAAACACTATTAAAATACTTGTATTCATAACTTTGTCATCGTATTTTTAAATTAAAATAAAAAATTATGAAAAAGTTACTCTTAGCAATTATAATGTTGGTTTCGTATTCAGGAATTAGTCAGGATACCCATTTACAAATGGGCAGTGAAACCCTTCAGGAAAAAGCAAAGACCATTACAGACAAGTATGTAAATGAATTAGGATTACGTGCAAAGCAGGAATTGCTATTCAGAAAAAAAGTGGAAGAATTTCTCATTCGTGAAGAAGAAATAAAGAAAACCAGTGAAGGAGAAGATATGCTCAATAAAATGGTAGCCTTAAAACAAAACGAAGCTGCTGAGATGGGAGATATCCTAACTGCCATTCAATTGGAAGAGTATAAAAAAATACGCCCTAGAATTCAGCCATTGGCCAGGGTAAAACAGTAAACAAATGGTCTAAAAAATAGAAGAGGCTGTCTAAAAAGTGTCAAAATCATGAATTTGTCCCATTGAGCCTGTCGAAATGTATTGCTAGTCAATACTGTTAAAACTTCGACAAGCTCAGTTTGACAATATGAATATCCTTTTTAGACAGCCTTTTTTTTATTTATAAGTCTATTACTTAAAAGGTGTGTAGCACTACTACTTTACGAAACCTTCCCCGTTGGTTGTTTTTTCAATCGTGGGGTCTTCGGTGTGAAATGTTTTTTCAATACCAGCTGAGTCCACATCAAAAAATTTAAGGACATCGGGACCATTGGCAATCTGTTTGGTTTTAGTACCTTTTATTGCAATAGGGTGAGAAAGCACTTCGTCATTATTTTGCAGGATTTTTAGCCAATCGTTTGTGCCATAGTTGGAAGTGTCTCCATCCTTTACCAGACGTTTGTCTATTAAATCTCCCACTGTACAGTTTAGAGCTTTGGCAATTTCAGTCCATTGCGTATCGCTCACTTTTGTTTTTGAGATATCGATAGCATTCAGCTTGTCTTTTACACCTTGTAAATAGGCCAAAGCGTGTTTCCCTACCCGGCTATTATGGCTATATATTAAAATAAATTCTCTGTCGTCTCGTGCGAGTACTCCCATTTCTTTCATAATTAGTGACGTATTCCTTTTGTTTAAATTTTTAGTAGGTTTGCATTTTGTCCTTCTTTTTACGCAGTTGTGTAGCTACTTCAGAAGCAGCTTTTGCGAGTGAAGACTCAAACTTACCATTATTGGCTTGTGCAAACAAGGTAGTTCCTGGCACATTAATTCTAATTTCAGTTATACTTCCGGTTTCATCACTGGTGGTATTCTCTTTTTTGAAATACACATCGGCATTTACAATAAAGTCGTATTTCGCTTCTAGCTTTTCTAGTTTTTCGGTTGCAAGAGCTTCCAGTCTCTTACTGGCAGAAACATCTTTATATTCAAAGTTAATGTTCATAATTGTCTTATTTAGAATTCAAATTTAAAGATACAATTCCTAAAATGGGAAGCCAAACTTTTAGTATTATTTTGGCAAATCCTGGGTGGGGAGCTCGTCATTAGTAGTGGGTATGTAAACAGAAGCTAGGACTCCGCCCAGCAGCGCTAAGGCAATTACAGTTAAAGAGAGCCATTCAGGGATTTCCACGTGATGTGAAATAAGCATTTTTATTCCTACAAAACTTAAAATAGCAACCAAACTATAATTTATATATCTGAATTTCTGCAACATACGGGAAATTAAAAAATACATAGACCGAAGGCCCAGAATAGCCAGAATGTTTGAGCTAAATACAATAAATGGATCGGCAGTAATAGCCAGAATAGCTGGAATACTATCCAACGCAAAAAGAATGTCGGTAAGCTCTATAATAAGTAAGGCAATAAAGAGAGGTGTTGCTGCTTTCACCCCCATTCGTTTTATAAAGAAATTTTCCCCATCTATTTTATGGGTAATGGGAAATACTTTACGGATGTACTTGTAAACTTTAGAATTTTTCGGATTAAAATCGGTGTCACTGGAAGTAGCCATTTTGTACGCTGTAAAAAGCAAGAAAACACCAAATACATACACAATCCAATCAAATTTATTAATAAGAGCCACACCAAAGAGTATCATTAACGCTCTAAAAACAATAGCCCCTAAAATTCCCCAGAACAATACCCGGTGTTGGTACTTGGCAGGTATGGCAAAGGAGTTAAAGATAACGGCAATCACAAAAACATTATCTATACTCAGGGAAAGTTCAATTAAATATCCAGTAATATATTTTAAGGTTGCCGTTTCTGCCGAAAGTTGTGTGGGATTTTCTACCATTCCGTTTGAAAACAGCCAATAAATAACCCCAGAAAATAATAAAGCGATCCCTACCCATATAGAAGTAAAGATGGAAGCCTCTTTCGTTTTAATTTCATGAGCTTTCCTGTTAAAAACGGCCAAGTCTAAGAAGAGCATTACCAAAACAAAAGCTATAAATATTCCCCAAACCATAATATTCAAAATTTCAGTAAAAATAGTAGTTCAGAAGTCTAAAATGTAATAGCATTTTGTTAATTATAGCGTTAATAGTTAAATCTTTTTTAATTGTTTTTTGTTAGTCTACAATGGTTGTAACTTTTCAGAAAAGATATTAGATGAAAGAAAAACAAACACCAACCGAGTATCCAATTCACTCGCTTATTAAAGACAGATGGAGCCCAAGAGCATTTGCTGAAACTCCCATCACCGAAACTGAATTAAAAACATTGTTAGAAGCAGGACGGTGGGCACCCAGTAGCAATAATTTACAGCCGTGGCGAATTATCTGGGGACTAAAAGGTTCTAAAACATACGACAGGATTTTTGACTGTCTTGTAGCATTTAACCAGAACTGGGTTACAGGAGCTCCCGCTTTAATGCTTGGTGCCTTTAAAAAAGATATGAAAGACGGGGAAAAAGAAAATTTTCACGCCTTGCATGATTTGGGTCTGTTTATGGGTAATGTAAGCGTACAGGCAACCAGTATGGGTATTGCTATTCATCAAATGGCAGGGATTAACTTTAAAAAAGCAGGAGCGGAGTTCAATTTTCCTGAGAACTATCACGTAGCTACGGGAATCGCTATTGGCAGGTATGGAGGAGATGCCAGCACCTTACCGGAAGATTTACAGGAACAGGAAACCAAGGTAAAACGTGAGCGAAAATTACAAGAGGAATTTGCCTTTAACGGAAACTTTAAAAAATAAAAAGATGAG
>PANU01000057.1 GCA_002707745.1 Flavobacteriaceae bacterium
AAAAGGGGGCAACGATGCACAATGGTGGACCATAGGCTTAAGTGTAATGGCAACACAAGCAAGTGCCATTACGTTTCTTTCTACCCCTGGACAGGCATTTCATAGCGGGATGGGGTTTGTTCAGTTTTATTTTGGACTGCCCATTGCCATGGTAGTCATATGCCTGGTTTTTATTCCTATTTACCATAGGTTAAACGTTTTTACAGCCTATGAGTACCTGGAAACCCGTTTCGATTTAAAGACCAGGACATTAACGGCAATCCTGTTTCTTATCCAGCGCGGTCTGGCAGCTGGAATTACCATCTTTGCTCCTGCTATTATCCTTTCGGCAGTACTGGGATGGAATCTTATTTATTTAAATATTATTATTGGCTTTCTGGTAATTATTTACACAGTAAGTGGTGGCACAAAAGCAGTAAGCGTTACCCAAAAGCAACAAATGGCAATTATTTTTTTAGGAATGTTACTTGCTTTTTTAATTATCCTAAATTATCTACCACTAGATATTACCTTCAACAAAGCCCTGGAAATTGCCGGGGCGAGTGGCAAAATGGAAGTGCTGGACTTTTCTTTCGATTTTGAAAACAGATATACTTTCTGGAGTGGAATGATTGGTGGAACCTTTCTGGCATTGTCCTATTTTGGAACCGACCAAAGTCAGGTACAACGATATCTTTCAGGTAAATCGGTAAAACAAAGTCAAATGGGACTCATTATGAACGGTTTACTGAAAGTTCCTATGCAGTTCTTCATTTTATTAGTGGGGGTCATGGTGTTTGTATTTTATCAGTTTAATACTTCCCCTTTACATTTCAACCCAGCAGCTGTAAAAGACGTGATGGATAGTGAATTTGCTTCGGAGTATGTGGCATTAGAGGAAGAAAAGAAAGGTATAGATTCTCAATTGAGAGAAGCACAAATGACCTATTCGGTTGCTGAAAGTGATTCAGAAAAAAATGCGTTGAGCACAGAAATTGTAACCCTTCAGAAACAAGAAGAAGCCCTGCGTGAACAATCAAAAACTGTGATAAAAAAGGCGAATCCAAATGCCGAAACCAACGATAAAGATTACGTGTTTATCCATTTCATCTTAAATAACCTACCCCGCGGTTTAATTGGCTTACTTCTGGCAATGATTTTAAGCGCTGCCATGTCCTCTACTGCATCTGAATTGAACGCTCTGGGCTCCACCACTTCTGTAGATTTATACAAGAGAAATAAACCCGGAAAAAGCGACAAGCATTATGTAAATGCCAGCCGTATGTTCACCATGCTTTGGGGTGTTATTGCTATTTTAATTGCTTGTGTAGCCAATTTATTTGAAAACTTAATTGAGCTGGTGAATATTATAGGATCTATTTTTTACGGAAATGTATTAGGGGTCTTTTTATTGGCTTTCTTTATTAAGTACGTAAAAAGCAATGCTACTTTTATAGCTGCGCTTATTACCCAAGCTATAGTAGTTGTAGTATGGTGGCTGGATATAATGCCTTATTTGTGGCTTAATTTGCTGGGATGTGCACTAGTAATGGGTATCGCTATGGTATTGCAAGTGCTTTTGGGAAATACAACAAAACCAAATACTGAAAATACGTAGGGTTAATCTGGTAAATCCTTCATAAAAACTTTTGCAACAAACGCATAGTACAAGTTTTTTTTTGGAAGGTTTTTTCCTCTATGACGTGCTGTATGTATTTTTTGCACTGTATAGATAACAAGTACTAATAAGGAAATTATTATAAAAAAGATAATGTAGTATGCCACTGTTTCGGGGATTGGAGACAATATAAAAAATAAAATCGAAATAGTTGTTTTTTTAACTTCGCACGCTATAATTTTTGAACATTACTTTTAGCTTCTTCAAACTCCGCGATCATTTCGGCAACAATCTGTGCTGCGGGTTTAATATCGTGTATTAATCCGGAAATTTGCCCTATTTCCAGCTCACCATCTTCCAAATCTCCTTCAAACATGCCTCGCTTGGCTCTTGCCCTTCCCAGAAGTTCTATAAGTTGTTCTTTGGTTGGGTTTTGAGTATAGAGTTCCATGACTTCGCTAAAAAACTTGTTTTTTAACATTCGAACAGGAGCTAATTCTTTTAGGGTTAACAGCGTATCTCCCTCTTTGGCTTCAACCACCATTTTTTTGAAATTTCTGTGAGCACTACTTTCTTCAGAAGCTACAAAACGGCTTCCTACCTGTACACCATCGGCTCCTAAAACCATAGCAGCTAACATTCCTTTTCCGTTAGCAATACCTCCGGCAGCAATTAATGGTACCTCTATTTGTTCCTTTACCATTGGAATTAGCGTAAAAGTGGTTGTTTCTTCACGACCGTTGTGGCCTCCTGCTTCAAAACCTTCAGCTACCACAGCGTCTACACCGGCTTCTTGAGCTTTTAATGCAAATTTCACACTGCTTACCACGTGTACCACGGTAATCCCATGTTCTTTTAAATGCGCAGTATAAGTTTTTGGGTTTCCAGCAGAGGTAAAAACAATCTTGACCTTCTCTTCTATTATAATCTGAATAATTTCCTCCAGATTGGGATACAACATAGGTACGTTTACTCCAAAGGGTTTATTGGTTGCTTTCTTGCACTTTACAATGTGTTCTCTTAACACATCAGGATACATAGAGCCAGCTCCTAAAATACCCAGGCCGCCAGCATTGGAAACTGCACTTGCCAGACGCCATCCACTATTCCAGATCATTCCCGCCTGGATTACTGGATATTTAATATGAAAAAGTTCTGTAATCCTGTTTTGCACTATTTTTTCAGGATTTTGAAATTATTTACAATACCTTCAGCACTAATACTTGCTATGTAAACTCCACCGGATAACTCAGAAATAGATACCTTGTTTTCCAGAACAGAAATTTCTTTTACAAAAACCTGTTTTCCGAGTACGTCAAAAATAGTTACTGTAGCTCTTTCGGTTTGCTGTGGAAAAGACACGTTAAACACATCGGTCACAGGGTTAGGATAAATTGCAAATGTTTCCTTTAGCAACTGGTCTTCAACACCTAATACCTGCAGGGCATTGTAAGCTTCCTGAAAATTAGGAATTCCGTAGCCCATTTCATCGGTAGGATTGTTAAACAAATGCGCAGATTCCCGTACCAATTGCATGATAGTACTGTTTTTAACCTCGGGTCTGGATTGCCACAAACTTGTTACGGCACCAGCCATAATTGGTGAGCTGAACGACGTTCCGTTATTAAAATCTACATTTCCGTTCTGATTTATAACTGCGGCATCACGACCTTGTGCCATCACATCTGGCTTAATACGACCGTCCACGGTAGGACCAAAAGAGCTAAAATCTACATAATCCCCATCATCATCTACTGCCCCAACCGTTAATATGCCTTTAGAATCTCCCGGGGTTGCCACAAAGCCAAATCCATTACCATCATTCCCTGCCGAAGTTACCAGCAACATGCCCTTTGCAAACGCAAAATTACCACCCCGTGCGGCAATGGTAGTTTCACCATCCAGATCCTGATAGGTATGGTCATAATTTGAATTGTCGTAGTCCTGATATCCCAACGATGTATTTACAACATCTACACCCAGGCTATCTGCACGTTCCAGCGCTTCTACCCACCAGGCTTCTTCAACAGGATTTTCGGTTGGACCAAATTCGGTTCTGAATAAATAGAAAGAGGCATCTGGTGCGGTACCTACAAATTTTTGATTACCGTCTAAAAAAGCACCAATATCACTAAAAGTTTGTGTTCCATGAGAGCCTGTACCATCTACATTTGTTTGTCTCTCGGCAAAATCGTACGTTCCAAGAAGACGTCCTTCTGAAACCACTTCAGAAAAAGCAGGATTGGTCATTACGCCAGGAAAGCCACTATCCATAACGGCTACAATCATTCCTTCTCCTGTAAAATCCTGTTCGTGAAGAAAATCTACTGCCAGCATTTCGGTTTGGTTAGCGGCAGCACCATAATCGTACAGTATCCTATTTTCTTCATTTTCAATTATAAATTTATCTTCAGTATCTTTTTGAAATGGCTCTCTGTTTAGTCCTTTATCTGCAAATTCAATGTCTATTACCGAGCTAAGATCCATTAAATTGGTAATGCTTTGTTGAGATCCTCTTACAAAAACAGCATTCATCCATTTACTCTTTGCGAGTACCGTAATTCCGGCTGTATTTTTAATTTGAGTAACATACGCTTCATTTACAGGAACATCCAGCTCGTCTATCGCAATATTATGCAATGCTTTTCTGTCAATAGCTTCCTGGGTTAAAATTGAAATAGGATTGGCTATAGAAGCTTCCACATTTTCTTTATCGGCAAAAAACACCAAAGCATCCTGCTGTGCTTTGGCGATGGTAACAGACACTAATGCTGCTACTAAGAGTAATTTTTTCATATCATTTTATTTTTTGAAGTTATACCCTATACGTATAACTGAAATAGTTTTTCATTTTAAGAAATCACACCGCTGCCAATTAATTCTTCTCCCTGATACCAGGCTACAAACTGACCTTCAGTTATGGCAGCTTGCGGATTGGTAAATATAATATAAAGCCCCGAAACTGTACGATGTAAGGTGGCACTTTCTAAAGGTTGACGGTATCTAATTCTTGCCATTACATCCATAGTTTTATCTATGTCAATTTGCAGGTCTTCACGAACCCAGTGAATTTCGTCTTCCTGCACAAACAAACCTCTTCTGTACAATCCCGGATGACTTTTCCCCTGGCCGGTATAAATTATATTTTCTTCTACATCCGTTGCTATTACAAATAGTGGTTCCTGTGTTCCACCTACTGCCAGGCCTTTGCGTTGCCCATTGGTAAAATAATGTGCTCCTTGGTGTGTTCCCACTACGTTTCCGTCAGATTTTTTGTACTTAATTTTTTCTGAAAGTACTTTCAATTCATTTTCTGCTGAAATTTTATCATCTTTAGTATAGCCTTCAAAATTGGCAGCTACCTCAATAATGGCTCCTTCTTTGGGAGCTAATTGCTGTTGTAAAAACTCTGGTAAACGTACTTTTCCTATAAAACATAGTCCCTGAGAGTCACGCTTTTCAGCAGTAATCAAATTTTGTGCCGCTGCTAATTTACGCACTTCGGGTTTTAGCAATTCCCCAATAGGAAACAAGGTTTTGGAAAGCTGTTTTTGTGAGAGTTGACATAAAAAATACGATTGGTCTTTATTGGGATCTTTTCCTGCTAACAATTGATGAATTGTTTCTCCATTTTTCTCAAAACTCGATTTTCTGCAGTAATGACCCGTCGCTACAAAATCGGCTCCCAAATTGAGGGCAATTTTCATAAAGACGTCAAATTTTATCTCTCTGTTACAAAGTACATCCGGATTTGGAGTGCGTCCCATTTCATACTCTCTAAACATATAGTCTACAATGCGCTCTTTGTACTGCTCACTTAAATCTACAGTTTGAAAAGGAATATTGAGCTTCTGGGCAACTAACATAGCATCGTTACTATCTTCCAGCCAGGGACATTCGTTAGAGATTGTAACGGTATCGTCGTGCCAGTTTTTCATAAAAAGCCCAATTACCTCATATCCCTGCTCTTTAAGCAAATATGCGGCTACGCTGGAGTCTACTCCTCCACTTAATCCTACTACAACACGTTTTTTCTTTTTCATCAGGCTGCAAAATTACATAAAATGTACGTTTATAATAAACATTTTAGAGTAAGACGACACGTTTACTTAAAAATGACAAAGCCCTAACCAAAAAACAGGATTAGAGCCTTGTACCTTACTTAACTAACAACTAAATCTTACTTATTTACAAGCATTTTGTGGGTGGTTGTTGCACCATCAACTTCAATATTCACTAAATACATTCCTGTAGGTAATGAAATAGTAAGGGTATTTGTTCCCGGGATAAGAGTTGCATTTTTTACAACACGACCCGAAATAGACGTAATTTGATAGTTTATTCTTCCGGTTACAGATGCGGCAATTTCAATAGTAAACGTACCATTATTAGGGTTAGGATATAAGGTGCTTATAGTATTTAATGTTGCATCATTTATTCCTAATACGCCTCCTCTTTCGTAGGCTCCTATATCACGAATATTAACGATAGAGAAGCTTCTCTGATCAGAAAAAGTATCGGTAGGGTCTCCAGCGTCTATTCCTGGGCTGCCTTCTAAAATTTCGTGAGTAAAGGTATCTCCTCCATTGTATTCCAGAGGGCCTAACAGCGGTGTTACTCCTTCTAAATCGTTTGCTACTTCCGGGAACGAATTTGTGTCGTCTATACCAATTAAATTGTAATCATTAGAGACAAATAATCCATCTACATCGATACCTGCACCGGCTGCGTTATTGGCTATTATGGAATTTTTAACCTGGGTATTTGCAACTCCACTAATTCCACCACCATTAACTATGGCTGTATTTAACGTGATAGTTACAGCGTTTACAGTAGCCGTAGCATTATTTAAGAGGCCTCCACCATCTGTAGCAGCAGTATTTGCAGACAAGGTACTTCTGCTTAGGTCTAGTATTCCTGTGTCGTTTAAAATACCACCACCTGTAGCAGTTGTAGCATTATTACCAGAAAGTACACTTTGATCTATGTTGGTGTCTCCTCCATTGTTATACACTCCTCCACCTCCGGCACCATTGGCGGTATTCCCGTCTACTGTGGTTCTGGTAATGTTCATTATAGTTCCGGCTTGGTTCCAAAGCCCCCCACCTTCATTCGCTGCACTATTTCCCTGAACAGTTGCTCTTGTAATATTAATGGTACTATTCATACCTGTTACGTGTAATCCGCCACCATTTCCTGGGTTTGCAGTACCGGCTAGATCATTTACATCGTTATTGATCATTTCTGAAGTGACAAAATCCAATGTTCCATCTACAATTTCGATAGCTCCTCCTGCTCTATTAGCAGCATTACCTTCAAAAGAGGTGTCGGTTATAGTAATGGCACCGTCAATACTTAATAATCCACCTCCAGAAGCCGAAATTCCTGTAGCTGTATTGTTACTAATAACAGAATCGTCTGAAATATTTAACGTACCGCCATTATTAAAAACACCGGCTCCTCCATCGTGGGCTTCATCGCCTAAGGCTATGTTTCCATCAATTTCACTATTGGTGATGGTCATAATTCCAACACTGTTCCAAAGGCCTCCACCTTCTTGTCCGGCAGTATTATCTGCTATTAAACTATCGTCTATAGTTATATTTCCATCTCCAGAAATATGCAATCCTCCCCCGTTTCCTGGCGAGGTCATTGTTTCATTATTTGTAATTTCTACGTCTGTTAGAGTTACTTCAGAAGCTACACCAGAGTTGTCTTCAATTCCTCCTCCTGCACGGTTAGAAGTGTTTCCATCTATTGTAGTGTTGTCTATAGAAAGAGTTGCACCTGCATCATTCAGAATTCCACCTCCAGAACCTGAAGCGCCATCGGCAACGTTATTTGAAATAACCGTTTCGTCCGAAATTGTTACCGTACCGCTCAAGTTGTAGATTCCTCCACCACCTTGATCAGCTTCGTCTCCACTTGCGGTGTTTCCGTCTATAGTTACCCCTTCAATAGTCATGAGTCCAGCCCCATTCCAGAGACCACCACCTTCGGCACCTGCACTGTTTCCTGAAACTGTACCATTTACAATTTCTATCGTTCCATCGCCTGTAACATGTAATCCACCACCGTTTCCTGGTGCGTTCATGGTTTGGTTATCACTTAGGGTAACATTGGTAAGGGTTACAGTTGTTCCCATTGCAGAATTGTCTTCAATTCCTCCTCCTGCTCTGTTGGAGGTATTTGCGTTAATTTCAGAATCTTCAATAGAAAGTGTAGCCCCGGTATCATTTAAAATTCCACCTCCAGAACCTGAAGTTCCGTCAGCCACATTATTCGAAATAACTGTTCCGTTTGTAATGGAAAGCATTCCACTTAAGTTGTAGATTCCTCCACCTCCTTGATCGGCTTCATCTCCGCTTGCGGTATTTCCATCAACGGTTGTACCATCTATGGTCATTTCTCCAGCGCCGTTCCAAAGTCCGCCCCCTTCGGCAGCAGCTACATTGTCATTTACAGTACCGTCTGTAATACTTACATCTCCTGGTCCTGTTACGTGCAAACCACCACCATTTCCAGGCATTGCGGTTGCAGGGGCTACTCCTGCATTATTGTTATCGAGATTTACATTGTTTAGGATTATATCCAGCCCTGCTCCAGAGTTATCTTCAATTCCTCCACCAGCGCGATTGGCCTGGTTTCCTGAAATTTCAGAATCTGAAACCGTGATACTACCTCCTGTATCTACAAAAATACCGCCACCTGAACCTGACGCTCCGTTAGCAGTACTGTTGCTAATTGTACTATTCATAATAGTAACGGCTGCATTTGTTATAAACAATGCTCCGCCATCTTCTGCAGTACCGTTTGTTATTGTAAGTCCATCCAAAGTTACGGGACCAGCCGTTATATTAAATATCCTGCTGTTGTTATCTGCATCTATGGTTACTCCTATTAAAGGACCAGTAATGCTAAGTTCTTTATCGATAACAATTTCGCTGGTAAGGTCTACATTAGTGACCAAAACTCCGAATGTAATTTCATCTCCAGCTGTTGCGTTTGCAATTTCATCTCGCAAAGAGCCAGGCCCACTATCATTTCCGTTTGTTACCTGGGCAAGTAATGGTGTGGTTAAGCACAATGCTACAAGCACAGTGATCAATCTTGTAAAATTTTTCATAGATCTTTTTTTTAGTTAATAAATTCGTATTGTTCTTCTTCTTGAAAAATGTACGAACTCAATAAAAAAAAAGATGTTGAAAATATTAGGTTTAACCCAAGATTAACAGGTTTGTTAATACGGTATTAAAAAATGCCTGTTTTGAAAAAAGTATGTTAAAAATGTTTGTTACCCTCTCTTTTGAGGCTTTGGGTAAGTTTCTTCCAGTTCAACTTTACCGTCTTTGAAATATTGCCATAGCCCATGTTTTTTACCATTTTTATAATACCCTTTAATGGTAACATTGCCATTGGCATCGTAATACTCGGCCGGACCATGAAGCTGATCGTTGTGGTAAATTAATTTTTTAAGCAATACGCCTTCTGGAGAATAGTAGTTATTTTCTCCTTGTTTTATTCCTTTTGTATAGGTGATTTCTTCGGTTATTTTACCGTTGGGATAATACGTGGTTTGTATGCCGTCCATTTCACCGGCTACATACACTTCCTTGCTCATGATGTTGTTTGAATTCTTTTGAAAATAAACCCACTCGCCAATCCGGTCTTTTCCCTTCATCTGCCCTTCACTTACCACCTTTCCTTTTATGGTGTAGTATTTTACGTTGGCAATATCACTATTGGCTTTAAAGTCTTTGGTCGTGGTGGGTTTATCACCACATTCCTCGCAGTAAAACTTAAAGGTTCCGATTTCTTTCCCGTGGTTAAACTCGCCTTCGTACCTAAGTTGTTTGGAATTAGGGTAGTATTTCTTCCAAACCCCGTGACGTTTGCCAGTCTCATCAAATTTATTGACTTCCTGGGCACTCAAAGCAGTTACTGAAATGATTGCAATAAGAAATAAGATATAAGGTCGTTTCATAAAATACACTATTTTAAACTAACGTGAATTTAAAAGTTCTATTGAATTCTATGGATTATTTTTCAAAAAGAATGCCAAAAAAGAAGTAAGAAAAAATATTACTTTCCTGAAAGGGGAAAAAATTTCTCTACTACATAAACAAGACTTGTCAAAATCTTTCAAAACTCAGCCTCTAGCCTCTAGCCTGAAAAAAACTACTTCTTCTTATTCTGTGCTTTTTTCTGTGCTTCGGCCTGCTCCATCATATCGGCCATTTTGCGCTGAAAACGATTTTGCTTTTTTGGTTTCTTTTTGTTTACCTGTATTTGTGCGTGAATTTTATCTTCGTCTATAATATAATTTTTAATCACCAACATAATACCAATGGTAATAAGGTTGGAGGTAAGATAATATAAAGACAGTCCACTTGCGTAGTTGTTAAAGAACACCAACATAAAAATAGGCGATAAGTACATCAGGAATTTCATATTAGGCATTCCTGGCTGTTGTTGTGCCTGCATACTTTGTCCCGTACTCATAATCATATACGCTCCAATGGCAACAGACGCCAAAATTGGAAATAAACTTACATGATCTCCATAAAACGGAATGTGAAACGGGAGCTCTGCAATAGTATCATAACTTGATAAATCTTCAGCCCAAAGAAAGCTTTTTTGTCTTAAATCGAATGCGGTTGGGAAAAACGTAAACAACGCATAAAACACTGGTATTTGTAACAAGGCAGGTAAACAACCCTTCAGTGGACTCGCACCTGCTATGTTTTGAAGTTTCATCGTTTCCTGCTGAATCTTCATGCTATTTCCTTCGTGCTTCTTGCGTATCTCATCTATTTCCGGCTTTAAAACCTTCATTTTTGCCTGCGATAAATACTGCTTGTATTGCACTGGCGACAGCGCCAATTTTATGAGCACCGTTAACATAATAATGGCGATACCTGCAGGTAAGAAACCACTTAACAGTCCAAATAATGGAATTACCACATACTTATTAATCATCCCGAAAATACCCCAGCCCAATGGCATAGCTTCGTCCAGGTTTCTGTCGTAGTCGTTAAATATCTGGTAATCGGTTGGGCCGTAGTACATATTCATGTTTTCTGCCAAGGCTCCACCTTTGGGTTCAATCAATATTTTAGCACCGTATTTTTTGGTAAAAACCGTGTCTACTTCTTCGTCGATGACATAGTCTTTTGAAGAGAATGCTACTTCCTTAAACGGCGTGTCTGTTAACAACATAGAGCTAAAAAAGTGTTGTCGGAAATTCATCCAGTTCACCCCTGTTTCTACTTCAGCATCTTCTCCTGTAGGGTCTAGTTTGCTGAAATCTTCATCCTCATGCTCATAGGTTAACCTTGAATACCGATTCTCATACGAAATACTCTTGGCATGGCGATACCCTTTTAAGGTCCAATCCAAGTAAATAGGAGAAGATGTATCCATTACCCCTTGTAACCCTTGCGATTTTATGCTGAAATCTAACATATAATCGCCAGGCTTTAGGGCGTAGCGGTATTCAATAAAAGAGTTTTCACCCGATTTTAAGCGCATGGTGAGTACATTGTTCTCGCCATTTTTAGTCAAAGAAGGTTCAAAATACAGATCGCGGGTGTTCAGCAATCTGTTTTCTGCATTAAACTGAAGGTTAAAATCGTTGTTACCATCCTTAATTAAGTATACCTGTTCACCAGTATACGTAGTGTGCTCTTTTAGCATCGCTTCCACAATATAGCCACCCTTGTTACTTACTTTTAAAAACAGTACGTCATTTTCTAGTGTAGTAACAGCATCGGTTGCTGAAGGCAGAGTTCCAGAATAGGCAAAAGAACCTAATCTGTTTTTAAGCCCTTCTACGGCAACAGAATCTGTAGCCGAAGCAGTATTTATTTCGGCAGGAGTAATTTGTTTTGTTGTGGTAGTATCCTGAAGGTTTTTAGTTTCTTCTGCTACTTCTTCGGTAGTAACTTCGTCCTTTGCTTCTTCGTTTTTGTTCATATACAGCATCCAAAGAAGGATAGCTCCAATTATTAAAAAACCAATCAGTGAATTTTTATCAAACTTTTTTTCTTCCATTTTCAATGTCCGCGGAGGCGGGTAAGTTTAAGATTTTTCAGAATTACTCTGAAAATTATTACTTTTTCACGGTTAAGTAGGTTTCGACTGCGCTCAACCAGACACAGCTCAATAATTAGGTCAACAATCTCACCTTTCTATTAAAAGCGACATATTGTCTTGTTATTTAGAATGTTTATGGGCTGCTTTTACAAATGCTACAAATAAAGGGTGCGGATTTGCAACGGTACTTTTATATTCCGGGTGGTATTGCACGCCTACAAACCATGGATGTTCTGGTATTTCAATAATTTCTACCAGCCCGGTTTTTGGATTGATACCAGTAGCCCGTAATCCCGCCGCTTCTAACTGATCGCGATACGCATTATTATACTCATACCTGTGGCGATGACGCTCCTGGATAATATCGTCTTCATACACACTACTCACAATGCTGTTTTCTTCCAAAGCACAATCCCAGGCTCCTAAACGCATCGTCCCTCCCATTTCGGTAATATTTTTTTGCTCTTCCATCAGGTTAATTACGGGATGGTCTGTATGCCTGCTCATTTCACTGGAATTTGCATTGGTTAACCCAAGAACATTTCGGCTGTATTCAATTACTGCCATTTGCATTCCTAAACATATCCCTAAAAAAGGAATGTTATTTACCCTTGCATATCTTACTGCTTCTACTTTTCCTTCAATTCCTCGTTCCCCAAATCCTGGTGCAACCAGAATACCGTCCAGACCTTCAAATTGTTCCGAAATGGTAATAGGATCAATATGTTCTGAATGTATAGAAACTACATTTACTTTTACTTCATTTTCTGCGCCGGCGTGGGTTAAAGCTTCCAGTATAGATTTGTAACTATCCTGCAATTCTACATACTTTCCTATAAGTCCTATGGTAATAGTACCTTTCGGATTTTTATGGCGTTGTAAAAATTGGTTCCAACGGGTTAGATCTACCTCATTGGTATCTTCCATATTTAATTTTGAAAGCGTCACTTTGTCCAATCCTTCTTCCAGCATCATATTGGGAACATCGTAAATGGTAGAAGCGTCTATAGACTGAATCACTGCTTCTTTCTGAACGTTGCAGAACAATGCCAGTTTTTTACGTAAATCGTCACTTAGTTCATGCTCGGTACGGCACACTAAAATATCGGCTTTTATACCGCTTTCCATTAAGGTTTTCACCGAGTGTTGTGTAGGTTTGGTCTTTAACTCCCCTGCTGCCGATAAATACGGTACTAATGTTAAGTGTATCACTAATGCATTATCGTCTCCCAGCTCCCATTTTAATTGTCTAACAGATTCAATATAGGGCAGAGACTCAATATCACCTACAGTTCCTCCTATTTCGGTAATGACAATATCATAATCTCCGCTATTCCCCAGTATTTGGATGCGTTCCTTAATTTCATTAGTAATATGTGGCACTACCTGTACGGTTTTGCCTAAAAATTCTCCACGACGTTCCTTTTCTATCACGCTTTGGTAAATGCGTCCAGTGGTTACATTATTGGCTTGTGAGGTAGGAACATTCAAAAAGCGTTCGTAATGACCCAAATCCAGATCGGTTTCGGCCCCATCATCGGTTACGTAGCATTCGCCATGTTCGTACGGATTTAAGGTTCCCGGATCTACGTTTATGTATGGATCTAATTTTTGAATCGTTACACGGTACCCTCTGGCCTGTAGTAATTTGGCCAGTGATGCAGCTATAATTCCTTTTCCTAAAGATGAAGAAACCCCGCCCGTAACGAAGATGTATTTTGTAGTGTTCATGAATGCCTTTGCTATGTTCGCTATACGGGATGCAAAGGTATGGATTAATTGGTACAGTATCCTGAAATTTAAACAGAAACTTACAGCTGTGTTTGTTTACAATTTCAAAACATACGTTTGCTGAAAAATTACTACTTTGGTCGTATGGTTTTAGACACTCTAAACAATTGGAAAACATATAAAGCATTACATAAACATATAGCCAGTGCTTTTCAGTTTATAGTAGAAAAAGATTTGCAAACATTAGCCGAAGGCACCTACGAGCTGGACGGTACCAATTGTTTTGCTATTGTTATGAGCTACACCACCAAACCAAAAGCCGAGGGTTTTTCTGAGTCCCATTTCAGCTATATCGATATACAATATATTATTTCAGGAACCGAAAAAATTGGGACTGCCATTCTGAAAGATCAGCAGCCGTTTGAAGTCAACAAAGAAAAAGACTACGCATTTTACAATTCGCCAACCGAAAATTTTACGCTACAGGAAGGTTCCTTTGTTATATTTTTTCCGCAGGATATTCATCAAACGGGAATAGTTACAGACACTCCGGAACCTTTAAAGAAAGTTGTTTTTAAATTAAAAATAACTTGATAAAAAGACGAGCTGCATCTGGAAATAAAAACACTTGTTTTTCAATATTCCTATCTCTTACCTAACGTTAAACTTACGTTAACTAGACCGCATACCTCAACCAAATAGGTATCTTAGAGCTATAAAAATAATAACTATGAAAAATTTAGGATTATTGGCAACGTTAAAAGCCAAACCAGGAAAAGAAAACGAAGTGCAGGAATTTATAAAAGGCGCTGTAGAACTTGCCCGTAAAGAGGATAAAACCCTAACGTGGTACAGTTTTAAAATAGACTCTAACACGTTTGGGATTTTTGACACTTTTGAATCAGAAGAAGGACGCGATGCACATTTAAACGGGGATATTGCACAAGCACTTATGGCAAATGCAGATAGGTTACTGTCTCAAGCACCAGATATCAAAAAAATTGATATCCTATCTAATAAATAATAAAATACTTTTTAATGAATACAGTAAATTTAAAAACAGCGGAAAAAATAATTCAAGCTGCCAAAGAAAAAGCAAAAGAGATTGACACAAAAATGAATATTTGCGTCGTCGACGCAGGTGCCAATCAAGTAGCATTCGTGAGAATGGACGGAGCCTGGTTAGGCTCTGCAGATATTGCGCTCAAGAAAGCAAAAACAGCTCGCTATTTTGATATGAACTCTGGAGAAATTGGCAAACTATCACAACCCGGTAAACCACTCTTTAATATTGAGCATTCTAATGGGGGGCTCATTACTTTTCCTGGAGGCGTGGTGCTTAAAAACAAAGACGGTGAGGTAATAGGCGCGGTTGGAGTTAGTGGCAGTACGGTAGAAAACGATCACGCAGTTGCTACAGCAGGTGCAAAAGCAATGTAATTACAAAACAATATTAATTTTAAAAGCCGCGTAATCAGCGCTGCTTTTTTTTATACGACCTTAAAATAAATCACCGCTCTACAAAAGGTTTCAACAAACCTTCCAGGCCGTTTACCTTTATTTCAAACATTTCCTGCATCATACGGCCCAGCTTTCCTTGTGGAAACCCTTTTTGCTGAAACCACACAAAGTATGCTTCAGGTAAATTTAACAACCGCTGATTTTTATATTTGCCAAAAGGCATTTTGTAATTGGCAAGCTCCTTTAAATGATTGGGGTTTGGGAAAGGATTGGTATCACTCAGATTTCCAGCGCTCATATTTTTTAAGTTCTTTGGCCACAAAGCGTCTCCATTGTATTTCAACGGGTTCATTTTTTGAGTGATCGGTTTCAAAATCGTATTTTATTTGAAGTTGCTGGCGCGCACTTTCCAGTTTTTGATACAGTTTATTTACTTCTTCTTTAGGATCGTTCGAAAACGACGTTTCTTCCATGGCCTTGCGTAGTTTTCTTGTATAAAGTTCAGAAATATCAAAATGGGTTTGCTCGTGCTTCAGTATATAATCGGTTACCAGATCAGGTTTGTACCAGGATAGTTCGGGATAAAAATTACACTCAACTTCATAATCCATTGTCATTTTACCTCCTGTCACTTTGTAAGAAAAAGAAAAAGACATGCCACTATTGGTGCTCGCCACAAAACTATCTCCCGCATCAGGTTTTCCTTTAAAATCGCGCCATGTAAGTTGGCGATGTTCCCTCCATTGTATTTGTACAGCATCATTTATTGGGAGCGAACTTATTAAAAACAGAAAAAGTATTATTTTCATGATATAATTAACGTATAAATTTGAATTTTATTGAAATTTCATAAATATTAGTTCCTGTCTTGAGAGGGGTTAGGGGTGTTTGCTTCATATGTTTTAATATAATCCTCAATCGCCAACAACACATTAAACGTATCTTTCAGCACTTGATTATCTGTGAAACGTAATACGAAAATTCCTAATTCAATCATTTTCTTTTCTTTAATTACATCTTTTTTATAAACTTCTACAAGCTCATGTGAATAACCATCTACTTCAATCCCTAGCATTAATTCATGACAGAAAAAATCTAATATATAATTATCAATGGGCTTTTGTCTATGAAAATCGTAACCAAAATATTGCTTTCCTTTTAGTTTAGTCCATAAAATTATTTCAGCTTTGATGCTAGTATTGCGCAATTCTCTTGCTAATAATTTGAGTTTAGGATTATATGGAATAATTTTTCTTCTAGAAGACATTAAAAAAGTTAAAAAAATAAAATTTAGAAATTTAATTTAAACATTGGGCTATACACACCCCAATTTTTAGCAAGCCAAAAATTTTCCCCTCTCCAGAGGGGAACTCCACTTTCACAGTTTAAAATTTCAGATAAATTAGCTCCCCTTTTGAGAGGGGCTAGGGGTGTGTTTAGCCAATTTTTGAAATAACAATAGCTATTTCCAATTAAAGGAAATCACTTTTTCAATATTTGGATGCAAACTATGAAGTACAGGACAAGTATTCCCTGTGTTTTCCAGTATGGTTTTATTTTTTTCTGAAACATTTTCGGGCAAAAAAAACTCAAGTTCAATTTTGGAAATTCGTCTTGGATTTGCAGCCATGGTTTTAGTAACAAGCGCTGTACTTCCTGTTAAGTCTACCCCAGTATCTTTTGCTTTAATTGCCATTACGGTAAGCATACAGTTGGCAAGACCAGTCGCCACGGTATCGGTGGGTGAAAAGGCTTCCCCTTTACCATTATTATCGGTTGGGGCGTCTGTGATATAGGTGCATCCCGATTTTAAATGCTCACATTCGGTGCGTAAATTTCCCAGGTATGTTACTTTAGATGTACTCATTTTACCACATCAAATGTTAGTTCTTTGTTGTACTGCAAAATATACATGGCTTTATTGGCATAGCCAGAACCTGTTTGAGGCTCGTACCTAAACTTACTTTCAATATATTCGGTTTCAAAAGCTCCCATGGTTTCGGCATATATATCTTCGGAAGATGCTAACCGCAATAAAACATCGTAGGTAACATCAAAGCCTCTCACTGCATATTTGTTGGGCAATACGCCATATTTATTTTTATAGCTAATTAAAAAGGGAGTTTTATCATCGTACGCATATCCTTTGCTTACCGAAGGAAATGTTAAGCCCAGTCTCGCCAGATTCAGATTGCTGATATCATCAAAATCGTAGGCATCGTTTTTGTCCAACGTAAACATGCGTACATTATAATCTTTTGGCATCCCATTTAAAATAGTTACTACGTTACTTAAAATTACGGGATCTACTGTTTCCACGATTACCCAGTTGTCTGCGGTCCCTCTTGCCATATATGTATCTATATCGCCAACATATAAAAAACCTTTGTCTCTGGGAGTGATTATTTTTACAGAGGGTATTGCAGCTACAATTTTACTTTTTTGTTTTGCTCGTTTTGAATCTGAAATAAGCACTATATTTTTTCCTGCACTGTTGTTTTTAAGCCATTGTAGCATTCCATTTTCAAGCATCTCTTCTGAAGGTAACGTCTGGAATACATTACCGGAAGCTTTAATGTTTCTGTTGCTTAAGGGTGAAAAAACAGGGATTTTGCTATTACCTAATGCTGAAGAAGCCTTTGTAATATTGGCACTTAGCAGAGGGCCAATCATAGCATCCATTTGTTCCACATTGTTATTTGAGATTAATGTGGCTACTTTAGAAGCACTTGCCTCCGTATCAAACACATTTAATGTTACCGAGATCCCCTGATCCTTAGCAAACTCTGCTGCCATTAGTGCTCCGCTGTAAAAATCCAACGCAATGCGCATAGTACGCTCTTTTTGTAATACATTCTCATTACTTACGGAGTCTATAGATGCCCGGTTCAGTAAAAAAGGAAGCATTAATGCAATTTTCTTTTCATTTTTGTTACTTAGTATATCCTCTAAGTTGACTTCAGAAATATCCTCTGCCGAAATAAGGTCACCATCCTTGGGTAGTTTTAGAATCATTCCCTCTTTCAATCCGTCTTTTGCATAGGGATTTAAACGTACTATTTCTTCTTCGGTCAATCCGAATTTTACTTTTAGACGGTAAAAACCTTCTTTAGACTGTACTTCGTATAAGGTATATTTTTCGGGATCTACAGTTTCAGAAGTTACTTTTTGAGCAGGTACATTCAGCTTTGTATTTATAGGCAGGTTTTCTCCAAGGTCTGGGTTTAGCGCATCCAATTCGGCTACGGTAATCCCATACATTCTTGCGATACCAAATTTGGTTTCTTTTGGTTTTACAATGTGTATAGCGCCAGGATTTTCTTCCTGGGAAGTTTCAGAAGTTATAACAGGGTTTTGAGAAGATCCGGTTTTCAGAATTGGAATTTTTAATTTCTCTCCCTTTTTTACCTGTTGGGCATACAACTGCTTGTTATACTTTTTAAGATCGTCTATAGAAACCCCATATTGTTGCGAAATACTAAATAGTGTTTCCTTGCGCTTTACTTTATGTGTCTTAAAAGTAACGTCGCCCGAAGTATTAATAACGTCTGCAGCGGGAATAACCAGCACCGAATTTACCTTTACTCCATCTCTGGCGTCAGGATTTAAGGCAAAAATAGCTTCTTTGGTTGTGTTGTACTTTTTTGCGATACTAAAAACGGTTTCGCCTTTGGCCACTTTATGGCTTTTGTACGTCTCTTGTGCTGGGGATGATATGGCGTCGCAACTCACAATTAAGAAGCCTACGACGGCAATAAAGAGGAAATATTTCAATGTTTGAATCAAGGTTTTTTCTTTTTCCTAAAAATACGGATAAAGCAGGTTTGTACTTCTTAAAATAAGTTTAAAGTTACAAGCGGCGTGCCAAAATTTATTCCCACTCAATGGTGGCGGGTGGTTTGCTACTTATATCATACACTACTCTATTAACGCCTTTTACTCTGTTTATTATATGATTGCTGGTTTCTTGCAGGAATTCGTAGGGTAAATTCACCCAATCTGCAGTCATTCCATCGGTACTTTCCACGGCTCTCAGAGCAACTACTTTTTCATAGGTACGTTCATCACCCATTACGCCTACGCTCTGCACAGGAAGTAAAATGGCACCCGCCTGCCATACTTTATCGTATAAATCCCACTTGCGTAGCCCTTCAATAAAGATAGCATCTACTTCTTGTAATACACGTACTTTTTCGGCAGTAATATCGCCTAAGATTCTAATTGCCAGTCCAGGTCCCGGGAAAGGGTGACGTCCCAGTAATTTTTTATCGATACCTAATTGTGCTCCCACACGTCGTACTTCATCCTTAAAAAGCATTCGTAATGGCTCTACAATCTTTAGTTTCATAAAATCTGGCAAACCACCTACGTTGTGGTGACTTTTAATAGTTACCGAAGGTCCGTTTACCGAAACGCTTTCAATCACATCGGGGTAAATAGTTCCTTGAGCCAAATAAGTTACATCGGTAATTTCGTGGGCTTCATCATCAAAAACTTCAATAAAAGTTCCTCCAATAGCTTTACGTTTTTCCTCAGGATCGCTTTTCCCTTTTAATGCTGAAAGAAAACGCTCACTGGAATCTACTCCTTTTACGTTTAGCCCCATGTCTTTATATTGCTCTAAAACGCTGTCAAATTCATTTTTGCGAAGCAAGCCGTTATTTACAAAAATACAGTACAGGTTTTTCCCAATTGCTTTGTGCAACAAGACAGCTGCTACGGTAGAGTCTACACCTCCGCTTAATCCTAACACTACTTTGTCCAACCCAATTTTTGTCTTTAGCTCTGCAACCGTGGTATCTACAAAAGCTGCGGGTGTCCAGCTTTGCTCCACACCGGCCATTTTTACCAGGAAGTTTTCCAGCAACATTTTGCCGTGTGTAGAATGATATACTTCCGGGTGAAACTGTATGGCATAGGTTTCTTCTCCTTCAATTTTATAGGCGGCGTTAATTACATCGGCAGTACTGGCCAGCCGCACTCCGTTTTCAGGAAGCTTTGCAATGGTATCGCTATGGCTCATCCATACCTGGGTTCCTTCCGGAATGCCTTCAAAAAGGGCTTCGCCGTCTTTAAGCATGGCCAATTTTGCACGCCCGTACTCCCTAAGGTTGGAAGGCTCGACGCTCCCTCCGTGAAAATGTGCCAGATACTGTGCGCCATAACAAACTCCCAACAAAGGCAATTTTCCTTTTATGTTGGAAAGATCCGGATGGGCTGCATCGTCATTCCTAACCGAGAGCGGACTTCCGGAGAGGATAACTGCCTTAAAGCTGGAAAGGTCTTTTGGAATGTTATGGTATGGGTATATTTCGCAGTATATGTTGAGTTCTCTTACACGTCTTGCGATAAGCTGTGTGTACTGCGAGCCGAAATCGAGGATAAGGACATTGTTTTGCATCCGCAAAAATACTATTTCGATACAATTTTTCATACAAAATGTCTTGCTTTTTATATGAAATAGAACTCTGTAGTTTATTTGCTTTACACTCAATATGATTTGAAAAATAAATTTTATAAAAAGGCGACTAAGGGAATGATGATGCCATACAGTTTATTTTCATCTATTCAAAACAGTAATCAAATGCACGTTAAACATATCCTAATCTATTCGTAAAACAGGTAATGGCATTCAATTTTTGGGTAATTTTAAAGCTCTATGCTAGACCAAAAACTATTACAAACGCTTAGCGAAAATTTAGAAAACGAACTTCCTATAAACGAAGTCCTTCCAGAAGGGGGTAAACTTCATATTGATAAAATATTACCCTACATCTGTGTGTATCGGTACAAAAAAACTGACAGCTACTTTTCAGGTTTGCTAAAAACACAGGCATCGTATATTATTGTAAAGGACACGGTAGCTATTTCAGAATTAATAAAAACGCTTGCCATTGCCATTTCAAAAAAACTGAATTCGTTTCTTATACTTGAAATGTGGCCCCTGCGAAAAAACCACGAAGCCGAGTTTGAGATCTCTTGCCCTGCAGGCAAAGCACCTGCAACCATTAAAGCCTTACAGGATGGCATTAATGAAATGCGCCTTATTTATCCTGAAGTTTCAGCAATAGTATCCGACACGCACAACAGACATCCCGACCGGCTGGAGCCACTGTTAAATCTGGACCAGACAAAAGAATCGGGAAGTTTAATTATTGGGTTGGCCGTTCCTACAATTTACCAAAGGCCAGAAGAAAACCAGATGTTTTCCATTTTTTATAGAAAATTTGCAACACATTTTTCAGAAATAATAAAACGCGCAGTATACGAATTTATAAGAGTACAAACATCCAATCCGTTTGCACATTACTTAATGCTTGGAAAAACAAATCTGGACCGGATTACCATGGAAGCAGACGAAGCCCTGGCTGAAATAAGCGAAGGAATGTCATTTTTAATGCGAACCACACCGGTAAACAGTTCTCAGGAGTGGGAAAAATTTAAAGCCTCTAATTTTACCGAAAAACCAGCATTTAATTATAGGTTAGTTGCCCTGGATCCCGAGCAGCAAAAAAGAAAACTGTATAAAATTCCGTTGGAAAAAGTAGACGATCCAACCCTGGCCTATATCTTACGCGACAAACGGCTGGAAATTGAAAAACAACTTACTATGCTGGAAGAACGCGGAACCAATAGCTTTCGGTTTGTGGGGGAAAGTTTATACGGTGCTATTGAAGACAATGTACTGGTTGGAGCGCAGGAAATTTTAAAAACATTTCCCGAAGGGGATAGCCCTTCCGAAAAAGAAAAATTTAGTTGTTACGACTTTGCCAAACACGCACAAAAAGAAATAGATTATTACCAGGAGAAATTTCCGCAGTTGCAATTATCCCTTGAAATAAGAAAAGATATTGCAGGCATCATGGTTTCTGAAACCAAGCTTTTAATAAGCAATCAAATAATGATGGATTCTCAACGGTGCGACGCTTTAATACAACATGAGGTAGCTACCCATATTTTAACGTATTGCAACGGTAAAAAACAACCTATAAGGCAAATGTATGCAGGCTTTGCAGGCTACGATCAATTGCAGGAAGGTCTTGCTGTGCTAGCCGAATACCTGGTTAACGGACTTACAGTAAACAGACTGCGGTTACTGGCGGGACGTGTTATCGCTGCACATAGTCTGGTAATGGGGGCTTCTTTTATTGAAACATTTAACCTTTTAAAGAATTTCCATAGTTTCCCGGCACGTACCAGTTATTACATTAGCATGCGTATTTACAGGGGTGGCGGACTTATAAAAGACGCTGTTTATCTTGCTGGTTTAATGAATGTACTGGATTACATTAAAAAAGGTGGAAACTTAGAAACCTTATACGCTGGAAAATTTAACACCAACCATGTGCCGCTCATAGAAGAACTTATGCACCGGAACGTACTTAAAAAACCTGTTCTTCCAAGATTTTTGGAACGCGAAAACGTACAGGAACGTCTCAAAAACTTAAGAAACGGAATACAACTTACAGAATTACTTAACTAAAGAAAAATATATGAAAATTGCTTTTATTATTAACGATCACGCAACCGAAAAACCTAATTATACTACACCAGCATTAGGGTATGCGGCTTACAAACGAGACCATGAGGTCTATTTTATTGGGGTTGGAGAATTAGCATATGCTAGTGACGGTCATTTGTCTGCCCGTTGTAAAACAACTTCTGGAAAAAAATTTAAAACTCAGGAAACATATTTTAAGACAGTACAAAAAGAAAAATTTTCTAGAATCAGTTCGAAAGATTTAGATGTATTATTTCTTAGAAATGACCCCAGCGATGAAATTGGCGAGCGCGAATGGGCACAAAATGCTGCCTTTATTTTTGGTGAAATTGCTACACGGGATAATGTAATTGTACTAAACCATCCAAAAACACTGGCGAGCGCGGTAAACAAAATGTACTTTCAACATTTTCCTGAAATATTGCGCCCCAAAACGATTATTTCCAGGGATCACGAAGAAATTAGAGCCTTCTTTAAAGAGCAGAAACAAAAAATGATTTTAAAACCACTACAAGGCTCTGGCGGCACGAATGTTTTCATGATAGACAAAAAGAATGAACAGAACTTAACTCAAACTATAGATGCTATTAGCCGCGATGGCTACGTAATTGCACAAGAATACCTTCCGGATGCCAAAAATGGCGATACCCGATTATTTTTAATGAACGGAGAACCACTGGCGGTAGATGGAAAATATGCCATTATGCAACGTGTAAATGCAAAAGGTGAAATACGTAGTAATATACACGCAGGAGGAAAACCCCAAAAAGTAAAAATGACCGATCAAATTATGAAACTTGCAGAAATAGTACGCCCTAAATTAGTCCAAGATGGTATGTTTTTGGTAGGAATTGATATTGTTGGAGATAAGTTGATGGAAATAAATGTGTTTAGTCCCGGAGGATTAAATGTTATGGGACAAATGTATGAAGCAGATTTTTCCACAGAAGTAATTAAGTCTATCGAAAAAAAGGTATACTATAATAAAACGTATGAAGATTACCTCTTCAATAGCCGCTTAGCCACTTTATAAAATAAAAACTGAAATTCATGGCATTTTTAGATTATTATAAAATTTTAGGCATCAATCAAAACGCTACGGAACAGGAAATAAAAAAAGCCTACCGTAAACAAGCCAGGAAATACCATCCCGATGTAAACCCCAACGATCCCGAAGCGCAGCGGAAATTTCAAGAAATAAACGAAGCCAATGAGGTCCTGAGTAATCCGGAAAATCGTAAAAAATACGATCAATACGGAAAAGACTGGAAACATGCAGACGATATTGAACGCGCAAAACAACAACAGCAATACCAACGACAAGCAGGGCAACAGGATTTTGGCGGATTTGGCGGGGAGGCCTCAGGGTATTCCGATTTTTTTGAGTCTATGTTTGGAGGCGGTCGCGGCGGCTTTGGGCGTTCGGCACAATTTAAAGGCCAGGACTACAACGCCAGCCTGCAAATTAACCTGACCGATGTGTACACCTCCCAAAAGCAAACCCTGACTGTAAACGGTAAAAATATCCGGCTCACAATTCCCGCAGGTGTGGAAGATGGTCAGACCATAAAAATAAAAGGCTATGGCGGCGAAGGTGTTGGCGGAGGTCCTAAAGGAGATCTTTACATTACCTTCAAAATTAATAACAATACCAAGTTTAAAAGAGATAAAGCCGATCTACACCATACGGTTACACTGGATCTGTACACGGCTGTTTTGGGCGGCGATATTACAGTGGACACCTTTAAAAGCAAAGTAAAACTAAAGGTAAAACCTGGCACCCAGAACAATACAAAGGTAAAATTGAAAGGTAAAGGCTTTCCAAAATATAAAAAAGAAGACACTTTTGGCGATTTTTATATTACCTATCAGGTAACCATTCCTGAAAAGCTTTCCGCTAAAGAAAAAGAATTATTTGAAGAACTTGCTAAACTACAAACATCATGAGCACCACAGAATACATCACGGTAACCCATCTTTGTAGCCAATACAAAGTGACATCACAGTTGTTTCAGCAATTACACGAAACGGGGTTAATACAGGTTATAACTGTAGAAGAAGAGCCTTGCGTACATATAGAAACTGTCCATCAGGTAGATAAAATTATGCGGCTTCACCAGGATTTGAACGTAAACCCTGAAGGAATTGACATTATCCTAAATCTCCTGGAGAAAATCGACACCCTGCAAACCGAGATGAACTCTCTGGAACGAAAGCTTCGGCTATATAAAGAATAAAAACCTATAACGTTAACACGGTAAATTTTAAATCCAGGGGATCGAGTGTATCTTTTAAAGTTTGGAGTAAATCATCTCCATAAACGAGGTAATATTCAGAAAAATTGGTGTTGCGCTCCTGCAAACTCTGCTTTGGGAAGAGCCGGTCTTGTAGTGCTGTTAAGCGCGCTAACTGATCTGCTAGTTTTCTTTTTTGGGCTTTTAACAGTCTTTTTTCCAGGTTGTCCAAGCCATTTAATTGTTTCTTTTCCTGTGCTCCCACAGCTCCTACAAAAGAAGCATCGGTTTTTTTCGCTAACTCATACAAGTCTTTAAATTGCTGCTGCAAATGTTCCCGTTGGGGAGAAAGATCTATTTTTATTGCTGAAATTTGATGCGTAAAAGCTGTTCTTAAGTCGGTTTGCTTCTGGAATAACCGTTCCACCGAGACTTCCAGATTCTGAAGTTTTTCTGAAAGTTTTTCGGGCACCAACAACACCGAGTTTCGCAATAAAAGTATTGGGAACGGCACCTCAACCGCTTCAAAGTACTCTTTTAACTGAAACCAATACGCCAGCTCACCGCCGCCGCCAACATAACAAAGGTTTGGTAAAATCACTTCCTGATATAGGGGGCGTAACAAAGCATTGGGGGAGAAACGCTCGGGATGGGTTTGCAGTTCGTTGAAAATTTCATCCTTGGTGAATATAAGTTCGGTTTCGTTTACATAGAATTTTCCATCCCGTTCTATGATGCGCTCGCGAACACCTTCAGCCAAATAAAATAAATTGATTTCCCGCGGATGTACTTGTTCCCCGTAGCCCAAGTCCACTAGTTTTTCGGTAGTTTGAGTTACTTTTTTAAAGGATAGGTTTTCGATGAGTTCCTTTTCAGCATACGGGATAAATTGTTTTTTAAGCTCCGCATCGTTTCCGTCTATGATTACCAGGCCGTATGCTTTAAACAGCTCATTCCCTAAATAGCGGGTGGCATCTGCCAGATTTTTATGTTTTGTATAAGCTTCGGTAAATAACTCCTGCAAGCGTTTTCCATTTTCACTCTCGCCAAAGGCTTTTGCAGTTTCTTTAGCGACCTCTGCTAACCCTTCTGTAGAAAATTCACCCACTGCCCCACCGTCCGGTCGTTCCCAAACCATCTTTTTTCCTTCAACATTAAAATAATTAATCTCCTCAAAATCGTGGTCTTCGGTTGCCATCCAGTATACGGGTACAAAATGGTTGGTAGGATATTCAGCAATCAGTTGTTCTGAAAGATTAATCACCGAAAAAATTTTATATAAAAAATACAATGGCCCGGTAAAAAGATTCAGTTGGTGGCCGGTGGTAATGGTAAACGTGTTTTCTTGTGAAAGGGATGCGATGTTCTTTTGAGTTGCTTCTGAAATTTCAAAACCTTCGTATTGTTTTTGAAGTTGATTCACTAAAGTTTGGCGGTCCAAATTGCGTACATTTCGACTCCGCTCAGTGTGCTCCTTAAAATTTTGAAGTTTCGGAAACCTTCCGTAGAACTCTTTTAGTTCGGGTTTTTCAGCCAAATAATCACACATCAATTTGGAAAAATAGCCGGTTTCGCTGTACGGAATGGTAGATTTTGACATAAAATTTTCAGAAGGTTTGTTCAAAAATACAGGATAATTAAGAATTCAGAATTTAGAATTTAGAATTTGTGAGAACTTTAAGTAGGTTTCATTATTTTAAAATTTCAGCATAGCCTGTTAAAAATGGAAAATCTAGTATCTTAGCGACCCTTAAACAACCATACCATGTTGAAACACCTTACGCTTACTTTTCTTTTTATTTCAGTAACACTTACTGCGCAACTACAATCTCCAGCCGATTTCCTGGGCTACGAAATAGGCACCCAATTTTCCCGTCATGCCGATGTGGTGCGTTATTTTGAACACGTAGCAGCCAATAGCGATATGGTAACCTACGATACCTACGGAAAAACATACGAGCGCAGACCCCTTACCTATGCAGTAGTTTCAACAGCGCAAAACATTGCAAATATTGAGCAGATTAGAAAAGATAATCTAAAAAACATAGGCCTGGAAAACGGTACTGCGAGTCCGCAAACCGCCATTGTCTGGCTAAGCTATAATGTACATGGAAACGAAGCGTCCAGCACCGAAGCTGCGATGAATACCCTCTACAAACTCATAACCGAAAAACAAGCCTGGTTGCAAAACACCGTAGTTATAATTGACCCTTGCGTAAACCCGGATGGGCGCGATCGCTACGCTAACTGGTACAATCAGGTAAAAGCTACGCCGTACAATGCAAAACAGGCAGCCATAGAGCATAATGAGCCCTGGCCTGGAGGAAGACCCAACCATTATTTATTTGATCTCAACCGTGATTGGGCGTGGGCAACGCAGGTAGAAACACAGCAACGATTAGAAGTTTACAACCAATGGATGCCACATATTCACGTAGATTTTCACGAGCAGGGCATAAATGAGCCGTATTACTTTGCCCCGGCGGCAGAGCCTTACCATGAGATTATTAGTGAGTTTCAGCGCGATTTCCAGACTGAAATAGGTAAAAATCACGCCAGATATTTTGATGCCGAAGGGTGGTTATTTTTTACCCGAGAACGTTTCGATTTATTGTATCCCAGTTATGGCGACACCTACCCTACTTTTATGGGGGCTATTGGAATGACCTACGAACAAGCAGGCCACGGTAGAGCTGGACTAGGAATTAACACCGACGAAGGTTTTGAGTTAACATTGGTAGACCGGGTAGCGCACCACACCACCACAGGACTTTCTACTATTGAAATGGGAAGTAAAAATGCTGTAAAACTAAATTCAGAGTTTAAAAAATTCTTTAAAAATGACAACCTTACCTATAAAAGCTACGTCTTAAAAGGACATCCGGACAAACTGAATGCACTAGCCAAGTTACTGGATAAACACCAGATTACCTACGGAATAAAAAGCAACGGTACCGTAAATGGCTTTAGGTATGCTGAAAATAAAAATGGTAAAATGGATGTCACCAACGCACTTTTGGTAAGTACCAACCAGCCAAAAGGAAAAATGGTCAAGGTGTTGATGGAACCCAACGCAGTACTAACCGAACCGTTAACCTACGATATTACCGCATGGAGCATCCCACATGCGTACGGGCTGGAAGCAGTGGCTTCTACCGGTTTTGTTGCAGTAGATAAAGAAATGTCGGCTTTAAAAACAACAAATACAGCTTCTCCGAACTCAGCTGGATACCTTGTTTCCTGGAATAGCATGTACGATGCACAGTTTTTAGCCGAGCTATTGCAAAACGATATTCGCGTACGCTTTTCTGAAAAAGATCTTAAATTTAATGACAAAGATTTCGGTAAAGGAACCCTTGTCATTACCAAAAGTGATAATAAAACAAATGACCATTTCAACGAAAAAGTAGTTGAAATCGCCAACAAGCACAACCGACAATTATATGCATCCAACACCAGCTTTGGAGATACCAGAACCGATTTTGGGTCGCCAGACATAAAATTAATTAACAACCAGCGCATTGCTGTTTTACGTGGCAATGGCGTTTCTTCGTTAAACTATGGCGCTATCTGGCATTTCTTTGAACAACAACTTAACTACCCTATTACTTCAATTGATACGGGCGATTTTAAAGCAGCTACGCTCCATAGTTTTGATGTGTTGGTTCTGCCTAGTGGTTGGTATTCCAGTTTAAAAGGTGATACTATGGATGCTGTGAAAACCTGGGTACAACGCGGGGGAAAAATTATAGCCATTGGGAGTGCCATAAACAGCTTTACAGACCTGGATGGTTTTGATCTTAAAAACAATGTTTCAACAGATACAACGAACGACACCGGGGAAACCAATAAAAGTGAAGGAAACCTTACTCCCTACGATCAACGCGAACGTACCCATGTAAAAAATCTTATTACAGGAAGTATTTATAAAGTAAAAATAGACCCCAGCCACCCAATGGCTTTTGGATATAGTGATACGTATTATAGCTTAAAATTAGGGAGTGCTTCGTATTCATTTTTAGAAAACGGCTACAACGTTGGGTATATTGAAACTCCAATGTCGGTAGCTGGATTTTCTGGGGAAGACGCCAAAAATAAACTTACAAATTCATTGGTTTTTGGAGAAGCAAGAGTAGGCAGTGGTAGCGTTATCTATATGGTAGACGATGTACTATTTAGAAGCTTCTGGGAAAACGGAAAGCTGTTTTTTGTGAACGCACTGTTTTTTGTAAATAATAATAAGTTTACGTTGTAGAAATCTTTAACGCTTAAAATCAAAACGTTATAAACCGAAGCATTTGTTTCGGTTTTTTTTATATAAAGATTTTTCTTACTTTGTGTGTCTTCCCCACAAAATTTGTTAAAAATTAAAAATAAGATTGAAAAGGTATTGCACTATTTATTATGCAAAACCTCAAACTTTTTAATTTTATAAAAAGTAATCGAAAACATTTAAAAAAGAAAGGTGATAGATATAAATCTACCACCTTGAATGTTTTCACAACGGAATAGTCCTTATTGTGAATTGCTTTCAGATTGTAAATCTACAAAATTTATAGTTACTAAAAATGAGGATAACCTCAAAAGAAAAAAAATGAAATAATAGTTTTATAAAAAATATATTATTATGAAAAGAATATTAGGATTGGATTTGGGCACCACCTCAATAGGTTGGGCATTTGTTAATGAAGCAGAAAACGAGACAGAGATGTCATTTATAGTGAAAACAGGTGTTCGAGTGGTTCCACTTTCAACAGATGAACAAATTAGTTTTGAAAAAGGACAGAGTATTACTATTAATGCAGATCGAACTTTAAAAAGGGGAATGCGAAGAAACCTGCATCGCTATAAAATGAGAAGGGCTGCCGTGATCGACACTTTAAAGTCTATTGGTTTTATTACAGATGAAACGCCACTTTCTGAAAACGGAAATGATACACACAGCACATATAAGTTGCGAGCGAAAGCAGTATCAGAAAAGTTGTCCAAACAAGATTTCGCTCGTGTTCTTTTAATGATAAATAAAAAACGAGGTTATAAAAGCAGTAGAAAAGCAAAAAACCAAGAAGAGGGACAACTTATTGACGGTATGGCAGTTGCGAAACGCCTTGAAAATGAAAAGCTATTACCTGGGCAACTTTCATTTATTTTATTAAATGAAGGTAAAAAAATGCTACCAACTTATTACAGGTCAGATTTGCAAAATGAGTTTAATGCTATATGGGACTTTCAAAAACAATTTTATGAGGAACACTTGACTGAAAAACATAAAGAAGCTCTTGAAGGTCTAAACAAAACAGCAACAGGACAGTATTTTGAAAAGACTATTAAAACTCAGAGAGCAGAGAACAAAGGGAAAAACAAAAAGCTGCAAGAGTATGAATGGCGGAACAAGGCAATAACAGAGCAACTTACCTTACCGCAAGTAGCATATATTTTAACTGAAATAAACAATCAAATCAATCAGTCAAGTGGTTATTTGGGTGCTATAAGCGACCGTAGTAAAGAGTTGTGTTTTAATGATCTTACTGTTGGACAATTTCAATACAACCAACTAAAACAAAACCCCCTTGCATCCTTAAAAAATCAAGTTTTTTATAGACAGGACTATATGGATGAATTTGATGCTATCTGGAAAGAACAATCGAAACATTATTCAGAATTAAATAAGAAAATTAAAGATAAACTTAGAAACATTACGATTTTTTACCAGCGCAAGCTAAAATCACAAAAGGGACTTATAAACATTTGTGAACTAGAAGGTGTGGAACGCAAAGTAATGACAGATGGAGAGCTAAAGAAAAAGCTAATAGGCCCAAGGGTTGCGCCTAAATCTTCACCTGTTTTTCAGCACTCTAAAATTTGGCAAAATATCAATAATATTATTTTAAAAAACGAAAAGACAAAAGAAATTGTTGAATTAGGTGAAGATTTAAGGGAATTGCTGTTTCAGTATCTTAATTGGAAAGATAATATTTCGGCAAGCCAGCTCATAAATTTTTTAATAAAAAATTCAGATATACCAAAAGGAAAGTGGAAAGTAAATCTTGAAAAGGTAGAAGGTAATAGTACCAATGCTGTACTATTAAGTGTTTATGAAAAAATTACTGAAATTGAAGGGTATGATAAACTCAAATTCAGTAACCCCAATGAAGAACTCATTAAAAGTTTAAAGGTTTGCTTTACTGAAATAGGAGTTGAACCACAAATCCTGGAAATGGATTATACTTTAACGGGTAATGATTTTAGCAAACAACCGGCTTACGAGTTGTGGCATTTGTTATATTCTTATGAAGATGATTGCTCAATAACGGGAACAGAAAGCCTAGAACAAAAACTACAAGAAAACTTCGGCTTTAAAAAGGAGCACGCCAAATTACTTGTAGGTGTCAACTTTCAACAGGATTATGGAAATTTAAGTGTGCGGGCATTACGTAAAATATATCCCTATTTAGAGGAAGGCAAAGTTTATAGTGAGGCGTGTGCTTTGGCGGGATACAATCACTCCAAGTCCTTAACTGCCGAAGAAAACAACAAGAGAATATTACTTGATAAATTAGAGCTTTTAAAGAAAAATTCACTACGAAACCCCGTGGTCGAAAAGATTCTAAACCAAATGATACACGTGGTAAATGCTGTGATTGAGAATCCAGAAATGGGTAAACCCGATGAAATTAGAGTCGAACTTGCAAGAGAACTCAAAAAGACAGCAAAGCAAAGAAATGAATTGATCAAGGTAATTACCAAAGCTACCACAGACCATATCGCATTTAGAGATAAAATCAAAAAGGAATTTGGCTTACCCTATGTTAGTAGAAAAGATTTAATAAAATACAAATTATATCTCGAGTTAAAATCCAATGGATTTCGTACACTCTATTCTAACACTTACATAAAACCTGAAGAGCTTTTTACCAAGAAATTTGATGTAGAACACATAATCCCACAATCAGTATTATTTGATGATTCGTTTTCCAACAAAACCTTAGAATTGAGAGATGTAAACCTCGAAAAAGGAAATGAGACCGCTATTGAATATTGCAGACGTAAAGGTTGGGGAGATGATTTTAAATCTCGAACTGATGAAATTTTTAAAGCTAATGGCATAAAATACGGAAAGCGCAAAAAACTGTTGATGACCAAGACAGAAATTCCCGAAGGCTTTTTAAATCGGGATTTGGGAAATACCGCATATATTTCTCGCAAAGCAACTGAAATACTGCAACAATTAACGAGAAAAAAAGTGGTCTCCACATCTGGGAAGATTACTAGTAAACTGCGTAGCGATTGGGAACTTATAAACGTTTTACAAGAACTCAATTGGGATAAATACGAAGTCTTAGGACTTACATATTATGATTATAATAAAGAAGGAAAGGCATTGGCAAGGATAAAAGATTGGACTAAAAGAAATGATCATCGCCACCATGCTATGGATGCAATCGCCGTTGCATTTACAAAGCCTGCTTTTATTCAATATTTAAACAATATGCACGCTAAAAGTGAAAAAGCAGGAGATATATATGGCATAGAAAAAAAATACACCTATCGAGATAAGGAAGGTGGGCGTAAATTTCACAAACCTTTTGAGAACATAAGAGAAGAATCAAAAAACCACTTAGCTTCTATTTTAGTTTCCCACAAAGCAAAAAACAAAGTGGTAACTCGCAATAAAAATAAGATTAAGATAAAGGGTAACAATAGTTTCAAGACTAAAACTGAACTCACACCAAGAGGGCAACTTCATAAAGAAACCATCTATGGAAAATCATTTTACCCAGAAGTAAAAGAAGAAAAAATAAACGGTTCTTTTTCAAAAGAAAAAATAAAAACAGTTACAAAACCAATTTATCGAGAAGCACTTTTAAAACGACTTTCAGAAAATAACCATGATGCCAAAAAGGCATTTACTGGAAAAAATTCATTGACCAAAAACCCCATTTTTATTAATGAAAAAACAAACGTACCTGACAAAGTAAAAACGCAACAACTGCAACATCAATTTACAATACGAAAGGTAATTACCCCAGACCTTAAAATTGATAAAGTAACAGATGAAGGCATTAAAAGAATACTGGAGGAACGTCTAAAAGAATACAACGGCAAGAAAAAAGCAGCCTTTTCAAATTTAGATGAAAACCCCATTTGGCTCAATAAAGAAAAAGGTATTTCAATTAAACGAGTTACAATTTCGGGAGTCAGCAATGCAGAACCACTCCATATTGCCAAAGACCATTTGGGTAATGATGTCTTGGATGAAAAAGGCAATACAGTTCCCACGGATTATGTGAGCACTGGGAATAATCATCACGTTGCTATTTATAAAGACGAGAAAGGAAATTTGCAAGAAGAGGTTGTTTCCTTTTATGAAGCTGTCATAAGAAAAAACAATGGTTTGCCAATTGTTGAAAAAAATCATCCCAAGGGTTGGGAATTTCTTTTCACTTTAAAACAAAATGAAATGTTTGTCTTCCCAAATGAAGATTTTGACCCTTTAAATATAGATTTATATGATGATGCAAATAGAGAGTTAATCAGTAGAAATCTATTTAGAGTTCAGAAAATAGGTTCAAAAGATTATTGGTTCAGGCGTCATTTAGAAACCACATTAGTTACCACTAAAGAATTAAATGAAGTCGTTTATCATAGAAAGCGTAATCCTAATTCGATTAGTAAAATCATCAAAGTTAGACTAAATCATATAGGCGAAATAGTGCAAATAGGAGAATATTAAAGTCATGATAAAACGAACCCTCTTTTTCGGCAATCCAGCTTACCTCAGCACGCGTAATGAACAGTTGGTGGCAAACTTCCCTGATGAAGAAAAAAAGGAAGCTACTATTCCAATTGAAGATTTAGGCTATGTCATTCTGGAAGACCCCCAAATCACAATTACCAACGGGCTCTTAATGAAACTTGTACAGAACAAGACTGCCGTAATCACCTGCGATAAACAACATTTACCCTGTTCGTTACTGCAACCCTTAGTGGGACACACAGAGCAAACAGAGCGTATGCGCCACCAACTTAACGCCAGCCAGCCCTTAAAAAAGAATCTTTGGCAACAAACTGTACAGGCAAAAATTGAAAATCAAGCAGTACACTTAGAAGGTCGAGGATTGAATGCTTTAAAACTAAAAAGATGGGCACAAGAGGTAAAAAGTGGCGATACCCAAAACCACGAGGCAATTGCAGCGGCATATTATTTTCAAAATATTTATAAAGATTTAGTTCCAGAATTTGGGCGTAATCAGAAAGGGATAGCGCCTAATAACCTTTTAAATTATGGTTATGCTATTTTAAGGGCGATTACAGCAAGAGCATTAGTAAGTAGTGGCATGTTGCCCAGCGTGGGTGTTTTTCATCGGAATAAGTACAACCCATTTTGCCTGGCCGATGATATTATGGAGCCCTATCGCATTTATGTGGATGCAGTGGTATATGAGATAACCGAAACAGGTGCTAATATTGAAGAGCTCACCCAAAATATAAAGGCCCAGTTGCTCACAATTCCTGCATTAGATGTACTTATAGATGAGAAATGGAGCCCATTAATGACAGCTATGAGCCGTACTACTGCAAGTTTATATGATTGTTTTAAAGGTGAAAGCCGAAAAATTCTATATCCAAAATTTGTGCTGAATACCTTGTAAAATGATTTCTGAAAGTAATTTTTCAAGATTAAACCAATACCGATCTATGTGGGTACTCGTATTTTTTGACCTTCCTACCGAAACTCGTTTAGAGCGAAAAGCCGCAGCGGGATTCAGAAAAAAATTAATTAATGATGGTTTCGGAATGTTTCAGTTTAGCATCTATGTGCGCTTTTGTGCCAGTAGGGAAAACAGTGGAGTTCACATAAAAAGAACCAAGAACAACTTGCCGAAAAAAGGAAAAGTATGCATTATGCAAATAACAGATAAACAATTCGGGATGATGGAACTCTTTCACGGTCAAAAAGAAATAGAACCTGAAACTCCCACCCAGCAATTAGAATTATTCTAGAATTCAAATTGTCTGGTCGAGCGTCCATCAGAATGAAAATTCCTTTCGGGCTGACAGTCGCAATCTAATATAACAGATTCAAATTTTAATCCTATGATTGTATTTAAAAAACAGTATACCAGCCAATTACGGCGGGTATACTGCGAATTATCTCTAAAATTAAAGAACTGAAAGCAATTCACAACAAAAGCATCTAATTGTCTAACGTCTTTCTTACTGCGAATTATCTCTAAAATTAAAGAACTGAAAGCAATTCACAACTCGACCCCATTCAAGATACTTTATCTTTTGACTGCGAATTATCTCTAAAATTAAAGAACTGAAAGCAATTCACAACATCCTTTGTTGTGGTGAGTTACCATAAGGCACTGCGAATTATCTCTAAAATTAAAGAACTGAAAGCAATTCACAACTAAAGCCAATCTATTAGAAGCGGCCACGGTACTGCGAATTATCTCTAAAATTAAAGAACTGAAAGCAATTCACAACCACTGGAATACCTTGTACCTGGATGCAAGCACTGCGAATTATCTCTAAAATTAAAGAACTGAAAGCAATTCACAACAAGAAGAAATAGAAAAAGGTGCTTTCGACGACTGCGAATTATCTCTAAAATTAAAGAACTGAAAGCAATTCACAACGGGCACAGGTTTATTGTAACCGCAGTGCAAACTGCGAATTATCTCTAAAATTAAAGAACTGAAAGCAATTCACAACCATCTTCCAGGTCTTTTGCATACCCACGGTACTGCGAATTATCTCTAAAATTAAAGAACTGAAAGCAATTCACAACCGGAAAATTGGATACCACTACGCGAAAGCGACTGCGAATTATCTCTAAAATTAAAGAACTGAAAGCAATTCACAACTATCACACTACCGTTTGCATTGTAAATGTCACTGCGAATTATCTCTAAAATTAAAGAACTGAAAGCAATTCACAACAGGTTGCAAAGAAAACCTTTCTACCCTCTCACTGCGAATTATCTCTAAAATTAAAGAACTGAAAGCAATTCACAACTGCCTCACCGACTTTAACAATTTTATACATACTGCGAATTATCTCTAAAATTAAAGAACTGAAAGCAATTCACAACTGCTGAAGTAACCAAAATAAAACGGGTGCCACTGCGAATTATCTCTAAAATTAAAGAACTGAAAGCAATTCACAAAAAAAAATAAACCCTGCTTTGTGAAGTTTCTAATCTGTGATTAAACGGCTGTTGTGTTACACACAGGTATCATAAATTTTAAATAGCTGCCTGGCTCAATTGCTTTGAAATATTTATAAAAATGGCAGAATTCAAAAAACTGAAGGAACCCTTGCATTAAAATTCTCTTACATCACTCAAACCGAATTGCCTTCACAGGAGAAATTTTCGATATAATATAACTGGGCAGCAATAACATGACCAGACACAATACAAACGTGCCAAGGTTTAATGCCAGAATATAACTAATATCAAGGTAAACGGGGGCTTTGGTCACATAATAGGTGTCTGGGTTTAAGGGAAAAAGTCCAAAATATTTTTGTGTGAAGAGTAATCCCAAACCAATTACATTTCCCCAAAAAAGCCCTACTAGTATTAAATACATGGCATTGTATAAAAACACTTTTCGCACACTCCAATTACTACTACCCAGGGCTTTTAAAATTCCTATCATCTGTGTGCGTTCTAAAATAAGTACCAACAAAGCAGTAATCATATTAATACCCGCAACCAGAATCATAATCCCTATAATTAGATACGTGTTAAAGTCGAATAAATCGATCCATTCAAAAATAGACCCGTACTTTTGCCTAATGGTCACTGCATCCAGATCGCTGTCTATAGCTTTATACACCTTGCCACCTACCGCATCTATAGCATCAAAATCCTCTACAAACACTTCAAAAGAGCCAATCTGGTCATCTTCCCATTTATTAAGGAATTGTATGTGCCTAATATCTGCAATGAGGTATTGCTCATCAAATTGCTGAAAACCGCTGTTATAAATTCCTACAATGTCAAATCCTCTGGTACGTGCTTTTTGTGTTTTCCCTTCCTGCATAAAAAAGGTGATCACTTTATCGTTTAACTGGAGTCCCAGACGCTTGGCAAGGTATTCTGAAATTAGTATTTCTTCGTTTAAATCGCCTTTCGTATATTTTGGAAGACGTCCTTCCCGAAGAAACTCTTCAAAATACTGCCAGTTATAATCGGTACCCACGCCTTTTACAACCACCCCTTCAAAATTGGTTTCAGTTCTAATTACAGCTCCTTTTTGAGCAGTAACCTGAATATGCTTTATACCTTCCACCAGATTAAAAACCGGGTAAAACGCTTGCTTTTTGCTTATTGGAATTTGCGATTGGTTACTCTGGTTGGTATCGTAGTTGGTAATTATAATATCTCCGTTAAAAGCCGATACCTTTTCACGAATCTTTTTTTGAAGTCCCATACTGGTAGCAACACTTACTAACATCATAATTATCCCAAGTGCAATTGCAGTGATCGCAATTTTTATAATTGGCCCCGAAATACTACTTTTATAGTCTTTGGCAGCAATGATGCGTCGAGCGATGAAAAATTCGAAATTCACAAAAATAATTATGCGGTTATTATTCTTCAAAAATACCATTTTAATAGTTTCTCTCGCGATTTTTTCCTGCGGAAGTACCCACAATGAAACAAACGAAGGTGATGATGGTGCTA